>NZ_JBJIAL010000016.1:0-137366 GCF_045310895.1 Mycobacterium sp. SMC-18
CATTTTCGAGAGACCTCGACCTCTATCCCGGCAACGACGCGCCAACCACCTCTACACCCTCATCTGTGAAGAGCCCGTAAATCTCCATACCGACCATCATGCGTATGGGAAGGTGATGTGTATGGCTAAGACACACTTGAATTGCCCCTGCGGCGAGGCGATTTCCGGCAGTGACGAGGACGATCTGGTCGAGAAGGCCCAGGCCCACCTCGCTGAGCAACACCCCGGTCGGGAGTACGACCGCGAGATGATTCTCTTCATGGCCTACTGAGCCATCAACCAAGGCGAGCGTGGCTGCCGTTGGGGGGTGGCCACGCTCGCTGTTGCGTAGTCGGGTCTGTCCGACCGTCATACTGGCGACCGTGACGCCGAGAAAGGCAGGGGAGCCGACTCCCGAGCGGGGCTGGCTGACGCCGAAGCAGCAGCGGGCCTGGGTCGCCTACATGCGGGTACAGCTTCGGATGAACTACGAGATGAACCGGCAGCTGCAAGCCGACTCGGGGCTCTCGCTCGCCGACTACGACGTGCTGGTCGCGCTCAGCGGCGACACCGGCGGCGGCCTGCGTGTCAGTGACCTGGCCGCGCAGATCGGCTGGGAACGCAGCCGGCTCTCGCACCAATTGCGTCGCATGGAACAACGCGGCTTGACCGAGCGCCGACCGAGCGCCGCGGATGGCCGCACCACCAATGTCGTGCTGACCGCCGACGGCCGGCGGGCGATCGCCGAGGCCGCACCCGGGCACGTCGACCTCGTGCGCAGTCTGTTCTTCGACCCGCTGCCGGAGAACCTGCTCGGACCGTTCACCGCGGCACTGGAGCACATTCACGTCAACCTCGATCACCACAGCTCGCTCCCGCCCGCGCCGGGTTAGAATTAGGTGATAAATCACCTATAGGGAGCGTCATGAGTGAAGTCATCACCCGCTTGATGGAAGCCAATCTGCTCGCCGTGTTCGATGAACGCGACCCACGGCTCCGTGCCGCCGCGATCGCGGAGACCTACTCGGACGATGTCACGTGGGTCGATGATGACGGCGTGACCGTCGGCCGCGACCGGTTGAATGCCAAGGTGGCTGAGCTGCAGGAAAAGCTGGCAGGCTTGCATTTCGTGAAGGCCGGCCCGGTGCGCCGGACCCGTGGCCTGGGCTTCCTGGCGTGGGAGGTACGTACTCCGGACGACGCCACGGTGGCGTCGGGTTTCGACGTCGCGGAGATCGTCGACGAGCGCATCGTTCGGCTGTGGACTGTGCTGAATGCCGCGGAATAGGTGACACATCACCTATGTTGTGACTGCCGAACGGCACACAACAGTGAGGACAACGATCATGGGACAGCTCGACGGCAAGACAGCACTGGTCACCGGGGGAACGTCGGGCATCGGCCTGGCGACCGCAAAGCGCCTCGCGGATGAGGGCGCGTACGTGTTCATCACCGGACGTGATCGCACGCGGCTCGATGAGGCGGCCGCAGCCATCGGCGCGCACGGTGTCCAGAGCGACATCAGCAAGCCAGAGGAGCTCGACGTCCTCGCCGCCGCGATCGCCGAGCACGGCGCGGGCCTCGACGTCGTCTTCGCCAATGCCGGCGGCGGCGACTTCGCCACCCTCGCCGATGTGACACCCCAGCACTACCGCGACAACTTCGACCGCAATGTGGCCGGCACGGTGTTCACCGTGCAGAAGACGCTGCCGCTGCTGAACGACGGCGCGTCGATCATCCTCGCCGGCTCCACCGCCGCGTCCGAAGGCGTTCCGGCGTTCGGGCTCTACGCCGCGTCCAAAGCTGCCATCCGGTCGCTCGGTCGCACGTGGGCAGCGGAGCTCGCCGACCGCAAGATCCGGGTCAACACCGTCGTCCCGGGACCGATCGAAACCCCTGGACTGACCGGCTTGGCACCGGCCGAGCAGAAGCAGGATCTCCTCGACGGCATGGCGGCGCAGGTGCCGCTGAAGCGGTTGGGACGCCCTGAGGAGATCGCGGCCGCGGTGCTGTTCCTGGCCTCGGACCAGAGCAGCTTCATGACCGGTGCCGAATTGGCCGTCGACGGCGGCCAGATCCAGCTCTGACCGCCACGTCGAGACGATGCCGTCGGCTGGTTGACCTCGGCATCGTCTCGACACCACGGCTGGTTTGATCGCCGGAGCACGCGGCTATGCCCCTGGGTATGCACGAGGTTCTGGAACGCGAAGGCAAGTGGGACGTCGATGACCGGTTTCGGTTGCCCGACCTACGCGGCATCGTCCCGGACGCCGACATCGAGCACGACACCGTCGACCTCACCAGCGACTACTACGACACCAGCGACCGCGACCTGCTGGCGCACCGCGTCCAGCTGCGCCGTCGCTCCGGCGACGGTGACACGGGGTGGCAGCTGAAGGTGCCGGCCGCCGATGGGCGCGTCGAACTGCACTGGGCGTTGACGGAGAAGTTGCCCGATGCGGCCGCTGAGCTCCTCGGCGGCATCAGCCTCGGCAAGCAACTGGCGAGCGTCGCCACGATCCACACCGTCCGGGATCGGTACCGGCTCGCCGAGCCCGGGTCCGGCGAACTCTATGCCGAGATTGCCGACGATTCGGTGCGGGCGTCGGCGAACGAGCGGCTACTCGCCTGGCGTGAGGTCGAAGTCGAACTGGGGCCGCACACCCCGTCGATGCCGAAGCGCCTCGTCCGCCGTCTGAAAGCCGCGGGCGCCCGGCCGTCGCGCTTTCCGTCGAAGCTCGCCCACGTCCTGCCGCAGATTCGGTCCGTCGAGCGCGTGTCGCCCGCGGCGCGTGCGTTGCTCGGGTACCTCAACGCCCAGATCGACCAGATCGTGTTGGGCGACATCGAATTACGGCGGGGACAGGACCCCATCCACGACACGCGGGTGGCGATCCGGCGGCTGCGGAGCACGCTGCGGGTGTTCGGCAAGCTGCTGGATCAGGCCGCTGTCGAAGAGCTCGATGAGGACCTGCGATGGTTCGCGGGGCTGCTCGGCGAGGTTCGTGATTGTCAGGTGCAGCAGTTCAGATTCACCGAAGCGCTCGAAGAGTTGCCGGAAGAATTGATCCTGGGTCCGGTCCGGGCCCGCATCCGCAATGACCTGCAGGCCGTCGAGCTGCCCGCGCGGGCGCGCATCACCGAGGCCATGGACTCGCCGCGTTACCGGGCGATGATGACGGTGCTGCGGTCATGGCGCACGGCGCCACCGGTCGATCTCGAGACGAGCACCGCCGCACTGGTCAAGCGGGCACGTAAGGCCCAACGGAAAGCTGACCGACGGCTCGTCGCAGCGCTCGGTGGCGATGACGTCGACGCCGCGCTGTTGCACCGCGCCCGCAAGGCCGCCAAGCGCGCCCGGTACGCGGCGGAGCTATGCCGCGATGTCGAGGGCTCGAAGCGAACGGTCAAGCATTACAAGCGATTTCAGTCGATCCTGGGCGATCACCAGGACACCGTGGTCGCATCTGACATCTTGCGCCGCCTGGCGCTGGCGAGTGGCACGACGGCCGGTGAGAACGGCTTCACCTTCGGCCTGCTGTACGGCCGCGAACAGCGGATAGCCGACGCGTGCCGACAGCAGGCCCGAGCGATGTTGTGATTACGGCACCACCGAGGAACCGATGGTGGGCATGAACTGGCACTGCTTCTCGGTCGTGGTCACCTGACCGAAGATGGTCGACATGATGCTGCCCGAGCCGGTGTCGACGATGGCGGTCAGCGTCGTCGGGCCCTGCGGGTTGATGTCGGCCTGCGGCTTGAGGGTCGCGCTGCCCGACTTGCCGGTCGTCAGGTTGACCCAGGTGACGTTCAGCGGCAGCTTCTGCTCGGCGGCCGGGCCGGGCGTGCCGACCGCGGTGAACACGTAGGCGGTCTGGCCGGGGCCGGGGCCCGGGGTCGGAATCTTCGCGGGGCCCGCCACGCTGATCGCAGTCGCCAGCACATTGCCGCCGTCAGCGCCGCAGCCGTTGCTGATCGACGGGTACATGAAGTCCTGCGTGATCGGCGTGCCCGGGCCGAACGCGCCGGCCGGCGCGGGGGCCGGCGCAGCGGCCGGGGCGGCTTCGGGGGCGGGGACCGTCGCCGCGGCCTGGGTGACCGGGGCAGCGGCCGGGGCGGCCTCAGGAGCCGGCGCCGGCGCAGGTGCCGGGGCAGGGGCGGGTGCCGGAGCAGGCGCTGCGGCGGGTGCGGGTGCGGCCTCGGGGGCCGGAGCCGGGGCAGCCTCCGGGGCCGGTGCCGGAGCGGCCTCGGCCACCGGGCCGACGGCGTGCACCGGGTCGACGCCGGCCGGCAGGTGGGCCTCGGCACCAGGAACGGCGCCCGGGGCGGGCACGTGGTTCGCGGCCGGGTCGGCGGCGAACTGGTTCACGGCGTTGGCCAGATTCTTCGAATCCGACGGTGCCGCCTTGTTCCCGGCGAACGCCCGGGCTGCTGCCATGAGCAGCTCCGCGGCGCCCGCCGGGTCAGCGGCGGCCTGCTGGATCACCGGGGCGAGAGTCTGCATGGCCGGCAGACCAGGAGCCTGCAGGCCATCGATGGGCAGCGGCAACGGCAGTGGCGACGCCGGATCAGCGTGGGCGACGGTGGCCGCGCTGATCGTGAGTGCGACGGATGCGCCGAGTGCGACGAACAGCTTCCTCGATTGCATGACTCTCTCCCCGGTTTCGTATCGGTTATCTGGTTACGGCGCGGATCACGGCAAGCCGGAGGTGATGACCGGCGCGAGGCTGGTCAGGCTCATGATCCCCGGGACGACGCCCGGGATGGCCTGTGCAGCCGGTGCGGCAGCCGCCACGGCGGCGGGTGCGGTGGCCAGCGGCGACGCCGCCGCAGCCGGAGCGGCGAGCGGTGCCGTGGCGGCGGCCAGCGGGGCGGCAGCGGCCGGAGCAGCGGCAGCCAGCGGTGCGGCCAGCGGTGCGGTCGCGGCGGCGAGCGGGGCAGTCAGCGGCGAGGTCGCAGCGGTTGCGGCGGTCGCAGCGGGCGCGGCAGCAGCAGCGGGCTGCGGCAGCAGGTTCGCCAGCGGGGTACCGGCCGGCAGCAGCGAGGTCAGGTCACCGGGGAAGGCGACCTGCTTCGGCAGCGGGACGGGCGAGCCCGGAATCTGCGGCAGGTTGATGTTGGCCGACGGGATCAGGCCCTGGGCCGGGGCCGGCGCAGCAGCGGCGGCCGGGGCAGCGGCCGCCGGAGCGGTGGCGCCGGGGACCAGGTTCTGCGGCAGGGTCACCGATGCAGTGGCGGCCGGAGCGGCCGGAGCGGCGGCCGGCGCGCCCGAGGTCAGGGCCTGGGTGACACCCGACAGCGCCTGGACCGGAGCCTGGGCGAGTTCGTTGACCAGCGGCGTGCCGGGCACGACGGGGGCCGGGGCCGCGGGGGCCGGGTCGGCGGCGGCGACCGCGCTCAGGGCGATCGCCACCGGGACTGCGCCGGCGGCGGCAATCATGCTGGTGGCCAACAATTTTCCAGTGGTGCGTGTGCGCATTTTGGGGGTCCTCCCGGTCCAGTCGTGGCGCGTCATCACCGAAGCTATTCAGTTACTGGTGTTACTCAAGTGACACGTGTGGCATTTATGGATCCGTTACTGATCGGAAGGCGAAGGGTGACCGACCGTTACAGTCATGCGATAAACACCGCCACGCGATCAGTTCTCCGATGGGCGCCGCTGATGCTGGCGCTCAGCGTCGCCGCGCGCTTCGCGTGGACCTACCTGGTCCCCAACGGGGCCAACTTCGTCGACCTCCACGTCTACTTCGGCGGCGCGGCGACCCTCGGCAGTGGTCGCCCGCTGTACGACTACGTCTACGCCGACCAGACCCCGGACTTCCCGCTGCCGTTCACCTATCCGCCGTTCGCGGCAGTGCTGTTCTATCCGCTGCACTTCGTGCCGTTCGGTTTGCTGGCGTTCTGCTGGCAGGTCGGGATCATCGGTGCGCTCTACGGCGTGGTGTGGATCAGCTTGCGGCTCATCGGGTTTCGGGGCGAGCGAAGCGACGGGAAATGTCCAGTCGATCCCTCGCACCGGCTGGCCATGGCCTGGACGGCCGTCGGCATCTGGACCGAGCCGCTGCGCAGCACGTTCGACTACGGGCAGATCAACGTCGTCCTCGTACTGGCCGTTCTCTACGCCGTCTACAGCACCCGCTGGTGGTGGTCCGGTCTGCTGGTGGGTCTGGCCGCCGGGGTGAAGCTGACGCCCGCGGTCACGGGGCTGTACTTCCTCGGCGTCCGCCGGTGGGGCGCTGCGGTGTTCGCGGCCGTCACCTTCGCCGGCACCGTGCTGGTGTCGTGGCTGGTGCTGCGCGACCAGGCGCTCTACTACTTCACGGACCTGCTCGGCGACGCCCACCGGATCGGTCCCGTCGCGACGTCGTTCAACCAGTCCTGGCGCGGCGCGATCTCGCGGATCGTCGGCCACGACGCCGGTTTCGAGCCCGCGGTGCTGATCGCGGTGGTGCTGACGGCCGTGCTGGCGGTGTTCGCCTGGCGCGCCGTCTACGGTCCCGGCCGGCCGGATCGACTGGGCGCGCTGCTCGTCGTGCAGTTGTTCGGCCTGCTGTTCTCGCCGATCTCGTGGACCCACCACTGGGTGTGGCTGATCCCGCTGATGATGTGGTTGTGGCACGGGCCGTTCGCGGAGCTCGCTTCCGCGCGCGTCTTGCGTTGGATCTGGCTGGTGCTGCTGCTGGTCGGCGTGCCGTGGCTGCTGAGTTTCGCGCAGCCGACGATCTGGGTGATCAGCCGTCCGTGGTACCTGTCCTGGGCGGGGTTGATCTACCCGGTGATGACGGTGGTGACGCTGGCGTGGATGGCCCTGCGAACCAGGACTAGACGACCAGTCCGTTGATGTCCGTGGCCATCTCCACGTCCTTGTCGGTGATACCACCCTCGGAATGTGTGACCAGGGTGAAAGTAACTGTCCGCCAACGGATGTCGATGTCCGGATGATGATCCTTGGCTTCCGCGTGGATCGCCACTCGGCGGACGGCATCGATACCGTCGAGGAACGCCGGGAACTTCACGGACCTGCGTAGCGCGCCGTCGGCGCGTTCCCAGCCTTCGGGCAGTGCGGCGTCTACTTGTTCATCGGTGAGGACGGCCATGACCCCATTGTTGCGGCGAGAGTGGGGGATTACGAGGAATCGTTTGCGATTTTCCGCGTAAACCCCCACGCTCGACGGCCTGACCTGTGGATAACCGGGTCGCTGGGCGTCAGATTTGTCGCCCGTCCCGTCGAGGGTGACGTCATGGACCAACTCATCCTCGGGTCGCAGGCGCTGCGGACAGGACGCCTGACGGAGCATCAGTTGCGTACCCGGTATCGCATGGTTTATCGCAACGTGTACCTGGCCAAGGGCGTCGAGATGACGGCCGAGTTGAAGGCGCGCGCCGGTTGGCTGTTCGCAGGGCCGGATGCGGTGATTGCCGGGGTGTCTGCGGCTGCGGTGCACGGTACGAAGTGGCTCGACCCCGATGCGCCCGCGGTGGTGGTCCGGCCAGATCGCCATAGCCCACGAGGGCTGACGACTCATTCGTATGCCCTTGCTCCGCAAGACATTTGTGTGCGGCGCGGTATGCGTGTCACAACTGCCGCCCGCACGGCCTTCGACCTCGCGCGACTGCTGCCGCAGCACCGGGCCGTGCCGATAGTGGATGCGCTGATGAACGCAACCGATCTGAAACTCGTCGACATCGAACCGTTGATCGCGGCGAATCCAGGTACCCGCGGTGTGCATCGGGCGCAGTCTGCTCTGACGTTGGTGGACGGTGGTGCTGAATCGCCGCAGGAATCGCGGCTGCGGCTGGGGCTGGTCGCCGGCGGCCTTCCGTTTCCCGAGACGCAGATCCGCTTCTTCGACGATTACGGCGAGGCGTTCATCCGCGTCGACATGGGGTGGCGTCAGTGGAAGGTGGCAGTCGAGTACGACGGTGTCCAGCACTGGAACGACAGTCGGCAGCGGGCCTGGGATATCGAACGTCTCGCGATCCTGGAAGCCATGGGGTGGGTGGTCATCCGGGTCAGTGCGGCGATGTTGCGCGAGCCCGAAAAGCTGGTCGCGAGAGTGCGCGCGAAGCTGCGAGCCGCCGGATGCCCGGTCTGACGCCGAGCGTGGGGGTTTACGAGGTACTTCGGCCGAATATTCGCGTAAACCCCCACGTTCGACGAGCCAGTAGCCTGGCCGACGTGATCGTCGTCGCCGGAGCCCTTATCGCCGACGCCAGACTGCTGGTCGCTCAGCGCAATCGGCCGCCGGAACTCGCGGGCCTCTGGGAGCTGCCGGGTGGGAAGGTCGCGCCGGGGGAGACCGACGCGCAGGCGCTGGCCCGGGAACTCCACGAGGAACTTGGCGTCATCGTGACCGTCGGGGAAAAGGTGGGCGAGGACGTGCCGTTGTCCGACACCGTCACGTTGCGGGCGTACCGGGTGTCGACCGACGACGCGCCCCATGCCCATGACCACCACGCCGTCCGCTGGGTGGGGGCGGCCGAACTCGAAGACCTGCCCTGGGTGCCCGCCGACCGCGCGTGGCTGGCCGAGCTGACGGCCGCGCTGACTCAGTAGTGCAGCTTGTCGCCGACGACGCGCGCCGACGCCATCGCGGTGCCGTGCTGCGCGGTGTACAGCGGGTGCAGCAGCGCAGGGTACTTGCAATGCGGGCAGTCGGTCTTCGGTTTGTTCACCGTGGAGAACGCCAAATGGTGACACGCAGCACACCGCACCACGAAGAATCCGCCGGCCCAATTGGCCAATCCGGCGAATATCGCGGCCGTTGCGCCGAGCGCCAGCACGAATCCGACCAAGCCGGTCAACACTTCGTAGATGGTCATGACGACGACCTCCTCGCGCTGGTTCTCTGGAACTGACGAGACGCTTCCACGGTACTCGCGAAACCAGTAAAGAAGCAGGTCAATCGCTGTATATCAGGCCTTGCGGGCGCGCTTGTAAACCTTCTCGAGATCCTTGCCGTGGATCCCGTGGTGTGCCGCCTTCTGCACCTTGTGCAGCACCAGCGGACACCGCTTGCACCGGGGCTTGCTGCGGCAGCACTTCTTCTTCGGTTTAGCCCCGGCGAGCTTGCTGGCCTTCATCGATTAGCAGTTTTGCCAGGCCGTCCGCGGTTTCGCAAACCGGCCCCCTCGCTGCGACAATCTTTGGCGTGAGTGAGCAGGCCAGCGCCGGATTCAGAAATGTCGCCATCGTCGCACACGTCGACCACGGCAAGACGACCCTCGTCGATGCCATGCTGCGGCAGTCCGGAGCCCTGGACCGGGGTGACGACTCCACCGAACGCATCATGGACTCGGGTGACCTTGAAAAGGAAAAGGGCATCACGATCCTGGCCAAGAACACCGCGGTGCACCGGCACAACGCCGACGGCACCGTGACGGTCATCAACGTGATCGACACCCCCGGCCACGCCGACTTCGGTGGCGAGGTCGAGCGCGGCCTGTCCATGGTCGACGGTGTCGTGCTGCTGGTCGACGCCTCCGAGGGCCCGCTCCCGCAGACCCGCTTCGTGCTGCGCAAGGCCCTGGCCGCGCACCTGCCCGTCATCCTCGTGGTGAACAAGACCGACCGGCCCGACGCCCGCATCGCCGAGGTCGTCGAGGAGAGCCACGACCTGCTGCTCGACGTCGCCTCCGACCTGGACGAGGAAGCCCAGGCCGCGGCCGAGAAGGCCCTCGACCTGCCGACCCTGTACGCCTCGGGCCGCGCCGGTGTCGCCTCGACCGTCCAGCCCGCCAACGGCGAGGTGCCCGACAGCGAGAACCTGGACCCGCTGTTCGACGTGCTGCTCGAGCACATCCCGGCGCCCAAGGGCAACCCGGATGCCCCGCTGCAGGCGCTGGTGACCAACCTCGACGCGTCGGCCTTCCTCGGTCGTCTGGCGCTGGTGCGCGTCTACAACGGCAAGATCAAGAAGGGCCAGCAGGTGGCCTGGATGCGTGAGGTAGACGGCGCGCCCGTCATCACCACCGGCAAGATCACCGAGCTGCTCGTCACCGTCGGTGTCGAGCGCACCCCGACCACCGAGGCCGTCGCCGGCGACATCGTCGCCGTCGCCGGTATGTCCGAGATCATGATCGGTGACACCCTCGCCGACCTCGAGCACGCGCACGCCCTGCCGCGCATCACCGTCGACGAGCCGGCCATCTCGGTGACCGTCGGCACCAACAGCTCGCCGCTGGCGGGCAAGGTTTCCGGTCACAAGCTGACCGCGCGAATGGTCAAGTCCCGCTTGGATTCCGAGCTGGTCGGTAACGTCTCGATCCGCGTCGTCGACATCGGCAGGCCGGATGCCTGGGAAGTCCAGGGCCGTGGTGAGCTGGCGCTGGCCATCCTCGTCGAGCAGATGCGCCGCGAGGGCTTCGAGCTGACGGTCGGCAAGCCTCAGGTGGTCACCCGGCAGATCGACGGCAAGCTGCACGAGCCGTTCGAAGCCATGACCATCGACTGTCCCGAAGAGTTCGTCGGCGCCATCACCCAGCTGATGGCCGCCCGCAAGGGCCGCATGGAAGAGATGACGAACCACGCCGCCGGCTGGGTCCGCATGGACTTCATCGTGCCGTCGCGTGGCCTGATCGGCTTCCGCACCGACTTCCTCACCCTGACGCGCGGTACCGGCATCGCCAACGCCGTGTTCGACGGCTACCGCCCGTGGGCCGGCGAGATCCGTGCCCGCCACACCGGCTCGCTGGTCTCCGACCGCAGCGGCTCGGTGACCCCGTTCGCGATGATCCAGCTGGCCGACCGCGGTCAGTTCTTCGTCGAGCCGGGCCAGGACACCTACGAGGGCCAGGTCGTGGGCATCAACCCGCGCGCCGAGGACCTCGACATCAACGTCACCCGTGAGAAGAAGCTGACCAACATGCGCAGCTCGACCGCCGACGTCATGGAGACGCTGGCGCGGCCGCTGGAGCTCGGCCTGGAGCAGGCCATGGAGTTCTGCGCCGAGGACGAGTGCGTCGAGGTCACCCCCGAGGTCGTGCGCGTGCGCAAGGTCGAGCTGACCGCCAGCCTGCGCGCTCGCGCCAAGGCCCGCGAGAAGGCCCGCAACTAACTCTCACCGAACCGAAAGGCCGGCCGGCGCACGCGTTTTCGCGAAGCGCTAGCCGGCCTTCTGGTTTTGGTCCAGCCAGGCGACACCCTCGTCGGCCGCCTTGATCAGCGCACCGCGCTCTCCGAAGTACGTGGACACCGCGCCGACCCACGGCAGCGCGCTCAGGCGCTGCCACCACTTGGTCGGCTGCGGCCGCTTGGCGATCTCGTCGAACGTCGCGCGCAGGATGCCCGCCAGCTGCCAGATGCTCTTGACGACGACGACCGGCAGCGACGACGTGACGGCCTCCAGGGGCTTCCAGCCGTCGGGCGGGGTGTCGGGCAGCGTCTCCGGCTCCGGGGCCTGCGGCACGGCCAGGTCGTCTAGCAAGTCCGCCGGCAGCTGGCGTCGGCACAACACCGCGGCGAGCAGCCGCACCTGCTCGCCCCGATCGGTGACGCCGTATTCGCGGGCCACCGCACACAGCACGATGGCGTGGTTGATGAAACCGGCCAATTCGCTGACCGGCAGTACCCGGGCCAGCACACCGAACGCCCCCGGCGTGGCCACCAGCACGGTGTTCAACGCGCCGACGCGGTGCACCCACCAGTGGATGCGCTCGTCCCGGCTCAGCCGCTCCCACGCGGCGGTACCCGGCAGGTCAGCGGCGTTCATCAGGTGGGCGCCCGCGTTCAGCGCCCGGTCCGCGGTGCTGGGGCTGCGGCCGGCCTCGGCACGCCGGTGCCCCACCCGCAGCCGACGGACCAGGCCGACCAAACCGCGCGGCGGGGTCAGGAGCCGGTGGGTGCGCCTGCGGAGCCCGATCGGATCGGCTTGCGACAGCACGTTGAGCAATGGGTTGATGACGGCGACGGCACGGCTCAGCGCGTCGGCGACGTCGGCATCGGACAGCGGGGTGTACGGCTTCGGCAGCAGGCCCATACCGGAGATTGTGGACCACATCAGGGGCGAGCGGCGCGACGGGGATTTGCGGCGGGGGCCTCGGATGGTGGCTCGGGCTCACCCGGCGGATACCCTGAACGGCGTGCCGACCGCCCGCCGCCAGCTGATGACGACAGGCGCACTGGTGTCGGTCCTGGCGCTTGCGGGCTGCACCGTCAGTCCGCCGCCGGCGCCGCGCAGCACCGAGACGACCAAGACCGTCGTCCCGCCGCCGCCCAAGATGAGCCAGATCATCATGGCCATCGACTGGATCGGGCCCGGGTTCAACCCGCATCTGCAGTCCGACCAGTCGCCGGTCAATGCGGCCATCTCGGCGCTGGTCCTGCCGAGCTCGTTCCGGCCCATCGCAGATCCGGCGTCGCCCTCGGGGTCACGCTGGGAACTCGACCCGTCGCTGCTGCTGTCGGCCGACGTGACCAATCAGAACCCGTTCACCGTCACGTACAAGATTCGTCCCGAGGCGCAGTGGACCGACAACGCGCCCATCGCCGCCGACGACTACTGGTACCAGTGGCGCCAGATGGTCAGCCAGCCCGGCGTCGTCGACCCCGCCGGCTACGACCTGGTGACCGGTGTCCAGTCGGTCGACGGCGGTAAGACGGCCGTGGTGACGTTCGCCAAGCCCTACCCGGCGTGGCGGGAGCTGTTCAACAACATCCTGCCGGCGCACATCGTCAAGGATGTGCCGGGCGGGTTCGGCGCCGGGCTGGCGCGGGCCATGCCGGTGACCGGCGGCCAGTTCCGTGTCGAGAGCATCGACCCGCAGCGTGACGAAATCCTGCTGGCGCGCAACGACCGGTACTGGAGTGTGCCGTCGGTGCCCGACCAGGTGCTGTTCCGGCGCGGGGGATCGCCTGCGGCGCTTGCAGATTCGATCCGTAACCGGGACACCCAGGTGGCCCAGGTGCACGGTGGGCAGGCGACTTTCGCGCAACTCGCGGCCATCCCGGGCGTGCGGACCGCGCGGATCGTCACGCCGCGGGTCATGCAGCTGACGCTGCGTGCGCAGCGGCCCGCACTGACCGACGTCCAGGTCCGCAAGGCACTGCTGGGTCTCCTCGACGTCGGCCTGCTGGCCGCCGTCGGCGCGGGCAGCGACAACACCGTGACGCTGGCGCAGGCTCAGATCCGGACGCCGTCGGACCCCGGCTACGTGCCGACGGCGCCACCGGCGCTGGACCGCAACGCCGCGATGGACCTGTTGGTGCGCGCCGGGTACAACATCGAGCCGGACGTCGCGCCACCGTCACCTCCCGGCGTGCCACCACCGCCGGGCCACGATCGGCTGGTCAAGGACGGCAAGCCGCTGGGGCTGGCCATCGGCGTCGCCGCCAACGACCCGACGTCGGTCGCGGTGGCGAACACGGCCGCCGACCAACTGCGCAGCGTCGGGATCGAGGCCACCGTGCTGGCCATGGATCCGGTGGCGCTGTACGCCGAGGGACTGGAGCGGGTAGACGCGATCGTCGGCTGGCGTCATGCCGGGGGCGACCTGGCGACGGTGCTGGCATCGCGCTACGGCTGCCCGGGATTGGATGCGACGGCGGTCTCCACCGCCACGCCGCCGGCGCCCACGGGGCAGCCGACGGCGTCAACCTCGAAAACCGCTGTGCCGCAGCCCTCGACGCCGACGGTGACGTCGACGGCGCCGACCATTCCGCTGCCCAAGCCGCTCGGCGGCGATCAGCTCGTGCAGGCGCCCAGTAACTTGACCGGCATCTGCGACCACGCGATCCAGCCGAAGATCGACGCGGCGCTGGCCGGCACCGAGAAGATCGCCGACGTGCTGAACGAGCTGGAGCCCAAGCTCTGGGCGATGGAGACGGTGCTGCCGATCCTGCAGGACACCACGATCGTCGCGGCGGGCCCGACGGTGCAGAACGTCAGCCTCACCGGCGCTGTCCCGGTCGGGATCGTGGGCGACGCCGGCAAGTGGGTCAAGGTCCCCTGAGTTGTTTGTGCGCCGGCTTCGGCTCGGTGGTCTTCGCGCGAGCGGCCGACTGTTCCCGCAGCAGCCGGATGCCGTGCGACGAGTACGCGGCCACCGCGAAGACGAGCAGCAGCCAGATCGGCGGATGCGCCAGCTCCCAGACGAACAACGCCGCGAATGCCGGTGCCCGCTGGGTGATCGCGAGGACGCCCGCCGCGCAGGTCAGTGCCACCGCCGGTACGTGCAGATGCGTATCGGCCAGGCCGTTGAGGGCGAACGTCGCGACGGTGCCCGCGGCGGCGCCGGTGGCCAGCGCCGGCGTGATCAGGCCGCCGACCGCGCCGACCCGCAGATACAGCGCGGTGAGCAGTGGTTTGAGCACCAGGAGAACGACCGCGGCGGCGAGGCTCAGCTGCGCGTCGACGCTGACGATCAGCACGCTGCGGCCGTTGCCCGGCAGCTCGGGCCGGTAGATCGAGCAGATGCCGGTCACCAGCCCCGCCAGCGCGACGCCCGGGATGAGCAGCCAGGAGGTCAGCTGCGGCTTGGGCCCCGCTGACGTCATCAACCGGTTGAACGTCAGGCCGATCACCACCGCCAGCGGTGCGATGGCCAGTGCCAGCATGGTGAATTGGTACGACAGTGCCGGATCCGGCCAGGTGAGGTCGCGCTCGAAATGGGTGACCGGATGCGACACCGCGACCGCCAGGCTCGACGTGATGAGCGCCGTGCCGACGACCTTGGGATGCCAGGTGCCCATCATGACGCGCGCGGCGAAGAACGCCCCGCCCAGCGGCACGCTGTACACCGCGCCCAGGCCGGCGCCCGCGGCGCAGGACAGCAGAATCTCGCGGTCGCGGGCCGTCAGCGTCCCGAGCGTCGATGACGTGAGCCGCCCGAGCCACGTCGTCCCGTAACTGCTGAGCACCGCGGCCAATTGGCGCGGCGCCGTCTCGCGGCCGAGCGACGCACCGCTGCCGACGGCCACGGCCTGCAGCGCCGCGTCGGCCGCCATCGGCAGGTGCTGCATCGGCTTCTTCCCGGCGATGGTCGCCGACAGTGACGGAGTCCCGCTGCGGCGACGCAGGATCCACCAGCCGAGCCCCGCCAGCGCTCCGCCGATCGCCGGTGCCAGCGCGCGCCGAACCGGCGAACTGGCGCCGATGCCGTCGAGCAGCAGCCCGTACGAATAGTGGTAGGCGAGATGTTCGACGGCGTGCAGCAACGAGACCGTCAGTGCCCCGGCGACCCCGGCGAGCAGGCCGGTGAGCAGCACCGCACTGCCGAACTCCAGCGCACGTCGCGTCACCCGGTGAATGTATGCCAGCCTGGGGGACATGGAGACCCCACGGCTGCTGTTCGTCCATGCCCATCCGGATGACGAGACACTGACTACCGGAGCGACCATCGCGCACTACGCCGCCCGCGGCGCCGACGTGCGGGTGCTCACGTGCACGCTGGGCGAAGAGGGCGAGGTCATCGGTTCGCAGTGGGCGCAGCTGGCGGTCGACGGAGCCGACCAGCTGGGTGGCTACCGCATCGGCGAATTGACTTCGGCGCTCAGGGAATTGGGCGTCGACCGGCCGCGGTATCTGGGTGGGGCCGGCCATTGGCGCGATTCCGGCATGGAAGGCAGCCCGGCGCGGCACCGTCAGCGGTTCGCGGACGCCGACATGGACGAGGCCGTCTCCGAACTGGTGGCGGTGCTGCGGGATTTCCGCCCGCACGTCGTCGTCACCTATGACCCCAACGGCGGCTACGGGCATCCCGACCATGTCCAGGCGCACCGGGTGACGACGGCTGCGGTCGCCGCGTCGGCCGGGGACGGTCATCCGGGCGAGCCGTGGCAGGTCCCGAAGTTCTACTGGACCGTGATGGACGGTGAGTCGATGGCCGAGGCGCTGGAGTCCATCAACGAGGTCGAGCTGCCCGACAGCTGGGTGCGGATCCCGGCCAGTGCGCTGCCGTTCGATCTCGGTCACCGCATCGACGCCGTCATCGACGCGCAGGACAGCCTGCCGGCCAAGGTCGCCGCCATGCGGGCCCACCAGACGCAGGTGACGGTCGAGCCGAGCGGCCGGGTCTTTGCGCTGTCCAACAACATCGCGCTGCCGATCAGCCCCGTCGAGCACTACCTGTTGGTCGACGGCACGGCGGGCGAACGCGACGACCGTGGTGTGGAAACTGACCTACTCAGCGGGATAAACCTCGCGTGACACCGGGAAGCGGGGGAGTAGGGTAGCCGCCATGGACGCGGATCTGGACCCCAACTTGCAGCACCTGCAGGGCCTCGGCGACAACTATCAGTGGGTCGTCGGCTCCCTCGTCGGGCTGCTCGACAGCATCCCGACCTGACGTCTGCCCCGCCGCGCGCCGACTCCGGTCGGGCGCGCTCATTGATGCTCGGTGTGCTGGCGTTCGATGGCGCCTTGTCGGCCGTCGCCGGCGCACTGTTCCTACCGCTCTATCTCGGCCCCGTGCCGTTCCCGATCAGTGGCCTGCTCAGTGGTCTCGTCAACGCGGCCCTGGTCTGGGCCGGCCTGCAGTGGACGTCCCGCCCTCGCCTGGCCGCGCTCCCGATGTGGGCCTGGTTGTCGACCGTCGTGATCCTGCTGCTCGGTGGCCCCGGCGATGACGTCGTGTTCGGCGGCGCCGGAATCATGCAGGCCTCACCGTTGATCTTCCTGCTCCTCGGTGCGACGCCGCCCGGTGTGGTGCTGTGGCGCCATGCTCAGCGGCGCGCCGCACTGCCGGATTAGCGTCCGCTCTGCCTGCCTCGTAATCGGCGAATGTGCGACCAGGTCGCCTGAACCGTCGGGAGGGACGATCTGTGTGCACCGACGCGGCATTTCCGCATCGACTCCGCACTGAGGGCGACAACCATCGAGTAGATGACGCCGTGGCCGCAGGGTCGATCGTGGTGCCTGGTTGATCCTGCGGTTGTGGCGGTAAAGGTTGAGTGCCTGACGCCGCTGACGCAGAGCCAACGACGGTGTCGGTGATTCTGCGGTCAGGGCGGTGATCGGCGTGTGACAAGAGCAGGCGAACCTGGGCGCCTGGCTCAGCTATTGGCTGTGTGACTTCCCGAACCGGCCTTCTGGCCGCCGGCGGCACCCTGCGACTGGCCGGCGCCCTTCTCACCCTTGGCCTTCTCGCCCTTCGCCTTGCCGCCGCCGCCCTTGTCGCCCTTGGCGGGCTTCGTCGTTCCGGTGGTGCCGGTCTGGTTATCTGCGCCGGCGTTGTTGTTCTTGACCTCGGTCTTGTCGCCGGGCTTCTTGTCGCGGGTCTTGGTGGGCTTGGGCGCCTTGACCTCGTCCTGCGGCTGGGCCGATCCCGCGGGGTCGCCGGCGGCCGGAGCGCCGGCCTTGGGCTCGTCGGTCTTGGGCTCGGTCTTCGGGTCGGTCTTGGGTTCGGTCTTCGGGTCGGTGGCTTTCGGATCGGCCTTGGGTTCGGTCTTCGGGTCCGCCTTGGGCTCGGCCTGCTGTCCGGCCTCGGTGCCCGCGGGCTGCGCGCCCTTGTCGTCGGCCTTGCCCTTGTCGTCCGCCTTCGTCGGCGTCTCCGCGGCCTTCTCGGTGGACTTTTCCGCAGCCTTGTCCGCCGGGTTCTGCGCGGCGGTCGGCGCGAGCTTGGTCGCCGGGTCGGTCTGCGCGGCGGCCTTGGCGGGGGCCAGGCCGGCGGCCAGGCTGGTCAGCGTGGTCTGCACCGTCTTGGCGATCGACTCGAGCGTCGTCTGCGTGGCGGCCAGCGAGCCGATGGGCGGCAGCGGCGGAATCGGCGGGATGATCCAACCGAAGAAGTAGTTGAACTCCGCGATACCGAAGTTGATGACGTCATTGACCGAGTAGCGGATCGCATTGCCGATGCCGTTGACCCACACGCCCAGGTTGAGCGGATCGTTCACGATCGGGACGACCGCCTGGTAGAAGATGTCGTCCGACACGGGCCGGATCAGCGTCCAGTAGAAGATGTCGGTCTGCGCCGCGATCGTGCCCGCGAACGGCACGAACCAGTTCAGCCAGTAGAGAACGTCGGTGGCGTAGTCGACGCCCCAGTCGACCCACGCCTGAATGCCGGTGTACGCGTTGGTCAGCCAGTCACTGGCCGCGTTCTGCGGGGTGACGACCGGCCCGGCTGCCAACGGTGCGGCCGCCAACGGGTTCGGCCCCACCTTGGGGACGACACCCGCGGCAGGGAGCTTCGGCGCCGGCGGCGCCATGTTGCTCGCCGCGGCCAGCAATTTGACCATGGCCTCGGTCAGGTGCGGTTGGACTGTGGTCGGGTGCGCCGGCACCGCGACGTCGGCGGGAACCACCTGCACCGGGGTCAGTGCGAGGGCCGTGGCGGTCGCAGCAGCGGCGCCCGCCATCACATACGAACGGACAGAAACGGACACCATGGCTCCTCGAAATGATCGCGTCCCGACCCTCTGAACTTACGCGGTCGTCACCAAATTCGGCTAACAGTCTGCGGGTTTGCTGTGTGTGTCTGGGCATGGGGCGCGCGCCGCGCCGACCTGCTGGCGCTACTGTGGCCGGTATGCCAGGCGCAGTGGTTTCAGAATGTGAGACGCGTGGATGAACGTCGACTTCAGCGGGGTTACACGGAAGTGGCTCTGAACCCCCAGAACGGCGCAGACCTGCCTCTTCCCGTGGTCCCACCGCTCGCCGTCCCCGCACCGTCGTCCGCCTTGCGCCGCGTCCTGCGCCGCGCCCGTGATGGTGTGTCACTGAATGTGGACGAGGCCGCCATCGCGATGACGGCCCGCGGCGACGACCTCGTCGACCTCTGTGCGAGCGCGGCCCGCGTCCGTGACGCCGGCCTCGAAGCAGCGGGACGGCGCGGCGCCGCCGGCCGGTTGCCGGTGTCGTATTCGCGCAAGGTGTTCATCCCCGTCACGCATCTGTGCCGCGACACCTGCCACTACTGCACGTTCGTAACGGTGCCCGGCAAGCTGCGCACGCAGGGCATGGGCATGTACATGGAGCCCGACGAGATTCTCGATGTCGCCCGCCGCGGCGCCGAGATGGGTTGCCAGGAGGCGCTTTTCACCCTCGGCGACCGCCCGGAGGACCGCTGGGACGAGGCCAAGCAGTGGCTCGACGAGCGTGGCTACGACTCGACCCTGGATTACGTGCGGGCCATGGCGATTCGCGTCCTCGAGGAAACCGGTCTGCTGCCGCACCTGAACCCCGGCGTCATGAGCTGGTCGGAACTGTCGCGGCTCAAGCCCGTCGCACCGTCCATGGGCATGATGCTCGAGACCACGTCGCGCCGGCTGTTCGAGACCAAGGGCCTGGCGCACTACGGCAGCCCCGACAAAGACCCGGCGGTGCGACTGCGCACCTTGGACGACGCCGGCCGGCTGTCCATCCCGTTCACGACGGGCCTGTTGGTGGGTATCGGTGAGACCCTCACCGAGCGAGCCGAGACCATGCACGCGATCCGCAAGTCGCACAAGGAATTCGGGCACGTGCAGGAAGTCATCGTGCAGAACTTCCGGGCCAAGGATCACACCGCCATGGCGGCGACGCCCGATGCCGGGATCGACGATTTCCTGGCCACCATCGCGGTGACCCGACTGGTGCTCGGACCCAAGATGCGGATCCAGGCGCCACCGAATCTGGTGTCGCGCGAGGAGTGCCTGGCGCTGATCGGTGCCGGGGTCGACGACTGGGGTGGCGTGTCGCCGCTGACCCCCGATCACGTCAACCCCGAACGTCCCTGGCCGGCGCTCGACGATCTGGCCGACGTCACCGCCGAGGCCGGTTACGACCTGGTGCAGCGGCTGACGGCGCAGCCGTCCTACGTACAGGCCGGGGCGGCGTGGATCGACCCGCGCGTGCGCGGACATGTCGACGCCCTGGCCGATCCGGAGACCGGGTGGGCGCGCGACGTCAACCCCGTCGGTCTGCCGTGGCAGGAACCCGACGAGGCGTCAGAGTCGTTGGGCCGCACCGATCTGCACACCGCGATCGACACCGAGGGCCGGCTGACCGAGACGCGCAGCGACCTGGGTAGCGCGTTCGGCGACTGGGAGTCCATCCGGGAGAAGGTCTCCGAGCTCGCGGCCCGTGCGCCGGAGCGGATCGACACCGACGTGCTCGCTGCCCTGCGGTCGGCGGAGCGCAACCCGGGCGGCTGCTCCGACGACGAGTACCTTGCCCTCGCCACCGCTGACGGTCCGGCGCTCGATGCCGTTGCGGCGCTGGCGGATTCGTTGCGGCGGGAAGTCGTCGGCGACGATGTCACGTTCGTGGTGAACCGGAACATCAACTTCACCAACATCTGCTACACCGGCTGCCGGTTCTGCGCCTTCGCGCAGCGCAAGGGTGACGCCGACGCGTACTCACTGTCGACCGACGAGGTCGCCGACCGGGCCTGGGAGGCGCATGTCGCCGGGGCCACCGAGGTCTGCATGCAGGGCGGCATCGACCCCGAGTTGCCCGTCACCGGATATGCCGACCTGGTCCGCGCAGTGAAGAAGCGGGTGCCGTCGATGCACGTGCATGCCTTCTCGCCCATGGAGATCGCCAACGGCGTCACGCGCAGCGGCATGTCGGTGCGGGAGTGGCTGACGTCGCTGCGCGAGGCCGGCCTGGACACCATCCCGGGCACCGCGGCCGAGATCCTCGACGACGAGGTCCGCTGGGTGCTGACCAAGGGCAAGCTGCCGACCGCCGAGTGGATCAACGTGGTGACCACCGCGCACGAGGTGGGGCTGCGGTCGTCGTCGACGATGATGTACGGGCACGTCGACACCCCCAAGCACTGGGTGGGACACCTCAACGTGCTGCGCGGAATCCAGGACCGCACAGGCGGTTTCACCGAGTTCGTGCCGCTGCCGTTCGTGCACCAGAGCAGCCCGCTATATCTGGCCGGCGGGGCGCGCCCGGGCCCGACGCACCGCGACAACCGCGCCGTGCACGCACTGGCGCGGATAATGCTGCACGGCCGGATTCCGAGCATCCAGACCTCATGGGTCAAGCTTGGCGTCGAGCGCACCCAGGTGATGCTGCAGGGCGGCGCCAACGACCTCGGCGGCACGCTGATGGAGGAGACGATCTCCCGCATGGCCGGTTCGGAGAACGGCTCGGCCAAGACCGTCGCCGAGCTGGTCGCCATCGCCGAAGGCATCGGCCGCCCGGCCCGCCAGCGCAGCACCGACTACTCGCCCCTCGCGGCCTAGCCCTCTCCCGCGAGCAGGGGTGCTGCCCCGCGCCCTCTCCCGCGAGCGGGCGTGTCTGTACGGGCTTTCGCGGTGTGTCGCGTGCACTTTGCGCACGCTCGCGCGCCACGAGTGTCACGCTGTGAGGCGTGAACACCATTGGTGACCTGCCCGCTCATCCGCTGCTGGTGCACGCGATCGTCGTCCTGACGCCGCTGACGGCTGTCCTGACGATCCTGTGCGCCGTGTGGACGGCCGCTCGGGAGCGGCTGGTCTGGCTGACGCTGGCGTTGTCGGTGACGACGGTCATCCTGACGCCGTTCGCCATCGAAGCCGGCGAGGCGCTGATCAAGCAGCTCCCCGACAACCCGGTGCTGCGTGAGCACGCCGAACTCGGCGATACCGCAGTCTTTTTCGTCATCGGTCTGCTCGTGGTGTCGCTGGCCGTGGCTTTCCTGCACCGCTGGGGTGCACGACTGGGGGACAAGGAGACGCTGGCCCGCGTCATAGTGGCGGTGCTGGCTGTGGTCGTCGGCGTGGCCACGATCTACCAGATCGTGCGGATCGGGCACACCGGGGCCCGAGCCGTCTGGGGCGGCTTCAGTCTGTAGCCCGAACCCGACAAGGCGGCCGTCCTACGCCGAGCGTGGCGCTTGGTGGTGACGACACGCCGCACGGAGCGCGGCAACGCCCACGCTCGACGTAGGGCCGTGGCCGGGACAGCGGCCGACTAGAGCTTGGCCGCCAACTCGGTGCCCTGGCGGATGGCGCGCTTGGCGTCGAGCTCGGCGGCCACCGCTGCACCGCCGATGACGTGTGGGGTGATCCCGTTGCGCCGCAGGCCTTCCTCGAGGTCACGCACCGACTCCTGGCCGGCGCAGATCACCACGTTGTCGACCTCGAGGATGCGGGCATCGGACCGGTCGGGGCCGAAGCTGATGTGCAGGCCGGCGTCATCGATCTTCTCGTAGTTCACGCCGGAAAGCTGCTGGACGCCTTTGGCTTTGACCGATGCCCGGTGCACCCAGCCCGTAGTTTTGCCGAGCCCGCGTCCCTGGGCGCCCTTGGTGCGCTGCAGCAGGTACACCTCGCGGGCCGGTGGCAGCGGGATCGGCGTGGCCAACCCGCCGCGGGAGTCGCCGCCGTCGGCGATGCCCCACTCGGCGCGCCATTCCTTGAGGTTCAAGGTGGGCGATTCGTCGACGGTGAGGAACTCGCTGACGTCGAAACCGATTCCGCCGGCGCCGATCACCGCCACGCGCTTGCCGACCGCTGCGCCCGTGAGGGCCTCCGCGTACGACAGCACCATCGGATGATCGATGCCCGGGATCGCAGGCATGCGCGGCGCGACGCCGGTGGCGAGCACGACGTCGTCGTAGCCGGACAGTTCGTCGGCCGACGCCCGGGTGTTCAGCCGGACATCCACGCGGTGCTTGGCCAGCATCGTGGTGTAGTAGCGGAGGGTCTCGTTGAACTCCTCTTTGCCGGGAATCCTTCGGGCCAAATCGAATTGGCCGCCGATGTGGTCGCCGGCCTCGAACAGTGTCACATCGTGGCCGCGCTCGGCGGCGGTGACGGCGGCGGCCAGGCCGGCGGGGCCGGCGCCGACGACTGCGACGCGCTTCGTCACCCGAGTCTTGCCCAGTACCAACGTGGTTTCGTGCCCGGCCCGCGGATTCAGCAGGCATGACACGGTCTTGTGCACGAACGCGTGGTCCAGGCAGGCCTGGTTGCAGGCGATGCAGGTGTTGATCTCGTCGGCGGCATCGCGCTGTGCCTTGCGGACCCAATCCGGGTCGCTCAGCAGCGGTCGCGCCATCGAGATCAGTTGCACCGCACCGTCGGCCAGGATCTGTTCGGCGGACTGGGGCATGTTGATCCGGTTGGACGCGACCACCGGGATGGTGACGTGTTGCGCCACCGCGTTGCTGATGTCCGCGAACGCGCTGTTGGGGACCGACGTGACGATGGTGGGTACGCGCGCTTCGTGCCAACCGATGCCGGTGTTGATGATCGTCGCCCCAGCGGCTTCGATTTCCGTTGCCAGCGTGAGGATTTCCTCCCACGTCTGGCCGTCCTCGACGTAGTCGGCCATCGACAGCCGGTAGCAGATGATGAAGTCGTGGCCGACGGCCTCGCGCGTGCGGCGGACGATCTCGACCGGGAAGCGGCGGCGCTTCTCGGGTGTGCCGCCCCAGGCGTCGGTGCGCTTGTTGGTGCGCGGCGCCAGGAACTGGTTCAGCAGATAGCCTTCGCTGCCCATGATCTCGACGCCGTCGTACCCGGCTTCGCGGGCCAGCAGCGCGCACCGCACGAAGTCATTGATGGTGCCCTCGACATCGCGCAGGGCCCGCGGCCGGAATGGGTTGATGGGGGCCTTGATCGACGACGCGCTGACCGAAAGCGGGTGGTACGCATAGCGTCCCGCGTGCAGTACCTGCAGCAGAATCTTGCCGCCTTCGGCGTGCACCGCGCCTGTGATCCGGCGGTGCCGGCGGGCGTCGCTCGACGACAGCATCTCGGCGGCGAACGGCAGCAGCCAGCCGGTGCGGTTGGGGGCGTAGCCGCCGGTGATGATCAGGCCGACACGGCCGCGGGCCCGCTCGGCGAAGTACTCGGCCAGCTTTCCGGTGTCGCGGGCGCGGTCTTCGAGGCCGGTGTGCATCGAGCCCATGATCACTCGATTGCGCAGCGTGGTGAAGCCAAGGTCCAACGGCGACAACAGGTTCGGATAGGGGTTGGTCATGGTGTTCCTTCTAGGGCGAACAGGATTTCGTCCAACCAGTCCACCGATCCCTGCTCGGCGCGGATACCGCCGCGCAGCACCAGGTATTGGTGCAGCGCGCTGGCGGTCAGTGCGGAGGGATCGGGGAACTGACGTTTTTCGTAGCCGCGATAGGTGTCGAGCAGCGCGGCGCGTTCGGCGCGCAGCGCGCGAATCTGCTCGCGCAGGGCGGCGGTGCTGTTCGCGGAGCCGTACGTCGCGCCGCGCAGCTTAACCGCGAGTTCGCGGGTGCGAGCGTCGGTCACGGAACTACCACGGCCGGTGAGCGGTTCGGCGATCCAGCGTTCGAGTTCGGCCCGGCCGGCGTCGGTCACCGAATAGACCTTCTTGTCCGGACGGCCGTGCTGCGCGACGACCTCGACACTGACCCAGCCTTCGGTGTCCATGGTGCGCAGCGTCTTGTAGATCTGCTGGTGAGTGGCGGCCCAGAAGTAGCCGATCGATCGGTCGAACCGGCTGGCCAGTTCGTAACCGGAACCGGCTTGTTCGCACAACGCCACGAGGATGGCGTGGGGGAGGGCCACGGCATGAGCGTAGGTGCTACCGACGGTCCTATGCAACAAATTGCAAAGCCAAAAATGACACGCGTAAAAAGCTGTGGTGGGAACTAGTCGGACGGTATGTGCAACGTCTAGTATCAGTAACCACGCGCCACCCTTCCCGGGCGGCGCGTAAAGTTAGGTAACACTGAGCCAGACGCTTCGGTACGGGCGCACCATACTGACGTCTGCTCGTTGTAATCCTGACGAGCCAGCAGCCCACTGGAACAGGAGAACTACCGGTGACGTACGTCATTGCCGAACCCTGCGTCGACGTCAAAGACAAGGCATGTATCGAAGAATGCCCGGTCGATTGCATCTACGAGGGTGCACGCATGCTGTACATCCACCCCGATGAGTGCGTGGACTGCGGCGCGTGCGAGCCCGTCTGCCCCGTCGAGGCCATCTACTACGAGGACGACGTCCCCGATCAGTGGAGCGGGTACACCCAGAACAATGCCGACTTCTTCGCCGAGCTCGGCTCGCCGGGTGGTGCGTCGAAGGTCGGCCAGACCGACAACGACCCGCAGGCGGTCAAGGATCTCGCGCCGCAGGGCGAGTGACCCTGTCCGCTAGAGCCAAGGTCTCGGCCGCATTGCCGGTGTTCCCCTGGGACACCCTGGCGGAGGCGACCGCGACCGCTCGTGCCCACCCGGACGGCATCGTCGATCTGTCCGTCGGCACGCCGGTGGATCCGGTCGCCGATGTCATCCGGGACGCGCTGGCCGCTGCCAGTGCCTCACCGGGTTACCCGACGACGGCCGGTACGCCGGCCGTGCGCGCGTCGGCGGTGGCTGCCCTGCAGCGCCGTTACGGCATCACCGGCCTGCCGGAGCAGGCGGTACTGCCCGTCATCGGCACCAAAGAGGTCATCGCCTGGCTGCCGACGCTGCTCGGTTTGGGAGCCGCCGACACCGTCGTGGTGCCCGAGCTGGCCTACCCGACGTACGACGTCGGCGCGCGGCTGGCCGGCGCACAGGTACTGCGGGCCGATTCGCTGACCCAGGTCGGGCCCCAGGTGCCCGCGCTGGTGTACCTCAACTCGCCCAGCAACCCGACCGGCAGGGTGCTGGGTGTCGACCACCTGCGCAAGGTTGTCGGCTGGGCGCGTGAGCGCGGCGTCGTCGTCGCGTCCGACGAGTGCTACCTCGGCCTGTCGTGGGATGCCCAGCCGTTGTCGGTGCTGCATCCCGACGTCTGCGACGGCGACCACACCGGTCTGCTGGCCGTGCACTCGCTGTCCAAGACCTCCTCGCTGGCCGGCTACCGCGCCGGTTTCGTCGCCGGCGACCCGGAACTTGTCGCGGAACTGCTGGCGGTGCGCAAGCACGTCGGGATGATCGTCCCGACGCCCGTGCAGTCCGCGATGGTCGCGGCCCTCGACGACGACGAACACGAACGCGTCCAGCGCGACCGGTACGCCAAGCGCCGCGACGCGCTGCTGGCGGCGGTCCGGGGCGCCGGCTTCACCGTCGAGCACTCCGAGGCCGGCCTCTACCTGTGGGCCACCCGCGGTGAGTCCGGACGCGCAACGGTCGCGTGGCTGGCCGAACGCGGCATCCTCGTCGCCCCCGGCGAGTTCTACGGCCCCGCGGGCGAGCAGTTCGTACGCATCGCACTCACCGCGACCGACGAGCGCATCGCCGCCGCGGTTTCCCGCTTGGCTTAGTTCTTCCGCGAGCAGACGCAAAGCTGTCCCTCTTCTCGAGAAGAGGGACAGCTTTGCGTCTGCTCGCAAGCGGGAGGTACCCCCATCTCGCGAGTGGGTGGTGACCCCGCGATCAGTACTGGCGGTAGCGCCGCTGGACGTGCTCCTGCCGGATTCTGATCTGCTCGCGACGTTCGTCGGCGCTGACGGTGCGGGTGGATTCGGGCAGATGCTTGCGCACCTCGTCGCGGCTGATCACCGTCACTGTCGCCGTCGGCAACTCCGCGGGCGGCGCGCTGTACGTCCACCGCACCGTGAGGAAGCCCTGCGAATGTCCCGCGGTGTCAAGCCAATTCGGCACCTGGGGATCGACACCGGTGATGACGTAGCGCAGCCGGCCGTCCAGGTCGGGTTCGGTCTGAAATCCGTTGAGGCTGCTGACGTGATTGGCGTAGTCGAGTGACTCACCCCAGAGGTTCGACAGGTGAAAACCCAGATATGCCGGTGGCACAGGGACATTGAGCTCGACCAGCAGTGCGTCGTCGGGTCCCAGATCGTAGGTACCGCCCGAGTAGACGTTGGTGCACTGGCCGCCGCCCGTCGCGAGGTTGGCGGGCATGGGTGCGTTGAGTGCGTTGCGGGGCATGAAGGTGATGCCGTCGCCGTTCTTGTCGCCGTGTGCTTCGAGGACGACGTCGTAGAACTCATTCCAGAACTTCATCTGATTCTCGACGAGTTCACCGGTGCGCCGTAGCCGGGCCGCCGTGGACGACGGTGTCAGCGCTGCCGGATGCGTGCCCTCGGCGCCGATCTGCGCGATGTGCAGATCGGGGCAGGTTTCGTGCTCCCAGTCATGAAAGAGCATGCGCGCGATGACATATCCGGCGGTGTTCCCGTCGGACGCCGTGGCGATGAAATTGCCGGTGTGGCCGGCCGGCCGCTCCGGGGCCAGCAGGATTTCGAACCGGCCGCCGTCGTCGACGAGAAGCGTTGCAGAGTCCAGCATCCCGGTGACGACGCGCCCACCCGGCCCCAGCTCGGCCAACGTGCCGGTATCGCCCGCATACACCGTGTGCGTCTCAAAGATGAGGTAGTGCGGTGCATTTGGTCCCAATGATCCGCGGATCAGGTAATTGTGGGCGCCGTCGATCGCCGCCGACAGGTACAGCGCGTCGGCGTTGTCGATGGTGGCTTTGTCGACGGGCTGGATGGTGCGGCGGAAATAGGGGAACGCGGGGTCTTCGTGGAAGGCGCGTTCGATGGCGCTGAACGCGAAACCCATGAGGTACCGGTAGCCTTCGGCGACCCCGAGGGCTGTCACGGGTGGTGCGTGCAGGTCGGGGGAGTCGACGGCATCGCGGGCGCGGTTCAGCGCGGCCATCATGTCGGTCCACGCCGCGCGCATCGTTTCGAGTTCAGCTGACATGAGCGTTGCTTTCTCCTTTGTCCTCTACCAGGGTGGCCCAGTGGTATTCGTCAAACAGGCCGGCCAGTCGCCGGTGAATGTCATTCGGATCGAGCCCGAACTCGGCCAGGCTGTACCGGTGCGTCGTCTCGTGGCCGGGCCGGCGTTCGGCGGCGGTGAAGGCCTGCTCGGCTTCTGCGCCGACGTCGAGGTCGAGGTCGGCATAGACGCGGCGCATGGTCGCGGACGGCGCGCCGACGAGTTCGCGGTAGTCGACGACGCTCGCCCGCACCTCGGGATGGCGCGCCAGCACTTCGAGCGGATGCAGGTAGGTGTCGACCGATTGGTCGGCGAGTACGCGCAGCGAGCCGGCGACGAGCTGGTCATCGCGCCCGCGAAGCGACCATTCGGTCTGCATCAGTTTCAGCAGGCTCGGAATGGTCTCGTACGGATTGCGCATCGGCACAATGATTCTCGCGTCGGGGAAGGTCTCGATCAGGGTCTCCACGCGGCCGCAGAAGGTCGGGTTCTTGCTCAGGTGGGTGCCGCCGCCGTTCAGGGCGATCTGGCGCCGCACGCATTCCTTGTAGAACGCCATCATGCGGCGCCGCTTCGCCGCGGGCCAGCGGTCGACGTGATAGAAGTCCAACTCGCCCATGTAGGGGAACGCCACGATCCAGAATCCGGAACTCAGCGACCACGTCAGGAACGCGTCGTCCTCTTCGGGCACGAAGAAACCGGTCTTGTGGATGTCCTCGGTCGGCGCGAAAGCCCGCTCCTCGATCTCGTCGAGCCGGCGACGCAACCTCCCGCCGGTCGCCGCGTCGACACGAAACAACAAGCGCAGCAGCTTCTTTTCCAGTAGCGACGGGAAGAACAGCTCATACATCAGGGCGTAGCTGAACTGCTGGTCCTGTGCCATCAAGCGGTGCAGGTACGTCGTGCCGCTGCGCGCGTGCCCGATACAGAACGTGGGGGCGCGAACCTCGGTGCGGCGCAATGACGGAAACAGGAGCGGGTCGAGTGCGAAGCACAGCGCATGCAGGCCGGCCATCAGTGGTACCCCGGCGGCGAATCGCACGAAGGGCGCCCACCGGCGCTGTGAACGGGCGTCACGGCGCAGCAGACGCAGCATCGTGAAGTAGTTGGACCAGTCGAAGTAGAAACGCGACACAGGTGTTCCTCGAGCGTGGAGTCGGAATGGGAGCGGCCACAACGTAAGTAGCTTTAGTTGACATTGTCAATCAATTGACAATGTCAACCAAGCTGGCTAGCGTCCTGGCGTATGCAGGTATTCGCCGCCATGTCGCCTGAGCTGCCGCTGACCCAGGTGCCGGCCTACGCACGCCGGATCGAGCGACTTGGCTTCGACGGCCTGCACATCGCCGAGACGACGCATGACTCGCTAGCCGTGGCACTACTGGCCGCCGAACACACCGAGCGGCTGACCATCCGCACGGCCGTCACCCTGGCTTTCGTCCGCAGCCCCATGCTCACCGCCTACGCGGCCTGGGACCTGCAGACCTTCTCGGGTGGGCGCTTCGAATTGGGCCTGGGCACCCAGATCCGCCAGAACATCGAAGACCGCTTCGGCATGCCCTGGAGCGAACCGCGGGCCCGGATGGCCGAATACGTCGGTGCCCTCAAGGCGATCTTCGAAGCGTTCCGCACTGGCGAGCCCGTCCGGCACGAGGGCGACGCCTACCGCATCACCCGGCTCCAGCCGTACTTCAACCCGGGGCCGAATGACCTCGCGCCACCACGCATCTGGCTGGGCGCAGTCAACGGACGCATGTGTGAACTGGCCGGCGGGGTGGCGGACGGCGTCGTCACCCATTCCACCAATTCCGACCCGGACTACCTCAGAGACGTTGTCCGCCCGGCACTTCAGCGTGGGGCCGCGGCGGCGGGTCGCGCGGAACTGCCGGCGCTCGTGGCATCGACCGCGGTCGCCACCGGCAGCACCGACCTGCTGGTCGCGCAGGACCGCGAGCGCCAACGCCGGATGCTGGCCTTCCTGCTCTCGACCCCCGCCTACGCGGCGACACTGAAACGAAAAGGCTGGCACGCCTTGGCCGACGACCTTCGCGCCCTCATCAAACAGCAACGGTGGGAAGACCTGCCCGCCGTCCTCGACGACGCCGTACTCGATCAGCTCGTGACCGCCGGGCGATACGATCAGCTACCGGATCTGCTGCGTGCCAAGTACGACGGCATCGCGGACGGGGTGGTACTACCGCCGGTCCGTGCGGACGAGAACGAGGATCAACCCGTGCGGGCCTGCGTCCGGGACCTGCAGAACGGAGCGCGCCATGGTCTCGATTAGGGCGTCGAAACGCAAGATGGAGTCGGTGGATTCGATCAGCGCCGCCCTCGCCCAGGTGGTGCGGTTGAGCTTGAGCCGTGCGGCCTTCAAGCGGCAGGCCGCCAGTGCCGACACCGAACTGTCGCAGCCGTCGTACGCGCTGCTGCGGGTGCTGATCGATGACGGGCCGCAGCCCGTCGGGCAGTTGGCGACCACCGCGCACATGGACGTCGGCATGACCACGCGGCGGGTGCAGGCCCTGGTCGACGCCGGGCACGTGACCCGGCACGCCGACGGCAATGACGGTCGCGTGTCCATCGTGCAGGTCACCGCGGCGGGGCAGCGGGCGGCCGACGCACTGCAGGAAGTGCGCCGCGAACACCTGGCGCGTGCGCTCGCGGACTGGAGCGCCGACGATCTGCGTCAGCTCGACGTGCTGCTGAACAGGTTCGTCAACGACACCAAGGAAACCCCGATTTAGGGCGTTCAGTCGACATCGAGCTGCGCGGGCACGGCCGAAGCCAGTGCGGCCCGGCACGCCACGATGGCCGGCGTCTTGCTGATGGCGGTCCGCGTCGCCGTGAACACCACGCGCCGACGCGGATCGACGTCGATGACGCGGACATCGGGACGGCGCCGGACGCGCATCAGGTCGGGCAGGATGGCGACGGCGTTGCCGTTCTCGATCAGGGCGATCTGGGCTTCGAGATCGTCGGTCTCGAAGCGGACGTCGGGCTCGAAACCTGCTTTCCGGCAGAGCTGTTCGGCCCAGTGCCGGGAAGCGGTGCCTTCGGGCTCCATCGTCCACGGCAGGTCGGCGGCATCCTCGACCGACGAGATGCGGTCCCAGGGGTCTCCGCTCGGTGGGACGGCCAGCCGCAGCAGGTCGGTGGTCAGCGGTGCCCGGTGCAGATCGGGATACGCGCGCGCGGCGTGCCCCGGATACTCCTCGGCGATCACGAGATCGAACTCGCGCAGCCAGGTCTCGTAGAGCGCCTGCTCCGGTTCGCGCTGCGACATGGTCACGCGCAGCCGCGGATGGCGGGTCGCCAGCTCCGTCAACATCTGCGGCATGAAGGCCGAGGCCGCCGATTGGAAGACGGCCAGCCGAACGGTGCCGGACGCCTCGTCGCTCTGCACCGCGACATCGGAGGCGGCCTGCTCGAGCCGCGCCAAGATGACCGCGGTGTGTTCGACGAGCACCTCGGCGGCGGGCGTGAGCCGCAGCCGGCGCCCGACCTTTTCGAGCAGCGGCACGCCGACTTCGCGTTCGAGCTGGCTCAGCGCCTGCGATATCGACGACGGGCTTTGGTGCAGTGCCTCGGCGACCTCGGACAACGTGCCACGCAGGCTCAGCTCGTGCAGCAGACGCAGCCGTCGGGTGTCGAGCAGATCAGCGCGCTGATGTTTCATTTCTGCTTAATCTTTTCTGTCAGAAATCATCGCTTTATTTTAAGTGTCTGACGAGCTCATGATGGGCAGATGACCCAGCTAGGCAGTGACGAAGATCTGCTGACCGATGTCGTGAGTCAGGTCCGGTCCTGGCTCGACGACGCCGCCCGCCTGCCTGTCGCCCCGGCCGGCAGACGGTTGGCCGACGTCCTGCGCGATCCGCACGGCCTGGATTTCACCGTCGGCTTCGTCGACCGGGTGATCCGGCCCGAAGACCATCGCGTCGCGGCGGCCAACCTCCGGGCCCTCGCGCGCAACGCGCCTGCCTTCCTGCCGCTGCACGAACGGCTGTTGATCAAGCTCGGCGCCCTGGTGTCGGTGATCGCGCCCGGCCTGGTCATCCCAGTCGCCCGGAAGGCGTTGCGCCAGATGGTCGGTCACCTTCTCGTCGACGCAACCGATGCCCGTCTCGGACGATCCATCGCACGGATCCGCAGCCGTGGTGTCGGACTCAACATCAACCTGCTCGGTGAGGCCGTGCTCGGCCAGGCCGAGGCGGCCCGACGGCTGCAGGGCACCGAACGGCTGCTCGCCCGCCCCGACGTCGACTACGTGTCGATCAAGGTCTCGGCCACCGTGCCACCGCACTCGCCGTGGGCGTTCGATGAAGCCGTCGACCACATCGCGCAGAACCTGCTGCCGTTGTTCACGCAGGCGGCGACCGCGCCGACGAAGAAGTTCATCAACCTCGACATGGAGGAGTACCGCGACCTGGAGTTGACGATCGCGGTGTTCACCAAGCTGCTCGACCGGGCCGATCTGCTGGACCTCGAAGCCGGGATCGTGCTGCAGGCCTACCTGCCCGATGCGCTGAGCGCGATGATGCGCCTGCAGGACTGGGCTCGCGCGCGCCGCGAGCGGGGCGGCGCGGGCATCAAGGTCCGGTTGGTCAAGGGCGCCAACCTGCCCATGGAACACGTGGAGGCCTCGCTGCACGGCTGGCCCGTGGCGACCCTGCCGACCAAACGGGACACGGACACCAATTACAAACGGGTGCTGGATTACGCGCTGCGGCCCGAACACACGGCGAACGTGCGGATCGGTGTCGCCGGGCACAACCTCTTCGACATCGCGTACGCGTGGACGCTCGCGGGGCGTCGCGGCGTCCGGGACCGGGTGGAGTTCGAGATGCTGCTGGGGATGGCGGAGGCCCAGGCCGAAGCCGTCCGGCGCACCGTCGGCGGTCTATTGCTGTACGTACCGGTGGTGCACCCCAAGGACTTTGACGTCGCGATCGCCTACCTCGTGCGGCGGTTGGAGGAAGGTGCCAGCCAGGACAACTTCATGTCGGCGGTGTTCGAGCTGCACGACGACCAGTCGCTGTTCCAGCGCGAGAAGGACCGGTTCATCGCGTCGCTCGCGGATCTCGTGGGGGAGACTGTCATTCCGGTGCCCAACCGTCGTCAGGATCGCCGTACCGACGATCCGCGCGCGGCAATGTGCCCGGCCGGCCGGTTCGCGAATGTCGCCGACACCGATCCGGCGCTGCCCGGAAATCGGTTGTGGGGGCGGGCGATCACCGAGCGGATCGCCGCGTCGTCGACCGGTGTGGAGCTGGTGGCCGAGCACACCGTGACGAGCACGGCCGCGCTCGACGGAATCATCGCCGAGGCCGTCACCGCGGGTGCGGTGTGGGCGAAGCGGACCGGTGCTGAGCGGGCGGCGGTCCTGCGGCGCGCGGCGGCCTCGTTGCAGGCAGCGCGGGCGGTGTTGCTGGAGGTGATGGCGTCCGAGTGCGGCAAGACGCTGGATCAAGGCGATCCGGAGGTCTCCGAGGCCATCGATTTCGCGAATTATTATGCGGCACAGGCGGAAAAACTCGATGCTGTGGACGGCGCCGTCGCGGTGCCTGCGGGATTGGTGGTGGTGACGCCGCCATGGAACTTCCCGGTGGCGATCCCCGCCGGGTCGGTGCTGGCCGCGCTGGCCGCGGGCAGTCCCGTCATCATCAAACCCGCCACGCAGGCCAGGCGGTGTGGATCCGTCATGGTGCAAGCACTTTGGGACGCCGGCGTGCCGCGCGACGTGCTGCGGTTGGTGCATCTCGACGAGGGCGATCTCGGCACCCGGTTGGTATCGGACCCGCGCGTCGCCCGGCTGATCCTCACCGGCGCGTTCGAGACCGCCGAACTGTTCCGCGGCTTCCGGCCCGACCTGCCGCTGCTGGCCGAGACCAGCGGCAAGAACTCCATCATCGTCACTCCCCATGCCGATCTCGATCTCGCGGTGAAAGACCTGGTGTACTCGGCCTTCGGGCATGCCGGACAGAAGTGTTCGGCAGCGTCGCTGGGCATTCTGGTGGGCTCGGTCGCGCGGTCCGCGCGGTTCCGCGACCAGCTGGTCGATGCCGTCACGTCGCTGAAGGTCGGCTACCCGTCGGACCCGACCGTTCAGGTGGGGCCCGTCATCGAACCCGCGCACGGCAAACTGCTGAAGGCGCTCACGCAGCTCGGACCGGGGGAGCAGTGGCTGGTGGAGCCCCGCCAACTCGATGACACCGGCCGGCTCTGGTCGCCGGGAGTGAAGACCGGGGTTCGGCGCGGCTCGGAGTTCCACCTCACCGAATACTTCGGACCGGTTCTGGGCCTCATCGCCGCCGCCGATCTCGATGAGGCGATCGCCATCCAGAATCAGGTCGACTATGGACTGACGGCAGGCCTCTTCAGTCTGGACCGCGAGGAGATCGAACACTGGCTCGACCGGGTCGAGGCGGGCAACGCCTATGTGAACCGCTCGACCGTCGGCGCGATCGTGCAGCGTCAGCCCTTCGGCGGGTGGAAGAAATCGGCGGTCGGTGCGGGCACGAAGGCGGGCGGCCCGAACTACCTTGTCGGGCTGAGTGACTGGCGTTCCGCGCCGGCGACCCAGACTGCTCCGGTTTCGCCGGCCGTACAAGCGATCCTCGACGCCGCACAGACTTTCGCGCTGGATTCCGCGGAAATCGATTTCCTCGAACGGTCCTTCGGAGCCGACGCACATGCCTGGGCGACGGAGTTCGGCGTCGCGCGCGATGTCTCCGGTCTGATGGCGGAGAAGAACGTCTTCCGGTACCTGCCCGTCCCGGTCACGGTGCGCGCCGAGAATGCCGATCCGGCAGCCTTGTTGCGCGTGGTCGGCGCGGGCATCCTGGCCGGCTCCCGCGTGACCGTCTCCACCCCGGTTCCGCTCGCTCCGGCGATCGCCGGCACGCTGGCCACCGCCGGCGTCGTCTACCGGGTGGAGGATGCGGTGTCGTGGCGGAACACCCTGCGCGGCAACGCACCTGGACGGGTTCGCCTGCTCGGCGGCAGCCGCGAACAGTTCGCGCGCGACAGTGCCGGCGCTGTCGGCACCGCGCTCTACGCGGGGCCGGTTGTCGAAGCCGGGCGCGTCGAGCTGCTGACATTCCTGCACGAGCAGGCGATCGCCGTGACGGCGCACCGATTCGGTTCTCCGACGCCGTTGTCCGAGAACCTGTTCGGTGACGCGGTAACTCAGAGCGCGTAGGCGAGCTTGAACTTGTCGAGCAGATAGGGCCCCGACACCACCGGTGCGTAGCGCGGCGGATTGTCGGCCGTCGTGCACGTGGGGATGCACTCGATGACGGCGTCGAAGTTGGGCTGGTGGAAGAACGGCAGGCTGAACCGCTCTCCGCCCGCGCCGTTGCTCACTACACGGTGCACGGTGCTGACCCAGCGGTCGTTGGTCCACCGGGCCAGCAGGTCGCCGATGTTGATGACGAATGATCCGGGGACGATGGGCACATCGATCCATTCGCCTTGGTCACCCCGAACCTGTAGCCCGCGCTGAGATTCGTCCTGCAACAGGATCGTGAGATTGCCCCAGTCGCTGTGCTGGCTCAGCCGGACTTCGCCGGCCGGCCGATTGTCGGCCGGGTAGTAGTTGGCCATCAGGTTGGAGTTGTGGCGGTCGATCGACGCGTCGAACCAGTCCTCGCGCAGGCCGAGGGCAAGCGCGAACAGCCGCGACAATTCGGTCGCCAGTAATTCCATTTCGGCGTAGTAGCGCTCGTAGGCCGCGCGGAATCCCGGGAGGTCGGGCCAGCGGTCGGCGACGGCCACCCGCTCGTCGGTCCAGCCGTCGCCGCCCAGACCCTCCGGGTTGCCCAGCGGGAAGTGGACGAACTTCTCGACCCGGTCCGGCGCTTGGTGTTCGGCCGCGACGTCCGCGCCATCGTTGGTGGCCGCGAGCTTGCCCGCGCTGCTGAATCCACGGGCCAGCGGGTCGCCCGGAAGTGCTCGGACGCTGTCCTTTTCGGCCTGCGGTAGCGCGAAGAATTCGCGCAGGGCGCGGTTGACGTCGTTGATGGCCTTGTACGGCACGCCGTGCCCGACCAGGATCAGGAAGCCGCTCGTCTCGCAGCACCGGCCGATCGCATCGGCCACCGCCTGGCGGTGCGTCGGGTCGCCGGTGCGGGCGCTGCTGATGTCTATCACTGGGACGAAGCCGTCCTGCAGGACGACGCGGTCGACGATCACTTCTGGTTGGGTCATGCTGTCGACGCTAGAACCTCAACCTAAGTTGAGATCAAGTGTGAAAATTCTTCTCGCGCAACACAGTCGGTCTGTGACGCCGACTACTGGCTCTGGTGCACCGTGGTGTCGACCCGTGGCGCCTGCGCGTGCGGCTGGATGTCCTGGAGCCACTGCAGCTGATCGATGCCGTGGTTGTTGTGCGATGCCACAACGGTTTCCGGCAGCGCCTTCTGCGTGTCCTCGGCGAACGACCACACGATCGGGGACACCAGGACTCCGACTCCGAGTGCGCCTGCGAGAACGTAACGGCCCAGTGCCTGCCGTGTACTACTGCTCATCGTTTTCATGCCGTTGCCTCCTGCTGGGTGCCTGGGTGCGATGCCCAGATCAACAGGCGCCCGAAACGGCGTCATCCCAGGTGGCGCGATGTTTATCGGAGTTGGCAGGATCGCTTATCGGCCCGTGTGCAACCGCAACAACGTCCACGCCGCCAACGATTGCGCATCGGTGATGTCGCCGCGGCGGATCATGTCCTCGATCTGATCGGCGGTGAACCACTCGCTGTGCATGTCCTGCTCCTCATGCTCACGTTCGTGTTCGCCCTCGGTGATGCCGGTCGCGAGGTAGGCCCAGCCGCGTTGGCTGCACATCCCGGGTGCGACGTCCAACTGGCCCAACACCTCCCACGTCTCGGCACGCAGCCCGGTCTCCTCGCGGAGTTCCTGCGCCGCCAGATCGCCGGGCGCAGGCTCGTCGCCGTCCAAGGTGCCCGGCGCGGTGCCCTGCACAAACTCCCAGCGCCGCAACCCGATCGGGTAGCGGAACTGCTCCACCATCCGGTAGCGGTCGCCGTCGCGGGCGATCACCAGGGCATAGGTGGGCTTGTCCACCACGCCGTAGATGCCGGTGGTGCCGTCGGGACGACGGATGTCGTCTTCGCGCACAGACATCCAGGCGTTGCGGTAGACCTCACGGGAGCCGACGCGTTCGATCACAGCTCCAGTATCGCGGAGTGCCGCTATTCGACCGGGTATGGGCCGTCGGAGAAGACCTGCGAGTGATATCCCTTCGAGCCGACCGACAGCGCCAGGGAACTGCGGAACTCGCGACCCTGCGCGAGTGCTCCGATCAGCTCGGCGAAGGTGTGCCGCGGGTGCCAACCCAGTTCGGTCCTGGCGCGGTCGTTGACGTAGACCCGGTCGATCGACGGGAACATGGTCCAGCCGCGGCGCCGGTATTCGTCCACGTACCCGGGCACGCAGCGTGCCACGACCGCCGGTGCGTCCAGCCGCAACTGCGGCAGATCCGCGACGGTGAACGGCGACGTCGCGCTGATGATGTAGCGCCCGAACCCGATAACAGGTGCGCGCTCGATGGCCCGCAGGTGGGCTTCGACGACATCTTCGAGATCGACACGGCGGTAGAGGAATTCGTTGACCTTTGCGTTGGCATCGTCGTAGCTGTCCCGAATGTCCTTGCTGTCATCGGATTCCGGAAAGAACCGCGAGGTCCGCAACACCACGCAGGGGAGTCCGCGCCGGCGCGCAAACAGTTCACACAGGTCTTCGGCGGCTGCTTTGGTGACGCCGTAGATGTTCTTGGGCCTGTCCGCGACGTCCTCGGTGATCCACGCGGCGGGTTCGTGCGCAGCAGGAACCAGTGCGTCCCCGAATGCGCTCGTCGTGCTGGTGTAGACGAATCGGGTCACCCCGGCCGCGACCGCGTGCTCGAGAAGGTTGAGCGTGCCGGTGATGTTCGTATCGACGAATTCCCGCCGGGTGTGGGTCGCGACGTGCGGCTTGTGCAGCGTCGCGGTGTGCACAACAGCATCGACCCCGCGTATCGCTTCGGCGACGGCCACCGGGTCGGTGACCGATGCCTGGTGGCGGGTGAAGACCGACGCCGTCGTATCGAGGCCGACGACCTCGTGGTTCGTCTGCTGCAAGCGCAGCATCAGTGCCTCACCCAGGTGACCCGAACTGCCGGTCACGAGAATCTTCATTGTCGCTGGTCCCCGGTTGCCCTGCCGAACGGACGATGTCCCGCCCTCACGGCTTCGAACCTATTGGCGCCGACGGCCGAGCGCGAGTCATTTTTGACGCGGGTCCTTCGCTGGAATCGGATAGGCGAGTAGCCTCGCGATGTGCTGCTGACCTCTCTGAACCCCGCCGTTGTCGCTGCCGGACACGACCTCGAAGACGCGGTGCGGATCGACGGCGCGGTGCTGTCACGCAGCGATCTGGTCGGGGCTGCGACATCGGTCGCCGAGCGGGTCGCGGGGGCGTCGCTGGTCGCCGTCCTGGCACGGCCTACCGCCAAGACGGTGCTGGCGATCGCCGGCTGCCTCATCGCGGGGGTGCCGGTGGTTCCGGTGCCGGCCGATGTCGGTGCGGCCGAACGCCGACACATGATCACCGATTCCGGCGCGCAGGCCTGGCTGGGGGAGGCGCCCGAGGAGACTGAAGGACTACCGGTTGTTCCGGTCCGGTTGCACGCCCGGTCCTGGCACCGCTACGCCGAGCCCTCGCCGGATTCGACGGCGCTGATCATGTACACCTCGGGCACCACGGGTCTGCCGAAAGGCGTGCTGATCAGCCGTCGCGCCATCGCGGCCGACATCGATGCGCTGGCCAAAGCCTGGGCCTGGACCCCGGCCGACACGCTGGTGCACGGCCTGCCGTTGTTCCACGTGCACGGCCTGATCCTCGGCCTGCTGGGCTCGCTGCGCATCGGAAATCGCTTCGTGCACACCGGGAAACCCACACCGGCCGCGTATGCGGAGGCGGGCGGCTCGTTGTACTTCGGCGTGCCGACCGTGTGGTCCCGCGTCGTGGCCGATGCCGCCGCCGCCGAGGCGTTGCGGGGCGCCCGGCTGCTGGTGTCCGGCAGTGCGGCGCTGCCCGTACCGGTGTTCGACGACCTGGTGCGGCTCACCGGGCACGCACCCGTCGAGCGCTACGGCAGCACCGAATCGCTGATCACCCTGTCGACCCGGGTCGACGGTGAACGCCGGCCCGGCTGGGTCGGCTTGCCGCTCGACGGCGTGCAGACCCGGCTGGTCGCCGAGGACGGGTCGCCGGTGCCGCACGACGGGGAAACCATTGGCCGCCTGGAGGTTTCCACGCCGACGTTGTTCAGCGGGTACCTCAACCGGCCCGAGGCGACGGCGGAGGTGCTCGGTGACGACGGCTGGTACCGCACCGGCGACGTGGCCGTCGTCGACGCCGAGGGCATGCATCGCATCGTCGGCCGTGAGTCGGTGGACCTGATCAAGTCCGGTGGTTTTCGGGTCGGTGCCGGCGAGATCGAGACCGTCCTGCTGGGGCACCCGGGTGTATCGGAGGCCGCGGTGGTCGGCGTGCCCGACGACGACCTGGGCCAGCGCATCGTCGCGTTCGTGGTCGGCTCCGCATCGGCGCAGGAACTCATCGACTTTGTGGCGCAACAGCTTTCGGTGCACAAACGGCCGCGCGAGGTGCGCCTCGTCGACAGCCTGCCGCGTAACGCCATGGGCAAGGTGCAGAAGAAGCTCCTCGTCTAGGGCAGACGACTGGCCGGCCCACCCTCGATCTCCGGCTGGATCAACCGGAAGTGAGATTCGCTGCGCTGCATGTGCCGTCGCTGGTAGTCGCCTTCGATGTGCTTGCCGTCGACCGTGCCGGTCAACGTCAGCCGGTCGGGACCGTCGAGGCGAAAGTGCAGCACAGTGGGCGGATCCGCTTCGTGCCTCTTGATCTCGAGCCGGTCGCCGCGGATCTCGAACAGGTACACGGTCACGTAACCCGCCGGGACCTGAGTGACGAAGCTCGTGTAGTCGCCGGGCCGGTCCGCGATCGCGACATTCGTCCACGGCGCCGGCGAGGTCTGCTTCAGCGTCGCCTGTTCGCCTTCCACGGTGAATGACGTTGCGCGCCAGACTCCGTCGATGTCCGATTCCCGGTGCCGAATCTGCTGGTAGGTCACGACGCTGAACGTCGTGACCAGCACGACGACGACGCCTGCGATGGCGAACTTCGCCACGATGCCGGTCCGGCGCAACCACCGCCTGCCGGAACCCAGCGCCGGCCACAGCGCGACCGGTTCGGGAGCGCCAAGCTGGAATACCGTTTGAGCCAGGCTTTTCCAGTACGGCGTGGTGATCGCGACGGCAATGAACAACAGCTGGCCGGACACCAGCTTCACCGGGACGTCGTAGAAGAGGTTGAGCAGGAACACCTGGGCCATGGCCACGATCGCGATCAGCGCGCCCAGCAGCCACGTGCGCCGCCACAGCAATAGGGCACCGGCGGCGAATTCGACCAGACCGGTGGCCACCGAGTAGGGGTCCGAGGCGCCCATGAAACCCCACAGCGTGTTCATCATGCTGACGTCGCCGACCATCTGGATCTGGTAGCCGGGCAGCATCATGTAGGCCATCTGCGTGGGAATGAGCTTGGCCAGACCGTAGAGCAGCATCGAGACGGCCAGACCGAACCGCGCGAACACCAGCAGCAGCGCGGCAAGGCTGCGGTAGTTCGGCCGATGCTGGTCCAGGGCGGTCCACACCGCGGTGATCACCAGAGCCACCAGGATCCAGCCGAGGTGCAGGCACCACTCCGCCAGGGAATCAGCGCCGCCGTCGATGTTCAGGTACGCGCCCTCGCCGCGGGTCACGAAACTGCCCAGGTTTGCGAGCCCCTGCAGAAGCGGGGCCATCAAGACGCTCAGGCCCAGATTGCCGTAAACCGAAAGGATCAGGATTCCGCCGCCGATGGTGAAGAACAGCCGGAACGCCAGCTTCTGCGCGCCGGTCCACTCGGGCGCCGAAATCTTGTCGGGTTCGGTAGGTGTCAAGGTGTCCGCGTCGCCGGTCGTCGTGCTCACCGGATTGACGCTAGCGATGAATGTGCGCCGATGTCCCTGGGGGAAAACCTCCAACTTCCCGGCGGCGACGAGCTGGGCGGATCCACGCGCACAAGCTCTTTCCCGGCGGGAATGCCACACGCCGCCGCAGCCTTGTAGATCCCATGCAACTCACAGACGAAGCCCGCGCCCTGATCGGGGACGGGGCCAACGCAACGCTGGTGACTCTGAATGCCGATGGCAGCCCGCAGGTTTCGGTGGTGTGGGTCGAACTGCAGGGCGACGAACTGGTCAGCGCGCACCTCGGCGACTACAAGAAGCTGCGCAACATGCGCCGCGACCCGCGTGTGGCGGTCACCATCATCGGCACCGACCGGGGCGCCGCATCGGTGAATCCGTACCTCGCGATCAGCGGTACCGCCCGCATCGTCGAGGGTGGGGCGCCGGAAGTGCTGACCCGACTGACCAACGTGATGGCGCCCGAGTTCAACGGCCAGTTCCCACCGGCCGGCGCGCCGCCGGGATACCTCACCCGCATCACCATCGACAAGGTGACGGGCGTCGGCCCCTGGGCCTGAACGACGAAAGTGAGCTCGTGTGCGAGCTTTCGATGAAACCACGCACACAAGCTCACTTTCGGTGAGCAGACGCTAGTTGGCGTGCAGCGCCTCGTTGAGCGTGATGCCGGTGCCGTCGCGCTTGACGACCTCGACCGCGCCACTGACCGAGTTCCGGCGGAACAGCAGGTTGTTCGAGCCGGACAGTTCCTTGGCCTTGACGGTCTGGCCGTCGGCGGTGGTCACCTTGGTGCCGCCGGTGACGTACAGGCCGGCCTCGATGACGCAGTCGTCGCCCAGCGAGATGCCCAGACCGGCGTTGGCGCCCAGCAGGCAGCGCTTGCCCACCGAGATGACTTCCTTGCCGCCGCCCGACAGCGTGCCCATGATCGACGCGCCGCCGCCGACGTCGGAGCCGTCATCGACGACGACGCCCGCCGAGATACGACCCTCGACCATCGAGGTGCCCAGCGTGCCGGCGTTGAAGTTGACGAAGCCCTCGTGCATGACGGTGGTGCCCGACGCCAGGTGCGCGCCCAGTCGGACGCGGTCGGCGTCGGCGATGCGCACGCCGCTCGGCAGCACGTAGTCGACCATGCGCGGGAACTTGTCGACGCCGAACACGGTGACCGTGCCGCGACGACGCAGCTTGGCGCGGACGGTCTCGAAGCCCTCGACCGCGCAGGGGCCGAAGTTGGTCCACACCACGTTCGTCAGCAGGCCGAAGATGCCGTCCAAGTTGGCGCCGTGCGGCGCGATCAGGCGGTGCGACAGCAGGTGCAGGCGTAGCCAGACATCGTGCGTGTCGGCGGGCTTGTCGTCGAGCGAGGCGATGGTGGTGCGCACGATCTCGGTGCGCACGCCGCGGTCCTCGTCGGTGCCGACGAGGGCTTCCAGCTCAGCGGGGACCGGGCCGGCCGCGGCGTCGGCGTTGAGTTCGGGTGCCGGGAACCAGGTGTCGAGGACGGTTCCGTCGGAGGTGATGGTGGCGATGCCGATGCCGGATGCACCAGAAGAAGAAGTCACGTTGCTAAAGGCTACTGAACCAGCGCTGAACTGGGGGCACCACCCACGAGCGGGCGGTGCCCCCGGTCCGGCGAGGGAACCCTCACTGCAGGTGATGGACCTCCTGCAGCCCGTACACCGGCGTCGGGATGCCCTCGTACCGGGCCTTGAGCTGCAGCGCCAGATACAGCGAGTAGTGCCGTGACTGGTGCAGGTTGCCGCCGTGGAACCACAGGTTCTCCTGCTGCGTCGGCTTCCACATGTTGCGCTGTTCGCCCTCCCACGGGCCGGGGTCCTTGGCGGTCCCGCTGCCCAGGCCCCACACCTTGCCGACGCGGTCGGCGATCTCCTGGCCCATGAGGTCGGCGGCCCAGCCGTTCATCGAGCCGTAGCCAGTCGCGTAGACGACGACGTCGGCGGGCAGTTCGGTGCCGTCGGCCAGCACCACCGCGTTCTCGGTCAGGTGCGACACCTGGCCGTGCGCCAGCTTGATGGAACCGTTGGCCACCAGCTCGCACGCACCGACGTCGATGTAGTAGCCCGAGCCGCGGCGCAGGTACTTCATGAACAGGCCGGAGTCGTCGTCGCCGAAGTCCAGCTCGAAGCCGGCCGCCTCCAACCGGTCGTAGAAGTCCTTGTCCCGCACCCGGATCGCGTCGTAGATCGGTCGCTGGAAATCGGCCATGATCGCGTACGGCAGCGACGCGAACGTCAGGTCGGCCTTCTCGGTCGTCATGCCGGCGGCCACTGCACGCTCCGAGTACAGGTCGCCGAGGCCGAGCTCCATCAGCGAGTCGGACTTCACGACGTGCGTCGACGAGCGCTGCAGCATCGTCACGTCGACGCCGTTCTCGTACAGCGCTTTACAGATGTCGTGCGCGGAGTTGTTCGACCCCACCACGACGACCTTCTTGCCGACGTACCGGTCCGGGCCCGGGTGCTGACTCGAGTGGTGCTGTTCCCCGGCAAAGATGTCCTGACCCGGAAGTGTTGGGATGCTTGGCTTTCCGGACATACCGGTCGCCAGCACCAGCTGGGTCGGGTGCAGCGTCATGCGCTCGCCGTCGCGGTTCACCTCGACGCTCCACCGGCCGGCCTCGGAATCGTAAGTGGCCGAGAGGCATTCGGTGCGCGACCAGTACGGCACCTCCATGACCTTGGTGTAGAACTCCAGCCAGTCGCCGACCTTGTCCTTGGGCGCGAAGACCGGCCAGTTGGCCGGGAACGGCAGGTAGGGCAGGTGGTCGTACCAGACGGGGTCGTGCAGGCACAGCGACTTGTACCGCTTGCGCCACTGGTCGCCGGGCCGCTCGTGCTTGTCGACGACGATCGACGGCACTCCGAGTTGCCGCAGCCGCGCACCCAACGCGATACCGCCCTGACCACCGCCGATCACCAGCACATAGGGCTGCTTCTCGCGTCCCAGCGTCGCCTCTTCCTCGGCGCGCTTCTCGGCCCACGAGCGCGGGTCGGGGTCGGACCCGTGCACCGCGCCGAGTACCCGCGTCGCACCCTTGCGCTCCTCATGGCCCTTGAGTTCCTGCAGCGTGGTCAGCAGCGTCCAACCTTCGTCGCCGCGCAGCCGCAGGTGGCCCGAGCCGCGCCCGGTGGCCGTCTCGAACTCGATGAACGCCGACGTCACGTCGCCGTCGGCGGTGGCGGGTTCACGGGTCCGGAACCCGGACGGGGTGGTGTCGGCCAGCCGCGCGCGCAGCATGCCGGCGATCTGGTCGCGGCCTTCCACGGTCTTGATGTTCCAGGTGAAGGCGACGAGGTCACGCCAGAAGCTGTCGACGGCGAACATCCCGACGACGCCGTCGATGTCCTGTGCGGCCAGTGCCGCCTCGAAGTTGGCGAGCCAGTTCTCGACGCGCTGCTGCGGCGACATGGCGGTGGTGGGTTCCAGTGTTGCGGTCATGTGACTCAGAACACAGCCAGGGCGCAACTCCCGACAAGAGTTGCAGCACGTTGCAGCGTTGCAACCTCCTGCAACTCTGTCGGTGTGTGGCCGCGGTCACATACAACTGGTCGCATGAGAGCTGCTGTCTACTACGGACCCAACAAACTCGCTGTCGAGGACGTCGCCATCCCGACTCCCGGGCCGGGCCAGGTGCAACTGCAGGTCGGCTTCAACGGCATCTGCGGCACCGACCTGCACGAGTACTACGCCGGCCCCATCTTCGTCCCCACACAGCCGCACCCCCTGACGCATCAAGAGCTGCCGCTCACGCTGGGCCACGAGTTCTCCGGCACCATCACGGCCGTCGGCGCCGGTGTCACCGAGTGGCGCGAGGGCGACCGGGTGGCCGTCGAGCCGATCTACAAATGCGGCCACTGCGGCCCCTGCGCGGCAGGCAACTACAACGTCTGTCAGCAGATCGGTTTCCATGGCCTGATGTCCGACGGCGGCATGGCCGAGTACACCGTGGTGCCGACGAACATGCTGCACCGGCTGCCCGACAACGTCTCGCTGGAACTCGGCGCGCTCGTCGAACCGATGTCGGTGGCCTACCACGCGGCAACCCTCGGCGACGTCAAACCCGGTGACACCGCTATGGTGTTCGGCGCCGGTCCCATCGGCATCGGATTGTGGTTCGCCTTGCGCGGCAAGGGACTTCAGGAAGTGTTCGTCGTCGAGCCGTCGCCGACACGGCGCGCGGCCATCGAAGCGCTCGGCGCCGTCACGCTCGACCCGACGGTCATCGATGTGCCCGGCTTCATCGCCGACCACACCTACGGCGCCGGCGCCGACGCGGTGTACGACGCCGCCGGTGTCACGCCCGCTGTGGAGACCGCACTGGCCTGCGTCGGATCCCGCAAGCCGATGGTTAGCGTCGCGATCTACGAAAAGCCGCTGCAGACACCGCTTTTGAACCTGGTGATGAACGAGTCCCGCATCCAGGGCTCGCTGTGCTACACGGGCGCCGACTTCGAGGCCGTCATCGCGTTGATGGCGCAGGGCGCCTATGACACCACCGGATGGGTGGCCCAGATCCCGATCGGTGACGTGGTTTCCGAAGGATTCGAGGCCCTGCATGCGGGGAACAAGATGAAAGTTCTGGTCGACCCGACGCGATGAGCGGAGAAACAGCAATGACATTGGCAGGACAGGTAGCCCTGGTCACCGGGGCCGGGCGTGGCATCGGTCGCGGTATCGCCCTACGGCTGGCGCGTGACGGCGCCGACGTCGCGCTCGTCGACGTCGAAGCCGATCCCTTGGCGGAGGTGGCCGCCGAGATATCCGAAATCGGTTCCAAATTCACCACTTTCGTCGCCGATGTCAGTGCTCGGGACCAGGTGTTCGCCGCCGTCGACTATGTGGCAACCGAACTCGGCGGGCTCGACATCATGGTCAACAATGCCGGTGTCGCACTGGTCGGCCCGCTCGCCGACGTCACGCCCGATGACCTGCAGCGGTTGTGGTCGATCAACGTCGACGGCGTGCTGTGGGGCATCCAGGCCGCGGTCGCGAAATTCAAGGAACTCGGCAACCAGGCGCACGGCAAGGTCAGCAAGATCATCAACGCCTCATCGATCGCCGGGCATGACGGCTTCGCCATGCTGGGGCCGTACAGCGCCACCAAATTCGCCGTGCGCGCCCTGACCCAGGCCGCCGCGAAGGAGCACGCCGCCGACGGCATCACCGTCAACGCCTACTGCCCCGGCGTGGTGGGGACCGACATGTGGGTGGAGATCGACAAGCGGTTCGCCGAACTCACCGGCGCCCCGGTCGGCGAGACGTACGCGAAGTTCGTCGGCGGCATCGCGCTGGGCCGTGCGGAAACCCCGGATGACGTCGCCGGGTTCGTGTCGTACCTGGCCGGGCCCGACGCCGACTACATGACCGGGCAGGCCGGTCTCATCGACGGCGGCCTGGTTTATCGCTGACATGCGGAGCACAATCGGCGTTGATGCAGAGCCCGGCCGTGCCTGAACCAGCGGTAGCTGTTGGCGAGGACCCGCGCAGTTACGCGCGGTTGATGTCGGCTGTCTACGACGCGACCATGTCCGGCGGCCGCGCGCCGGCTCGGCCCCGCGACGTCATCGGCGAGTCGTGGCAGCGGATGCTGGCCCGCGGCGTCAACCCCGACACCCACATCCCGCCGGTCATCGAATCGTCCGGTCTGGATGCGCTGCGCAAGTCGTCGGGGCTGCTCGCCGTGCTCGACGACGTGTCACGCGGGCTGGAATCCATTGTCGCCGAAGGGGACAACATCCTCGTGCTGGCGGATGCGCGGGGTCGTGTGCTGTGGCGGTCCGGGTCCGCGGCCGTGCTGGGCAAGGCCGACCGGCTCGGGTTCGTCGAAGGCGCCAACTGGGGTGAGGGCGCCGTCGGCACCAACGCCATCGGGACCGCGCTGGCGTCCAACCGGGCCGTGCAGGTGTTCTCCGCCGAGCATTTCCTGCGCAGCCACCACGCCTGGACCTGCGCGGGCGCTCCGGTCCGTGACCCGCGCACCGGCCAGGTCATCGGCGTCGTCGACGTCTCCGGCCCGGCCGCGACGGTGCATCCCACCACCGTCGCGCTCGTCGACGCGGTCGCCCGGCTGGCCGAAGCGCACCTGCGCGAGCAGCACGAGGGCACGCTGAACCGGCTGCGGATGGTCGCCGCGCCCATCCTGGCCCGCATCGGCAGTCCGGCGCTGGCGGTCGACGCCGACGGCTGGGTGGCCGCCGTCGACCAGATGCCACTGCACAATCGGATTCTGCTGCCCGACGAACTGGCCCCGGGGCGGGCGTGGATCCCGACCCTCGGACGATGCGACGTCGAGATGCTGCCCGGCGGGTGGCTGGTCCGGCCGTCCACCGCCGCGGCCGACGACGACGCCACCGCCACCCGCGTCGTCCTGGACCTGCGCGCCGCCCCGGTCCTCGAGATGGCCGGGGAGTTCGGGGGATGGCGCCATGACATCTCGCTACGGCACGCCGAAATCCTGCTGGTGCTGGCGATCCACCGGAACGGGCGCTCGGCGTCGGAGCTCGCCGAAGACCTGTACGGCGACCGGAGCCGGGTGGTCACGGTGCGGGCCGAGCTGTCCCGGATGCGAAAGCAGTTGGCGGGCTTGATTCTCGGCAAGCCCTACCGGTTCGGTGACGACGCCGTCATCGACGTGCGCTACCCGGCCGACCGCTCGACACTGCTCGGCGCCTCGACGGCACCTGCCATCCGGGCCCTGCGCGCCGTCGCCTGAACCTCGTGAGCTGGGGCACTCTCCCCTCGCGAGCAGACGTAAAACTGTCGTTTTCGGCCGTGAAAACGACAGTTTTGCGTCTGCTCGCGGGTGAAAGGTGACCAGCTAATCTGGCTGAATGCTCGATCTCACCGCCGACCCGATCGCTCTGACCGCCGCCCTGGTCGACATCCCCAGCGAATCGCGGCACGAGCAGCTCATCGCCGACGAGATCGAGGCCGCAATCAAGGCCCAGGCTCCGCACTTCGAGGTGATCCGCAACGGCGACGCGGTGCTGGCCCGGACCAATCTGGGCCGGCCGTCGCGCGTGCTGCTGGCCGGGCACACCGACACCGTCCCGGCGGCCGACAACCTCCCCAGTCGGCTCGTCGGCGGCGAGCTCTGGGGCTGCGGTACCTCCGACATGAAGGCCGGCGACGCGGTGTTCCTGCACCTGGCGGCCACCATCGCCGAGCCGACGCACGACATCACCCTCGTCATGTACGACTGCGAGGAGATCGAATCCAGCGCCAACGGTCTCGGCCGCATCGAGCGTGAACTGCCCGACTGGCTCAAAGCCGACGTCGCGATCCTCGGCGAGCCGTCGGGTGGTCTCATCGAAGCCGGGTGCCAGGGCACCCTGCGCGTCATCATCCACGCCACCGGTACCCGCGCGCATTCGGCGCGATCGTGGCTGGGCGACAACGCGATTCACAAGCTCGGTGCCGTCCTCGACCGGCTCACCGCCTACCAGGCGCGCTCGGTCGACATCGACGGCTGCGTCTACCGCGAGGGACTGTCCGCGGTCCGGATCGACGGCGGCATCGCCGGCAACGTCATCCCCGACGCCGCGTCGGTCACCGTCAACTTCCGGTTCGCGCCGGACCGCAGCGTTGAGCAGGCCCTCGCGCACGTCCACGAGGTGTTCGCCGGTCTCGACGTCCGCATCGAGCTCACCGACTCGGCTGCCGGCGCGCTGCCCGGTCTGACGCAGCCGGCCGCCGCCGCGCTGGTGGCCGCGGCCGGGGACCAGGTGCGAGCCAAGTACGGCTGGACCGACGTGGCACGCTTTGCCGCCCTGGGCATTCCGGCCGTCAACTACGGACCGGGCGACCCGAACCTGGCGCACAAGGTCGACGAGCGCGTGACGACGGCGGACATCACCGCCGTCACCGAGATGCTGCGGCGGTATCTGACAAGTTGAGTAGCGTCCGCGTCGACAGCTGGATTTTCGCCGTCCGGATCACCAAGACCCGGTCTTTGGCGGCCGCCGCCTGCCGGGCCGGCCACGTCCGCGTCAATGGCGTCACCGTCAAACCGGCGCAGCTGGTCAGCCCGGGCGACGAGGTCCGGGTCCGGCTCGATGGCCGCGAGCGCATCGTCGAGGTCATCCGCCCGATCGCCAAGCGGGTCGGCGCGGCCGTCGTGCCGGAATGCCTGATCGACCGCAGCCCGCCGCCACCGGCCAAAGAGACGATGCCGGCAGTGCCCGTCCGGGATCGCGGAGCCGGCCGGCCCACCAAACGTGAACGGCGACAGCTGGATCAGTTGCGCGGGTACTGAGCGGCAATAAATCAGTTGCGCCCGTGAGTACTGTGGGCTTTGCAACTGCTGCCAACCGAGGTGGGCCGAAACATGCTGGGAGAAGACATCTCCGGATAACCGGAGTGCGCCCTCGCCCTGTCACTCTCACGAGAGCTCTTGCATGTCTTCTATCTCCTGTTCCCATTTGTCGTTTTCCTGGCCCGATGGCACCGAAGTGTTCTCGGATCTGTCGTTCACGGTCGGTGCCGGTCACACCGGACTGGTCGCTCCCAACGGCGCCGGGAAGAGCACGCTGCTCAAACTCATTGCCGGAGAACTGCAGCCGACTGGCGGCAATGTGACCGTCGACGGCACGCTCGGCTACCTGCCGCAGACACTGCCGTTCGCCACCGATCTGACCGTCGCCGAAATGCTCGGCGTGGCACCCGTTTTGGCGGCTTTGGCGGCACTCGCCGAGGGTGACGCCTCCGAGGCCGTGTTCGCCACCATCGGTGACGACTGGGACATCGAGGAACGCAGCACGGCGCAGCTGGCCCGGCTCGGTCTCGACGTCCCGCTCGATCGGGTGCTCGGCACGCTGTCGGGCGGTGAGGTCGTCACCCTCGGCCTGGCCGCGCAACTGCTGCGGCGTCCCGATGTCCTGCTGCTCGACGAACCGACCAACAACCTGGATTCTGCTGCACGGCAACGGCTCTACGACGAGCTGGACCGCTACCCAGGCGTTCTACTGCTGATCAGTCACGACCGCGCACTACTGGACCGCATGGACCGCATCGCCGAACTACGTGACGGTGACGTCCAGTTCTACGGCGGCAACTTCACGGCGTACCAGGATGCGATCGCTGAATTGCAGCGAGCGGCTGTCGATGAGATGCGTAACGCCGAGTCGCAACTGAAGCTGCAGAAGCGGCAGATGCAGCAGGCCCGCGAGCGCGCCGCCCGCCGGGCCGGCACTGCTGCCCGCAACGTCAAGGACGCCGGGCTGCCGAAAATCATTGCCGGAAAGCTCAAGCGCAATGCCCAGGAGTCGGCAGGCCGCGCCGACGAGGTCCACTCCCAGCGCGTCGACGATGCCCGGGCGCGCCTCGACGCCGCCGAGCGTGCGGTGCGCGACGACGACGTCATCGCCCTCGACCTGCCGGACACGGAAGTGCCCGCAGGCCGGACGGTGCTGAGCGCGGCCGGCCTGAACATCCAGCGCGGCGGCCGGACGTTGTTCGCCGGCAACGGAATCGACCTCGACATCCGTGGACCCGAGCGGATCGCCCTGACCGGCCGGAACGGTGCGGGCAAGTCGACGCTGCTCAAGATGATCAACGGCGACCTCGAACCCGACGCCGGAACCCTGATCCGAGGCGACGGCCGCATCGCCTACCTGTCGCAGCGCCTCGACCTGCTCGATGAGGAGCGCAGTGTCCTGGAGAACCTGATGGCCTGGGCGCCGACCCTCAGCATCACCCGCAGGCGGCATCTGCTGGCGCAGTTCCTGTTCCAGGACAACAGGATCGACCTACCGGTGTCGGTGCTGTCCGGCGGCGAGCGGCTGCGCGCCACACTGGCGTGCGTGCTGTACGCCGAACCGGCGCCGCACCTGCTGCTGCTCGACGAACCGACCAACAACCTGGACCTGGTCAGCGTCGCGCAGCTGGAGTCGGCGCTCAACGCCTACCGCGGCGCCTTCATCGTGGTCAGTCACGACGAGCGCTTCCTCGATGCGATCGGCATCGAGCGGCGGATGACGCTGGAGTGAAACCGGCGTGCACGGGTCCGCGTGTCGGCTCTCCTGCGGCGCTTGCGATTTGAAACTGTCAACATCGGCTGACAATGTCGGGTTTGGTGACAGCTCCGGGTCACCGGGTGAGGCCCCGGCCCCGATCTAGATGTCCTGCGGCCGGGTCTGGGCCGGACGCCGCGGCGGGGGAGCGGCGACGCCCGACGGACCGGCCGCCGGGTCCCCGCTCCCGTCGGCGGTGCCGCTTGCCGGACCGCGGTGCTCGACCGACAGGATCCGCTTGTCGTCGTCACCCTTCTCGTGGCGTTCGGGATCCCGGCGTTCCCGTTCCCGGTCGTCGGTGTCCGGCTTGTCATGTTCCCCAACGGAATCCACGCCACCCGAGCCGCTCGCTCCGCCCAGTCCCGTGCCCGCCGCATGGCCGGCGCCGACACCGTCAGCCCCGCCCAGTCCGCCGAGCAACCCGCCCAACACGCCACTCACGCCCTGGGCGATCTGTCCCGGAATCTGCCCCAACGTCTGCGCCACACCCTGCGCGATCTGACCGGCCTGCTGGCCCACCTGCCCGAGCGTCTGCGCGGCGTCACCACCACCGGCGGCGGGGGAACCCGGCACCGCGGCACCGAGTCCCCCGGGCGCGCCGGCACTGACGCCACCACCGCCACCACCGCCACCACCGCCGGGAATGCCCTCGGCGGCCGAGGACAGCCCACGCGCACCCTGCTCGTCACCGGCGCGGTAGGCCTCGGCGGCGCGGTGCAGCTGCTCGGACAGCTGCTGACCGGCGGCGCCCGTCGACTGCAGGATGCTGTCGCGTCGCGCCATGACCCCACCAAGTGCCGAATTCATGCCGTGGGCGATCAGCCCGTGCGTCGCCGCCGGACCGGCCGGGCCGACCGACTGGCCGAGACCCGCGCCGTTCTGCAGCTGACCGAGCCCGGCCGCCACGGCGTCGTGCACCCGGGCCATGCCCAGCACACCCTCGGTATTGACGTACAGCGGATCGCCCATGACCTGACCCCTCGAAGATCTGTTGCGGTCAATCCTATGGCGGCGTCGACGACCTGCCCTGCGGCAAATGGTCAGGTGCGATCGGCGGCAACCTCCGCCGCCACCGCGCGAGCCTGCCTGGCGAACGCACAGTCGACGCCGACGCGGCCGAAACAGTCTGCGGCGCGGACATCGCCCAACAACGCCGCGTCGTGCAACGCACGCAGCGCCACGGCCGACTGGCCGCCGCGCTCGGCGGCACGGAACGCCTCGCGGGCGGCGGCGATCGCGCCGTGCCGGTCCCGCCGCGCCGCGTTGGTCCAGGCGCGAGCCAGGGCCAGTTCGGGAGCGAACAACATCGACTTCAAGCCGTGCCTGGCCTCGGCGCGGGCCAGTGCCCGGCCCGCCTCGGCGGTCGCCCCGCGCTGTCCGAGGGCTCGCGCCAGCAGCATCCATGCCAGCGGGCCCCACGAATACCCGGTGCGCGCCAGCGCTTTCGCCGCGTTCTCAAGCAGTTCGATCGCCGAGTCGAGTTCGCCCCGCGAGATCAACACATCGGCCAACAGCACCTCACCGATGGCCCGCCCGGGCTGTTGGGACTGCGTGAAATCGATCAGCTCCTGCGCCAGCCGCTGCGCGTTGTCGGGCTCGCCGGCCAACAGCAGGGCCGTCGTCTGCCCGAAGCCACTGGTGAACCGCAACAGGCCCGGCTGGCCGGCGGCCAGCGCGCGCTCGGCGAAGCCGTCCACCTCGGTCAACCGGCCCGTTCGCGCACAGCTCAGCGCCGCCGCCGATGCCGCCCAGCCGACGGCGGTGTCGCTCGGATCAGGACTGGACAGCACCGAGTCGGCCAGCTGCATCGCCCGATTGAGATTGCCCGCGTTCATCGCGAACGTCGCCGACAAGGCGTCCAGGGTGACCTGCGCCGTCGGCGTCTGGACCCGGCTGCGGACGGTGCGCAGGAAGGCCGTCGCCCGCTCGGGCTCGGACAGCATCCAGAACTGGTTGGCCGCGCGGGGCAGCGCCCACATCAGCAACGCGGGTTCGGTCAGTGCGGTCGCGTCGACCTCGGCCAGCACGGCATCGGCATCCGGACCGCGACCCTGCCAGGCCAGGGCGTAGCTCAGCGTCACCCGGGTGGCCAGGCCGCCGCCCGGCAGCGCGGCGCGGCCCAGGCGTTCCGCCAGCTCGAGATCACCCAGCCGCAGGGCATCGTCGGCGGCGGCAGCCAGCTCGGCGACGGGTAGGGCGTCACCGCCGTCGAGTGCCCGCACCGCACGCCGCAGCCGACCGACGACACCGTCGTCGTCCGGCGTCGGCAGCGGGTCGGCAGCGGGGGACGCAACGGGCGGGACCGGCCCGTCGGCGGTCACCGGCATCACCAGCCGGTCCCGTACCAGTGCCGAAATGCCTTCGGGCAGAGACTGATTCGATTCCGCGGTGACGATGACCCGGGCCGCCCCCGACACCGCGAGCTGGTAGACCAGCGACGCCGACAACCGGTCGAGCAGATGCCCGTCGTCGACGACCAACAGCAGTCCGGTCCCGAGGGCCTCGCGGGCCGCGCTCAGCACCTGAACCGTCCGGCCGGTCTCGGGCACCGTGAACAACCGCTCGAAGGCGCCGAACGGTACGCGGGAGTCGGCCGCGGTGCCGGTGATCCAGGCGGCGCGCTCGAAGCCGGGCGCCAGCTCGTCGTATGCGGCCCGTGCCCATGTGGTCTTGCCGGACCCGCGGGCACCGGTGAGCAGCGCACCGGACCGGGTTTCGACGCCCGCTTCGAGCTGGCTCAGCACCACGGTCCGATCCTATGGCTGCGCGATGCCCGGCACGGCTCGATTAGCGTTGCGGTGTGACAACCGAAAACGCCTACGCCGTCTGTGTCTACTGCGCCGCTGGTCCCCGTCATCCCGAATTGCTCACCCTCGCCGGCGATGTCGGCCGGGCGATCGCGGCCCGGGGCTGGACGCTGGTGTCCGGCGGCGGCAACGTCTCGGCCATGGGCGCCGTCGCCGACGGAGCCCGGGAGAACGGCGGCCGCACCATCGGTGTCATCCCGAAGAAGCTGGTGCACCGTGAGCTGGCCGATGTGAACGCCAGCGAACTGATCGTCACCGACACGATGCGCGAGCGCAAGCAGATCATGGAGGACCGGTCCGACGCGTTCATCGCGCTGCCGGGCGGGATCGGCACCCTCGAGGAGTTCTTCGAGGCCTGGACGGCCGGCTACCTCAACATGCACGACAAGCCGCTGGTGATGCTCGATCCGCACGGCCACTACGACGGCCTGCTGGCGTGGCTGCACACGCTGGTCGACACCGGCTATGTCCAGCGGGCCGCGCTCGACCGGCTCATAGTCGTCAAAGACGTCGACGCGGCCATGGCTGCTTGTGCGCCGCGTGACATCGCTCACTAGGCTCACCGGGCATGAGTGACGAGACATCACGCACCGGCGTCGGGCTGCTCGATATTGCTAAGCAACTGCCCGGTTTCCTGTCCGACGCCCCGGTGATCCTGCGCGGCCTGATCACCGGCTTCGGTGCGACCCCGACGGCGAAGACGTCCATCGGCAAGGTCTTCCAGGAACGCGCAGAGGCCAACAAGGACAAGGTCTTCATCAAGTTCGAGGACCAGCGCATCACCTACGGCCAGGCCAACGCGACGGTGAACCGCTACGCGGCGGTGCTGGCGGCCAAGGGCGTCGGCCCGGGTTCGGTCGTCGGCATCATGCTGCGCAACTCGCCGGACGCCGTGCTGCTGATGCTGGCGACGGTCAAGTGCGGCGCGATCGCCGGAATGATCAACTACAACCAGCGCGGCAACGTGCTGGCGCACAGCCTGGGCCTGCTCGGCGCCAAGGTGCTCGTCACCGAGCCGGACTTCCACGAGCCCGTCATCGAGTGCGGTGCCGCTCCGGAGCTGACCGCGGGTCTCATGTCGGTGGAGGAACTGCGCGAGCAGGCCGTCGGCCAGTCGACCGCCAACCCGGTGGGCACCAGCCAGATCCTGGCCAAGGAGAAGGCGTTCTACATCTTCACCTCGGGCACGACCGGCATGCCCAAGGCCAGTGTCATGACGCACTACCGCTGGCTGCGCGCCCTCGGCGGGTTCGGCGGGTTGGGGCTGCGTCTGAATAGCAGCGACACCCTGTACTGCTGCCTGCCGCTGTACCACAACAACGCGCTGACGGTCGCGACGTCGTCGGCCCTCAACGCCGGTGCGGCGCTCGCGCTGGGCAAGTCGTTCTCCGCCTCGCGGTTCTGGGACGAGGTCATCAAGTACGACGCCACCGCGTTCATCTACATCGGCGAGATCTGCGGCTACCTGCTGAACCAGCCGCCCAAGCCCACCGACCGGGCACACAAGGTCCGGGTCATCGCCGGCAACGGGCTGCGCCCCGCCATCTGGGACGAGTTCACCTCGCGCTTCGGCATCAAGCGGGTGTGCGAGTTCTACGCCGCCAGCGAGGGCAACACCGGCTTCGTCAACGTCTTCAACATCGACAAGACGACGGGCATCTGCCCGTCGCCCGTCGTCTACGTGGAATACGACCTGGAGACCGGCGAGCCGGCCCGCGGACCCGACGGCCGGCTGCGCAAGGTCAAGCGCGGCCAGCCGGGCCTGCTGCTCAGCAAGGTCAACAACCTGCAGCCGTTCGACGGCTACACCGACAAGGCCGCCAGCGAGAAGAAGTTGGTGCGCAACGCATTCAAGGACGGCGACGTTTGGTTCAACACCGGTGACCTGATGCGGTCGCAGGGCTTCGCGCATGCCGCGTTCGCCGACCGTCTCGGCGACACCTTCCGGTGGAAGGGCGAGAACGTCGCCACCACCGAGGTCGAGGCCGCGCTCGGCGCCGACGACCAGGTGGAGGAGTGCACGGTGTACGGCGTCGAGGTGCCGGGCTGCGGCGGCCGCGCCGGCATGGCGTCGGTGCAGTTGCGCGAGGGCGCCGAGTTCGACGGAGCCCGCCTGGCCAAAGCCGGCTTCGAGCACCTGCCCGCCTACGCGGTACCGCTGTTCATCCGGGTCGTGCCCGCCCTGGCGCACACCTCGACGTTCAAGAGCCAGAAGGTCGACCTGCGCAAGCAGGGCTACGGCGACGAGGTGAAGGACCCGATCTACGTGCTGGCCGGCCGCGACGAGGGCTACGTGCCGTTCTACCCCGAGTACCCCGCCGAGGTGAAGGACGGCAAGAAGCCGCGTTAGTCAGGGATTTGTGCACGATTTTCCGCGCTTACCGCGGAAAATCGTGCACAAATCACACGGGTGGCGAGCCGAATTCGGTCAGCTGATCACCACGTCACCGACGTCTCGACGTGGCCGAGTTCGGCTTTCTGCCTGCCGCTGGCGTCCTTGCATGACAGCACCACGTTGTAGGTGCTCAATGTTGGTGCGCCACTGAAGGATTCGGTGTGGCTGCCGTTGGCGGGAACGTTGAACTGCCGCGTCGTCTTCTTCGGGACCAGCGGGTTGATCGAATCCGCCGTCGCGGTGTAGTTGCACGTAGCCGCGATGTTGGAGGTGTTGGTGACGTTGAACGCGATGCTGGAGACGCCGGGTGCGCCGAACGACGCCTGAATCGCGTTGGTGACGTCAGGGATCGGGGCGCAGGTCTGGCCGGCCGGCACCGTCGGGGTGGGGGAGCCCGCGGGGCACTGCACCGGGGGCTTCTCCGCCGGTGGCGGGGTCACGACGGGCGGTGCCTGTGGTGTGGGTTTCGCGTTCCCGGGCATGGTGAACGTCGTGTTCGACCACGGACCGCACCAGTCGCCCTCGAGATCCTTCTTGCGGCACGCCTGCACCGCGATGTTCCAGTGGGCACCCGGACCGCCGCCGAGGGTGAATCGGGTGGTCGCGCCGTTGATGCACTTGAAGCCCTCTTCTTGCTGCTCGCCGCCGTCGATCTTCCAGTGCACCGCGTCGACGACATAGTCGCCGTGCACCCGGGGGCAGCCGCTGATGACGCAGATCGCGGTGGTGATCTCGCCGGGTTCCTGATTGCAGTTCACGTCGAGACCGTTGGGTAGGGCCCCGGCGGGCGCCGGTGCCAACACGGGGAAGCTCGTCATCGCGGCAACGACGGCGACGCGCGTCAAATACAGTGCTCGCTTGCTCATCTGCGGCCTCCTGGGAGTTTGCTCTCGATCCGATTGGACGTGAATCGAACCTATTGACCGCGGCACCTCCTCGAATCAGGGAATTCCCTACACTTCGCGGCATTTGCCACAGCGGTGGCCGCGGAATGAGCGGATTTGCGGCAGCCCGATAGCCTGGGAGTCGTGCAGTCCTCCGCAAGGGGCCAGTTCCTGGGTCGCCAGGTGGCCGGCGATCGCGCGCTGATCATGGCGATCGTCAACCGCACCCCGGATTCCTTCTATGACCGGGGGGCGACCTTCAGCGACGGCGCGGCCAAGGACGCCGCGCACCAGAAGATCGCCGACGGGGCCGACGTCATCGACATCGGCGGCGTCAAAGCGGGTCCGGGCAGCACCGTGGACGCCGACGAGGAGATCGCGCGCGTCGTGCCGTTCATCGAATGGCTCCGCGGCGAGTACCCCGACCAACTCATCAGCGTCGATACCTGGCGCGCGAACGTGGCCAAGCAGGCCTGCGCGGCCGGGGCCGACCTGATCAACGACACCTGGGCCGGCGCCGATCCGGGACTGCCCGAGGTGGCCGCCGAATTCGGCGCGGGACTGGTCTGCTCGCACACCGGCGGGGCCGTGCCGCGAACCCGGCCCTTTCGCGTCAACTACGGCGTCACCGAACGCGGCGTGGTGGACGACGTCATCGCCGAGGTCACCTCAGCGGCGCATCATGCCGTCGATGTCGGCGTCGCGCGGGACGCCATCCTGATCGACCCGACGCACGATTTCGGCAAGAACACTTACCACGGTCTTAGTTTGTTGCGCCACGTAAAAGATCTTGTAAATACCGGATGGCCAGTCCTGATGGCCCTCAGTAACAAGGATTTCGTGGGGGAGACTTTAGGTGTCGAACTGACCGAGCGCCTGGAGGGGACGCTGGCCGCGACGGCACTCGCCGCCGCTGACGGCGCCGCCATGTTCCGGGTGCACGAGGTGGGCCCCACCCGACGCGTGCTGGAAATGGTCGCGTCGATCCAGGGCGGGCGTCCACCGAGCCGAACAGTGAGGGGACTCGCGTGACCCTAATGCCCGAGATGACTGCTGAATCCATCGCTCGCCATGCGTGGCTGGCCGAACGCAGCTGGAGCCGGCCGGCGTGGACCATCGCCGAGCTCGAGGCCGCCAAGGCTGGCCGGACCGTCTCTGTCGTGTTGCCCGCGCTGAACGAGGAAGACACCGTCGCCGACGTCATCGACAGCATCAGCCCGCTGCTGGGTGGTCTGGTCGACGAGCTCGTCGTGCTCGACTCCGGTTCCACCGACGAGACCGAACTGCGTGCCATCGAGGCCGGCGCCCGGGTCGTCAGCCGGGAACAGGCGCTGCCCGAGGTGCCGGTACAGCCCGGCAAGGGTGAGGCGCTGTGGCGCTCGCTGGCGGCCACCACCGGCGACATCATCGTGTTCGTCGACTCCGACCTGCTCGACCCCGACCCGATGTTCGTGCCCAAGCTCCTGGGCCCCCTGCTGCTCGCCGACGGGGTGCATCTGGTCAAGGGCTTCTACCGGCGGCCGCTGAAGGTCGGCGGCACTGAAGACGCCAACGGCGGCGGCCGGGTCACCGAACTCGTGGCACGGCCCCTGTTGGCATCCCTGCGGCCCGAGCTGACGTGCCTGCTGCAGCCGTTGGGCGGCGAATACGCCGGCACCCGGGAGCTGTTGACGTCGGTCGGGTTCGCGCCGGGCTACGGCGTCGAGATCGGTCTGCTGATCGACACCTACGACAAGCTGGGCCTCGACGCCATCGCGCAGGTCAATCTCGGGGTGCGCACGCACCGCAACCGGCCGTTGAACGAGTTGGCCTCGATGAGCCGTCAGGTGATCGCGACGTTGCTGTCGCGCTGCGGCATCAGCGACTCGGGCGTCGGCCTGACACAGTTCTTCGCCGACGGCGACACCTTCACGCCCCGCACGTCGACGGTGTCACTGATCGACCGTCCCGCCATGAACACCCTGCGCTGACCCGCCCTCGCGGCGCTTGTCGGTGCCATCCGGCAGGATCGTCGGTGTGACACTGATTTTGATCTACCTCGTGGTGCTGATCCTCGTCGCGGTGGTGCTCTTCGCGCTGGGCACCGTGCTGTTCGGGCGCAGCGAGCAGCTGCCGCCGCTGGCACGCGGCACCACGGCCACCGTGCTCCCCGCATCCGGTGTCACCGGCGCCGACGTCGACGCCGTCAAGTTCACGCAGACCCTGCGCGGCTACAAGACCAGCGAGGTCGACTGGGTGCTGGACCGGCTGGCGCAGGAACTGGACTCGCTGCGCGGCGAGCTGACAACGCTGCGGGCGCAGACCGCGGACGCCGACCAATGACGAGTGCCGAGCGGACCCGCTGCGGGTGGGTCAACATCGGTGAGTCGGCGGACGCGGTGCTGTACCGCGACTACCACGACACCGAATGGGGGCGTCCGCTGCGCGGCACCCAGGCGCTGTTCGAACGGGTCTCGCTCGAGGCGTTCCAGAGCGGCCTGTCGTGGCTGGTCATCCTGCGCAAGCGGGAGAACTTCCGGGCGGCGTTCAAGGGGTTCGACGTGGCCACGGTCGCCGGCTTCGGGGAGAAGGACATCGACCGGCTATTGGCCGACCCGGGCATCGTCCGCAACCGCGCCAAGATCGAGGCGACCATCGCCAACGCCCGCGTGATCGACGGGGGCCTGGACCTCGACGAGCTGCTGTGGTCGTTCGCGCCACCGGCGCGGCCGCGGCCGGCCGACCTGGCGCAGGTTCCGGCGACCACACCGGAGTCGGTGGCCATGGCCAAGGAGCTGAAGCGCCGCGGTTTCCGGTTCGTCGGCCCGACCACGGCGTATGCGTTGATGCAGGCCACCGGGATGGTGGACGACCATGTCGAGGCCTGTTGGGTGCCCCGTTACAGCTTGTCGGAGGCGTGACGGGCGGGTCTTTCACACCCTCAGGTAGCGATAGGGAACAATAGACATAGTTCAGTTGCAGTTCAGTGCCGTGATCCGACCCACTGAGTGGGTAGATCCGGCCTTGATCCGGGACCGTGGATGCGGTCCGGGCGCGTGCGGAGGGAGCACCCGATGGCGGCGATGAAGCCCCGGACCGGCGACGGTCCACTGGAAGCAACCAAAGAGGGGCGCGGCATCGTCATGCGGGTACCGCTGGAGGGTGGCGGTCGTCTGGTGGTCGAGCTGACCCCGGATGAGGCCGCAGCCCTGGGCGACGAACTGAAGAACGTCACCAGCTAGTTCAGCCGCAGACGCTCCGATAGATGTCGAGCGTCTGCTGGGCGACCTGCATCCAGGAGAACTCCTCGATGCACCGCCGACGGCCGGCCTGCCCGAACGTGCGGGCCTGTTCCGGGTTCCGGACCAACGCATTGACCGCGTCCGCGAGCCCTGTCTCAAACCCCACCGCATCCGCGGCGTCGTAGTGCACAAGTGACCCTGTGCTGCCTTCGTCGACCACCTCGGGAATGCCGCCGACGTCCGAGGCGACCACGGCGGTGCCGCAGGCCATCGCTTCGAGGTTGACGATGCCGAGCGGTTCGTAGACCGACGGACAGACGAAAACTGTTGCCGTCGCCAGGATTTCGCGGATCTTCTCGAGCGGCAGCATCTCCTGGATCCAGTGCACGCCGGCGCGCGTCGCGCTGAGCTCTTTCACCGCGGCCGCCACCTCGGCCGCGATCTCCGGGGTGTCGGGTGCGCCCGCACACAGCACCAGCTGCACGTCCGGGTCGAACCGGTGGGCCGCCGCGATGAGGTGACCGACACCCTTCTGCCGGGTGATCCGCCCGACGAACGCCACGATCGGCCGGTCCGGGTCGATCCCGAGGTCAACCAGGGTCTGGCCCGCCTCGACCGGATACCAGTCGTCGGTGTCGATCCCGTTGCGCACCACGTGCACTCGCGCGGGGTCCAGCTGCGGGTAGGTGGCCAGGACGTCGGCCCGCATGCCGGCACTGACCGCGATGACGGCGTCGGCCGCTTCGATCGCCGTGCGCTCGACCCACGAGGAGATGCGGTAGCCGCCACCGAGCTGCTCGGCCTTCCACGGCCGCCGCGGCTCGAGCGAGTGCGCGGTCAGCACGTGCGGGATGCCGTGGAGCAGCGCGGTGAGATGCCCGGCCATGCCGGTGTACCAGGTGTGCGAATGCACCACGTTCGGCATGGCAGCCGGCCCGGCGAACGCGTTGTTGACCATCGCCAGATCTGCCGACAGCGTCGTCAGGGCCGCATTGGCGCCGGCGAGCAGGGGATCGGGCTGGGCCACGAAGGCGTCCCGCCGCTGCACGCCCATGCAGTGCACGTCGACGTCGCACAGCTTCGTGAGCTGCCCGACGAGCTCGGTCACATGCACGCCCGCGCCGCCGTAGACCTCCGGTGGATACTCCCGCGTCATCATCGCCACCCGCATGTCGATGACGTTAACGCGTGCGACGGGTTGGGGCGTATGTCTGGCCGCTTCGGTTGGTGGCTACTAGGTTTGGTGGCATGAGGGAACAGCCGCAGGTGCTGGGAATCGTCTTGGCCGGCGGTGAGGGCAAACGGCTGTATCCGCTGACGGCGGACCGCGCAAAGCCCGCCGTCCCGTTCGGCGGCGCCTACCGCCTCATCGACTTCGTCCTGTCGAACCTCGTCAACGCCCGATACCTGCGGATTTGTGTTCTGACGCAATACAAGTCGCACTCACTGGACCGGCACATCTCGCAGAACTGGCGGCTGTCGGGCCTGGCCGGCGAGTACATCACCCCGGTCCCGGCGCAGCAGCGCCTGGGCCCGCGCTGGTACACCGGCTCGGCCGACGCCATCTATCAGTCGATGAACCTCATCTACGACGAGGACCCCGACTACATCGTGGTCTTCGGGGCCGATCACGTGTACCGCATGGACCCCGAGCAGATGGTGCGGTTCCACATCGAGAGCGGAGCGGGCGCGACGGTCGCCGGCATCCGGGTGCCGCGCGCCGAGGCGTCGGCGTTCGGCTGCATCGACGCCGACGAGTCCGGCCGCATCCGCAGCTTCGTCGAGAAGCCGGCCGACCCGCCGGGCACGCCCGACGACCCCGAGCAGACGTTCGTCTCCATGGGCAACTACGTGTTCACCACCAAGGCGCTCATTGACGCCATCCGGGTGGACGCCGAGAACCACGACTCCGACCACGACATGGGCGGCAACATCATCCCGCAGATGGTGGCCGACGGAATGGCCGCCGTCTACGACTTCAACGACAACGAGGTGCCCGGCGCCACCGAGCGCGACCACGGCTACTGGCGCGACGTCGGCACGCTCGACGCGTTCTACGACGCCCATATGGACCTGGTGTCGGTGCACCCGGTGTTCAACCTCTACAACCGGCGCTGGCCCATCCTCGGTGAGTCGGAGCATCTGGCCCCGGCCAAGTTCGTCAACGGCGGCTCGGCCCAGGAATCGGTCGTCGGCGCGGGCAGCATCATCTCGGCTGCGTCGGTGCGCAATTCGGTGTTGTCGTCCAACGTCGTGATCGACGACGGCGCCATCGTGGAGGGCAGCGTGATCATGCCCGGCGCCCGCGTCGGGCGCGGTGCCGTGGTGCGGCACGCCATCCTGGACAAGAACGTCGTCGTCGGCCCCGGCGAGATGGTCGGCGTGGACCTGGAGAAGGACCGCGAACGCTTCTCGGTCAGTGCCGGCGGCGTCGTCGCGGTCGGTAAGGGCGTCTGGATCTAGACGGCCGCATCGGGCGTCCGGCGGCGTCTGCGGCGGAGTAGCGCCACCGCCGCCCAGACCAGCAGCGCGAGCGCGACGACAACCAGCACCGGCAGCACGATCGCGACGATCACCAGCCCGACGCTGGCCACGTCTTCCACCGTGCTCAGCACGGGTGCCGCGAGCCCGCCGGTGGCGACATTGGCGACGGGCCGCACCGTCGACTTGGTCAGCGACACCACGAGCGCGGTGACGGCCCCGATCACCACGGGAATCCACTGACCGGAACTGGCGAACGCGCCGGGATCGGTGACGGCGGCAGTCTGTGCCGCGGTGCCGGAGCCGAAGACGATGCCGCCGGACGTCGGCCGCACGAACGTCTGGATGACGTCGTTGACGCTGTCGAGGGCGGGCACCTTGTCGGCGACGATCTCGACGACCAACAGCACGGCCACGATGCCGATCACCCAGCCGTTGGTCAACCACGCCCACGGGTGCGGGAGCTCCACGAGGTTGGTGAAGCGTCCCAGCAGGCCCATCGCCAGCAGGGGAATGTAGGCGTTGAGGCCCGACGCGGTGGCCAGACCGAGGCCGGTGAACAGTTCCACCCGTTCAGTCTCCGGGATTTGTGCACGATTTCCCGCGCTGTCCGCGGATTTTCGTGCACAAATCCCGCGGTGTCACCAGACGTAGGGGAGCAACCGGTAGCGCACCTTGTGGGTGTAATCGACGTAGCCGGGCAGTTCGGCGCGCAGCATCTTCTCCTCGTCGAAGATGCGCGCCATGAGCGCCGGGGCGGCGGCCAGCACCGGGATGAGCCCCCAGTAGGAGCCCAGTGCCAGCGGGGTCGCGAGCATCATGATCAGTGCGCAGATGTACATCGGGTGCCGCACGATGCCGTACAGGCCGGTGGAGATGACCGGCTGGTTTTCCTCGACCGAGATGCTCGCGCCCGCGAAGTTGTTCTGGATGACGACCCACTGGGCCGCCAGCAGCGACACCGCGACGACGACGTTGCCGAGGATGACGACGGCCGTCGGCACGTAGGACCACCCGAAACGCCAGTCGAGTGCGCTGACGATGCCGGTTCCGATCACCGACGCGAGGATCGCCCAGATCGCCACCTTCTGAATCGGGCGCGTCTCGGCCGTCGGGCCGCCGTGCATCCGTCGCGCCAGCGCCTCGGGGCGCTTGATGGCCAGGTACATGCTCGGGCCCATGGTCGCGACCATGAAGACCGCGATGAAAACCCAAGCCTGCCAATAGTGGATGGTGCCGGCCGGCACGCACAGCAGCACCGCGAAGAAGACGATGCCCCCGGCCGCCGAGGCGAGCGCCTGCAGAGCGAGTTTCATGATTTCTCCTACCGTAGATCACGGCGCCGGAAAGCCAAGGCGCCCAGGATGATCAGAGTTGCGTCCAGAGCCAGCAGCCAGACCAGTGGCGTCGCGGTGAAGGTACCCGAACCAACCCGCGGGATATGGCTGAACGGATCGAGGTCCAGCACCCAGTGCGGTGAATTCGCCAGCGAACCAAGCAGATACACCGCGATGAAGCCGACCAGGGCGCCCCACGCCACCGGAGTGAATCGCGGCGCTGCCCCGAACAACACGGTCGTCACTGCGATCAGGAGCCAGATGGCGGGCAGTTGCACTGCTGCCGAGCCCAGCACCAGGGGCAGTTTGCCGCCGAGGTCGTCGGCCGCCGCGCCGTACGTCAGGCCGGCCAGCAGGCCCGACGTCAGCATCGCGACCGTGGTGCCGGCGAGCGCGATGGCCAGATAGCCGGTCAGCCAACGGATCCGGCTCACGGCTCCGGCGAGTAACGTCTCGGCGCGCTGGCCGGTCTCCTCTTGATGCGGCCGCAGGGCCAGCGATACCGCGAACGCGGCGGCGACCATGCCGAGCATGTTGAAGGCGATCGAGATGAACGCTTCCTCCAGTGCGCTGGTACCGCCGAGACGCGTGATGATGTCGCGTGCCGAGCCGCTGCCGCCCAGCTCGTCGCCGATGCCGTGTACGACGCTGCCGACGAGCAGCCCGTACAGCCCCAGCCCGACGGTCCATACCAGGACCGAGCCGCGGGTCAGCCGCCAGGCCAACCCTGTTGGGCCGCTGAGCATTCCGGTGGCCCGAGGCCGGCCGCGCCGCTCGGCGAACATCCCGGCTCCGACATCGCGGGCGCCCTGCAATTGGTACGCCAGTACCACCAGGGCGACGGTCAGTGTCAGGTGCAGTGCCAGCACACCGAACCGGTCACCGGCATACGGGCGGACCAGCAGTGACCAGCCCAGGGGAGAGGCCCAGGACAGTTCGCTGCCACTGGCGTCGCCCACCGCGCGCAGCGTGAACGCGGCGCCGAGAACGCCGAAGGCGATACCGCGGGCGACGCGCGCGCTGGCCGAGAGCTGCGCGGCCACGGCGGCGACGGCGGTGAACACCAACCCGGAGGCGGCCAGCGCGCAGCTGAACGCCAGTGAACCCGCCACGGGCACATCGGTATTCAGGAGGCCGAGGAAGCCGAGCCAACCGGTGAGCAGCGAGCCGCCACCGGTCAACAGCAGCGCGGCGGTCAGGCTCGCGTTGCGGCCGACGGCCGTCGAGTCGATGAGTTCGGTGCGGCCGGCCTCTTCATCGGCGCGGGTGTGCCGGATCATCGTGAGGATCACGGCGACGGCGATCAGCACGTGGAACATGCCGGCTTTCCAGATGCCGGCCGCGCCCAGGCTGTCGTTGTAGATGTTGCCGTAGATCGCGCGCTGGGCCGGGCTGGCCATGATGCTCGCCGCGAATCCGGCGCGGGCCGCCGCGGTGGGGTAGACGGCCTCGATGCTGCCGATGTACACCGTGGACAGTGGCAGAGACAGCAGCAGCACCCACAGGGGCAGCACGATCCGGTCGGTGCGCAGGTAAAGACGAAGCAGCCCAAGGGTTCCGGTGAAGCTGGAGGCCCCGGCGGCCGGCCGGGCGGGCCGGGCCGGGCGGTCCAGGACGGCGGTCATGCCCGCACCTGCTCGGGTTCGCGGCGGTTCCGGCCACTGTCGTAGTGCCGCAGGAACAGATCCTCCAGCGTGGGCGGCTGGCTCACCAGTGAGCGCACACCGGCATCGCCGAGTGCCTTGATGACCGCGCCGAGACTCTCCGATTCGACGCGGGCTGTGAGCATCCGGCCGTCGAAGAAGATGTCGGAAACCCCTGGGAGGTGGTCGATCCGGCCCGGGTTGTTGATCATGTCGGCCTTGATGGTGGTGCTCGACAGGTGCCGCATCGACTCCAGCGTTCCGCTCTCGACGGTCCGGCCGGCCCTGATGATCGTCACCCGCTGGCACAGTCGCTCGGTCTCGGCCAGGATGTGGCTCGACAGCAGGACGGTGGTGCCCCGTCCGGCGGCCTCGGCGACGCACTGCTGGAAGATGTTCTCCATCAATGGATCCAGGCCGCTGCTGGGTTCGTCGAGTAACAGCAGGTCGGCGTTGGAGGCGAAAGCCGAGACCAGGGAGATCTTCTGCCGGTTGCCCTTGGAGTACGTACGGGTCTTCTTGGTGGTGTCCAGGTCGAACCGCTCGGTGAGTTCGGCGCGGCGTTTTTCGTCGATGCCACCGCGCATCCGGGCCAGCAGATCGATTGTCTCGCCGCCGGTCAGCGTCGGCCACAGCGTGACATCGCCTGGTACATAAGCGATGTGGCGGTGCAATGCCACGGAGTCGGTCCACGGGTCACCGCCGAGCAGCCGGACCGAACCGGAGTCGGCGCGAACGAGCCCCAGCAGGATGCGGATCGTCGTCGACTTGCCTGCGCCGTTGGGCCCCAGGAAGCCGTGCACCTCACCCCGCTCGACCCTCAGGTTCAGTCCGTCGAGTGCCCGGACCGCCCCGAAGTTCTTTGTCAGGGTGTCGATTTCGATAGCGGCGTTCACATTCACTCCTCGGTGCTGGTGACGATGGGTTGGCCTGATTCCTGTTGCGCCAGAAAGGCTTCGTACATCGTCGAATCGGCCATCAGGCCCTCGGTGTACACCTCGAGTGCGGGCAGCACCATGTCCTGCGCGTAGTCGTGCAGCACCTGGCGATAGTCCGTCGGGTTGTCGTGCAACTGGATGTACGTCAGGAAGGCACCGCCACTGGTCAGGGCCAGGAAGCGGGCGCGCGCCCTGGGGTCGTGACTCGGCTTGATGGTGCCGGCGCGGACGCCCTCTTCGAGATAGCCTTCGGTGTTCTCGATCATGTTCTGCCACAGCGACTTCGACAGTTCGCCGCCGGTCTGCAATGCCTGCATCAGGTAGGCGGTCATGGGTGCGAAGGATTCGATCTCGGCGAGCTGCGCGAACCACGCGCTCGGGCTGGCGTTCTGCATCGACTCGGTCTTGGCGGCCCGGACGGTCTCGATGACGTAGGCGTCGCAGGCTTCGCGCAGTTTCTCCTTGGAGCCGAAGTGGTGGATCACCAAAGCCGCGCTGACCCCGGCGGCCGTCGCAATGCTGCGGACGCTGGCCGAGAACCCGTGCTGGCCGAACTGTTCGATGGCCGCATCGCGGATACGGGCGACGGTGGTGAGGTCCTCGACTGAACGCATGTTCAATACGCTAAACACGCGTTCAGTCGGTCGTCAAGGATCTGACCCGTCAAGAGCTCGTAAAGATTCGACAGCGACGTCAACGGCGCGGCGTGAGCCGATGCTTGGCGGCCGTTGATCCAGCGGCGAGCGTGCGTGTCTGCAGCCGCCACGCCGTCAGGCGTGTGCATTTTGGTCCCGCTCAGCGGCGGCGAACGTGCGCGAACAGCACGGGTGGAGCGGCGTGTCTAGGTGCAGACACGCACGCTCGCGGGAATGGCTAGTCGCGGACGGCGGCCAGGAGCCCGTCGCCCAGCGGGACCAGGACCGGGGTCAGCCGCTCGTCCTCGGCGATGGCGCGGGTGGCCTCCCGCACGGCCGTCACGTCGCGGTCGTTGGCGGCGGCGTCGCCGGCACGGCCGCCGAGCGCGGCGCGGTGCACCACGATCACGCCGCCCGGTCGCAGCAGGCGGACGCCCTCGGTGACGAACTGCGGCTGGTCCACGGGCTCGCCGTCGATGAACACCAGGTCGTAGGACTCGTCGGCCAGCCGGGTGAGCACTTCCTGCGCGCGGCCCACGATCAGCCGGGTCCGCGACGGCCCGACACCCGCGGCGACGAACGCCTGCTTGGCCAGCCGCTGATGCTCGGGCTCGATGTCGATGGTGGTCAGCACGCCGTCTTCGCGCATGCCGGACAGCAGCCACAGCCCGCTGACGCCGGCGCCGGTGCCGACCTCGACGACGGCCTTGGCCGACGCGATCTTCGCCAGCACGCTCAGCAGTGCGCCGACCGCCGGGGTGACGGGGTTGGCCCCACTCTCCTCGGCCCGCTCCCGGGCCGCGGCGGTGATGGGTTCTTCGGTGATGGACCGCTCGGCGTGCTTGACGATGGCCTCGGCCGTGCTCGCTTTGGGAGCGGCAGCAGCGACGGGCTGGGCCGGTGCCTGGGCGGGTGCCGCCGGGGCCGGCTGCGCCGGGTCAGGCTGGTTGCTACCGGCCGAAACCGTCGGGTCATCGGTGCTGGACATGTGCGCAGCGTAACGAACGCCCAGCGTGCCGCCGCTCAGTACACGCGCAATACGGCCGCGCTCTCGGGCGGCGGCGGAGCAATCCTGAGCGGCGACGCGCCACGCCCGAGACCCAAGGTTAAGTTTTGGCGAACATATAACGGGTATTCGCAGGTCATGGAGCTGACGCGGGGTTTCTCAGGAAAAGTTCAGTTTGCTCATACATCAACCTCACCAGGGTGGGGAACCGTAATCGCCATGCACGCGAGTGTGAACGATCTGCAAGCCGATTCCGGAGTTCGGCAGTCGCCGGACATCCGCGGAATCGGGAATATCGGACTCCAGGTACCGGTTTCTGCTGATGCGTCATGTGCCAACGACGCGGAAACTACGGAACTGGAGATTGCCACGACCGCCATGCCGGCCCCCACAAAGCTCGCCCCGACCCACATGTCCCATGTCCCGGTCGCCGACGCCGAAGTGGATTGGGCTGAAGTCAGCGACGAATTGACCGGCACCGCCGTCTTCGATGCCACCGGCGATGTGGCCACCATGCCGTCCTGGGACGAGCTGGTCCGCCAGCACGCCGACCGGGTGTACCGGCTGGCCTACCGTCTGTCGGGTAACCCGCAGGACGCCGAGGACCTCACGCAGGAGACGTTCATCCGGGTGTTCCGCTCGGTGCAGAACTACCAGCCCGGCACCTTCGAAGGCTGGCTGCACCGCATCACCACCAACCTGTTCCTGGACATGGTCCGCCGCCGCACCCGCATCCGGATGGAGGCGCTGCCCGAGGACTACGACCGCGTGCCGGCCGATGACCCGAACCCCGAGGAGCTGTACCACGACTCGCGGCTGGGACCGGACCTGCAGGCCGCGCTCGACTCGCTGCCGCCGGAGTTCCGTGCCGCCGTGGTGCTGTGTGACATCGAGGGTCTGTCGTACGAGGAGATCGGCGCGACGCTCGACGTCAAGCTCGGCACCGTGCGCAGCCGTATCCACCGGGGCCGGCAGGCGCTGCGCGAGTACCTCGCCAGTCATCCGGGTGACTACTCCGAGGCGGCCGCGGCCATCTCCGCCAAGTCCGCCTGAGCGTTGTGACGTATCCGTCCCAGGTTGTCGCGCTACATTCAGTAGTAACGGCAACACGGACGAAGGCGTGGCGCGGAGAGGAGCTCGGTGATGGTCGACCGGGGACAGTTGTTCCGTCGTGCGTTCTCCTGGCTACCCGCGCAGTTCGCCTCCCAGACTGACGGACCCGTCGGCCCACGCCGCTTCGGGTCGACGGAGCACCTGTCGATCGAGGCCATCGCCGCATTCGTCGATGGTGAGCTGCAGATGGGTGCGCATCTGCGCGCCGCCCATCACCTGTCTCAGTGCCCGGATTGCGCCGCCGAGGTCGATGCCCAGGGGCAAGCCCGGAGCGCATTGCGCGATTCGTGCCCGATCATCGCGCCCACTGCGTTGCTGGGTGCGTTGGCGAACATCCCCAACGACACATCGATGCAGTTCGCGGAAATCCAGACATCCGGAATCGATGACCAGGACTTTGCCGATCGGCCGCCGCGGGAACGTCGTCGGCGCCGGTAGGGTTGACCCTGAATTTTGAGTGACCGAGACGCCCGTCAATGCGGGTCGTGCGGATAGAGCCAGCAGATGGGGAGTGGAAAACCGGTGACGAATCAGGACATGTCCGGAGATCGCCCCCGTCTGGCTCCGCGTCCGGTGACGCGTACCCCGGTGGACCCGGCGTCGCAGCGCGCGTTCGGCCGGCCAGAGGGCTTCACCGGTTCCTTCCTCGCCGAGGATCAGATTCGTAACCAGGGCGAGTACACCCCGACCAACCAGGCGCCCGATCCCGTGCTCGCCGAAGCCTTCGGCCGGCCCGCCGGTGGCGTCGATTCCCTGCAGCGCCACCCCGCCGACGCCGGCGCGCTGGAGGCCGAGGCCCAGGACGACGACGACGCTGTTGCCGACCCGTGGCGGGATCCGTCGGCCGCGCCGTCGCTCGGCACCCCGGCACTGCCCCCGCCGCCGCCGGTGGTGGTCGCCGCTCCTGTCGGCAAGCTCGGTGTGCGTGACGTGCTGTTCGGCCGCAAGGTCTCGATGACGGCGCTCGCGGTGCTGGCCCTGCTGGCGTTGGTCATCGGCGTGCTCGGCGGTGTCGTCGGGCGCAAGACCGCCGAGGTGGTCGAGGCCTTCACCACGTCCAAGGTCACCTTGAAGACCAGTGACGGCGGCGACCTGCCCGAGGGGCGGTTCGCGAAAGTCGCTGCCGCCGTGGCGGATTCGGTGGTCACCATCGAGGCGATGGGCGACACCGACGGATCGCAGGGTTCCGGTGTCGTGGTCGACGGCCGCGGCTACGTCGTCACCAACAACCACGTCATCTCCGACGCGGCCAAGAACCCCAGCCAGTACCACATCTCCGTGGTGTTCAACGACGGCAAGCAGGTGCCGGCGAACCTCGTCGGCCGGGATCCCAAGACCGACCTCGCGGTGCTGAAGGTCGACAACGTCGACAACCTGACCGTGGCGAAGTTCGGTGACGCCGAGAAGGTCAAGGTCGGCGACGAGGTCATCGCGGCCGGCGCCCCGCTGGGTCTGCGCAGCACCGTCACGCACGGCATCATCAGCGCACTGCACCGTCCGGTGCCGCTGTCCGGTGAAGGCTCCGACACCGACACCGTCATCGATGGCATCCAGACCGACGCCTCGATCAACCACGGCAACTCGGGTGGCCCGCTGATCAACATGAACTCCGAGGTCATCGGGATCAACACGGCCGGAAAGTCGTTGTCCGACAGCGCAAGTGGTCTCGGGTTCGCCATCCCCGTGAACGAGGTCAAGGCCACCGTCGAGGTCCTGATCAAGGACGGCAAGATCTTCCACCCGACGCTGGGCCTCAACGCCAAGTCGGCCAGCGACAAGGTCGCCTCGGGTGCCCAGGTCGTGAACGTCGTCGCCGGCAGCCCCGCGGAGAAGGGCGGCATCCTCGAGAACGACGTCGTGGTCAAGGTCGGCAACCGCAAGGTCGCCGACGCCGACGAGTTCGTGGTCGCGGTGCGTCAGCTGCAGATCGGTCAGCCCGCGCCCATCGAGGTGATCCGCGACGGCCGGCACGTGACGCTCACCGTCGTTCCCAACGCAGACACCCCGGCCAGCTGATGTTCGGCAACATCGGATGGGGCGAGATGCTCGTGCTGGTCATCGCGGGCCTCGTGATCCTGGGCCCGGAGCGGTTGCCCGGCGCCATCCGGTGGACGGCCGGCAGCCTCAAACAGGTGCGCGAGTACCTCAGCGGTGCGACCAGTCAGCTGCGTCAGGATCTCGGGCCGGAGTTCGAGGACCTGCGCCAGCCCCTCAGTGAGCTGCAGAAACTGCGCGGCATGACACCGCGCGCGGCGCTGACCAAGCATCTGCTCGACGGTGACGACTCGTTCCTCACCAGCGCCTTCGACACTCCCGCGCCGCCGGACCAGACCAAGCCGCTGACCACGCCCGAGGTCAACGGCATCCCGCCCACACCGGGCGCTCCGGGGGCGGCCCCGCAGTCGCAGACGCCGCAGTTCGACCCCGACGCGACCTGACGCCGCTAGAGATTCAGGGCCTGCAGGCGGGCCGGGTCGCGGTAGCGATCGGCGTTCTCGGCGATCTCTGCTGCCGGCGGCAGGATTTCGTCCGCGGCGACGTAGACGCCGCCCGCGCGCAGTGAGTCGTCGAGCATCAACCAGATCCAGCGGGTCAGGTCGTCGACCAGCGCGTCCTGGGTGTCGCGCAGCGGTTGTTCGAGCCAGTGCCCCGCGGCGGTCTCGACGAGGCCGACGATGCCATACGACAACCGCTCGGCATCAGCCTTCACATCGAAGGCGGCCACGTACACCTTGAGGACCGCGGTCAGCAGGTTGGCGATGGTGATCTTGATGTCGGCGAACGCGTTGAAGCCCTCATCGATGGAGCATCGCTGCAGGTACCGGTACAGGTTCGGGTGTTGCGTCAGGAAGTGGACGTGCGCGCTCACGCCGGCCCTGACGATCTGCGCCATGCTGCCCTCGGGCCGCCACACCGGCGCGAGTTCGGCGGTGATCATCTCGCTGGTCCGGTGCGCGACCTCGCGTTGCAGGTCCGCGGCGTCGACGAAGTGCCGATAGAGCTTGGTCCGGCTGACGCCGACGTGGGCGGCGATCTGCTCGGTCGAGGTCTGGGGCCCGTGTTGCTCGATCACGACGAGGGCAGCGTCGATGAACTCAGCGCGCCTGCGCTCGCGTTGGCCGGCCCAGCGACCGGTGGTGGCATCCGCCATGGCTCCTTGTTTACCTCATGTACCTGGTCGGGAGTTACCTGATGCAGCCAATCAGTGGGAGTCTAGCTATCTAGTGGTACGTGCCGTACCATTAAGCGCACCGCGCCAGTGGGTGGCGCCTTCATGTTCAAAGGGGAACGACGATGGATGCTGTCGCCACTTTTCGCCGCGTCGCCGGGCTACCGGTCACGGACACAGAGCTGACGCCCGCGGTCGACTACGGCTTCTTCGGACCCGACTCCGTCACCTGGCGGGTGTGGAGCTACCCGACGTCGCTGCTGCTGGGCTTCGCCCGCGCCGTGACCATCGAGCACCTCGACCCCTACCTGGCCGCCGCCGTGGACGCCAGCGGCCAGGTGTACGCCCGCACCCGGTTGCGCTACGACCGCACCATGCAGTACTTCGCGCTGGTGGCCTTCGGTGACGCCGAGGCCGTGCTGGACGCTTCGGAGATCCTGGTCAAGATTCACGGCAAGGCCATCGGCACGGAGCCGATCACCGGCAAGCCGTTCGACGCCAACGACCCGTACTCGCAGCTGTGGATCCACCTGACCGCGTGGCACTCGATCCTCTACACCTACGAGATGTTCGGCCCGGGCAAGCTGACCGAGGCCGAGGAACGGCAGTACTGGGAAGAGTGCGCGCGGGCCGCGGAATTCCAGACGATCAACCCCGACGACGTGCCGCGCACGCGGGAGGGCATCCAGCAGTACTTCGAGCAGTACCGGCCGCAGATGGCCGGCTCCGAGGTCGCCCAGAACATGATGAACTACCTCGTCGACCTGGGCTATCACATCCTGCCCGAGCGGGTGCCGAGCTGGATGCGCCGCGTGTTCAACTGGCCGATGCGCCGGGCCATCATCGCGACCATGCCGAAGTGGATGCGCACCCTCGGCGGTATCCCGCAGAACTACTCTGACGACTTCGTCGCCAAGCTCATCGCGCGGCCGCTCCTGCGCGCGGTGGCGAGCGTCCCGCGCCTGGAACTGGCGATCCTGGATTTCACCACCCCGCACACCACGCCGATCGTCGGCCCGACGCTGATGAAGATTCCCGCCCAGAACCCCGTCACCTACACCCCGGCCGAGGCGCGGGCGAAGTGGGGCCGGACGACGCCGTTCGAGCAGTACCAGCAGCTCGTTGCCAAGCGGGCACTCGGCAAGGGCCCCAAGCCGTACGAGCACAACCACAGCGACGCGCTGCTGGAATTCGAAGCGCACGCCGGCTGATTCCGGCCCATACCGACCGCACCACCGGGAGAATTCAGTACATGACGGAAATTGCGTACACAGCCCTGGTGGACCAGGCGCTGAATGAGCTCGCCGAGGGCGAGAAGGCCTGGGCGGCAACCTCTCTGGCGCGGCGGCGCGAGATTCTCGATGACGTGCAGCAGTTGGCGGTGCAGCACGGCGCCGAGTGGGTCGAGGCCGCGATCCGGATCAAACAACTGAATCCGGAGTCGCCGCTGGTCGGTGAGGAATGGATTTCCGGCCCGTACCCGCTGGCCGCCGGGGCCACGGCGTTGTCCGCGAGCCTGGCCAAGCTGGAGGCCGGCAAGAGTCCGCTGGACGGTGCGACGTTCGGCACCGCGGCGGGCCGCACGACGGTTAACGTGTTGCCGCTCAACGTATTCGACAAGCTGTTGCTGTCGGGATTCAGCGCACAGGTGTGGCTGCAGCCGGGCGTCAGCCGCGACGAAGCCATCCGGACCGCCGGCCTTGCGCAGCGGGATCCGGGCAAGACCAACGGGATCGGCGCCGTGCTCGGCGCCGGCAACATCACCTCGATCGCGCCGCTGGACACCATCTACGAGCTGATCGCGGGCAACCGGGTGGTGGCGCTCAAGCTCAACCCGGTCACCGATCCGCTCCTACCGGTGCTGACGAAGGTGCTGGCGCCGTTCATCGCGCTCGGCGCGGTGCGGATCCTCACCGGTGGCGCAGATGTCGGCACCTACCTGGTGCAGCACGACGCGGTGGACCACGTGCACATGACCGGCAGTGCGCTGACGCACGACGCCATCGTCTTCGGCGTCGGGGAAGAGGGCGCCCGGCGCAAGGCCGCCGGCGAGCCGATCCTGCACAAGGACATCACCAGCGAGCTCGGCGGGGTGTCGCCGACCATCGTGGTGCCCGGCAAGTGGAGCAAGGCCGATATCGCGTTCCAGGCCAACCACATTGCCACGCAGCGGCTGCACAACAACGGCTACAACTGCGTGGCGTCGCAGGTCGTGGTGCTGTCCTCGAAGTGGGCGCAGCGCGATGAGTTCGTGGCGGCCCTGACCAAGGCCATCGCCGCCGCGCCCAACCGCGCCGCCTACTACCCGGGCTCCGACTCCCGCGTCGCCAGCGCCGAGGCCACGTATCCGAAGGCGCAACGCCTGGGCGACCGCGTGCTGGTCGTGGATCCCGAGGACCGCACCGCACTGCTCAACACCGAGTACTTCTCGCCGGTGTACGGCGTCGTCGATCTCGACAGTGACGGTGTCGAGTTCGTCCGCGAGGCCACCCGCCTGGCCAACGAGGACTTCGTCGGCACCCTGGGCGTCAACATCGTCGCGGCGCCGGCCACCATCAAGGCGCTGGGCAAGGCGTTCGACGCCATGATCGAGACGCTGCACTACGGCACCGTGGCGGTCAACGCCTGGACCGGCGTCGGCTACCTGACGCCGCACGCCACCTGGGGCGCCTTCCCCGGCCACACGCTGAGCGACGTGCAGAGCGGAATCGGTGTGGTGCACAACGGTTTCCTGCTCGAGAAGCCCGAGCGCACCGTGGTGCGGGGGCCGTTCCGCCCGTCGCCGCGCTCGCTGGTCGGGGGAGAACTCTCCATCTCGCCGAAGCCGCCGTGGTTCGTCAACAACCGCACGGCTGCCTCGACCGGACGGCTCCTCACGGCGTTCACGGGCAAGCCGAGCTGGGCCAAGCTGCCCGCGATCTTCGTCTCGGCGCTGCGGGGCTGATGGGTTTCCCCAGGGGTTGTTGATCAAAAAGCCCGGTCTGTGGTCATGCCACAGGCCGGGCTTTTTCGTGAAGTGGTCGTCACCATCTGGTCATCGCACGCTAACCTACGGTACCGTAGTTTACGGTACCGTAGGTTCGTGAAGGTGTGGACCGACGCCGACCACCGATGAAGGGATTGACCCATGGATACCCAGGCCGCAGTGCTGTACGAACTGGAGCCCGTCGTCGCGCAGAACCTCGACCGGCACCTGAAGATGGCGAAGGAATGGTTCCCGCACGACTACGTGCCGTGGAGCCGCGGGCGGGACTTCGCTTTCCTGGGCGGCGAGGACTGGCAGCCGGAGGACTCGCCGCTGGACCCGGTCGCCAAGACCGCCCTGACCGTCAACCTGCTGACCGAGGACAATCTGCCGTCATATCACCGTGAGATCGCCACCCGCTTCTCCCGCGACGGCGCCTGGGGCACCTGGATCGGGCAGTGGACGGCCGAGGAAGGTCGCCACAGCATCGCGCTGCGGGACTACCTGGTGGTCACTCGCGGCGTCGATCCCGTCGCCCTGGAACGACTGCGCATGGAGCACACCGTCGCCGGCTACGACGCCGGGGACCGCAGCGCGTTGTCGGTGCTGGCCTATGTGTCGTTCCAGGAGTTGGCCACCCGCGTCTCGCACCGCAACACCGGCCGGGCGTCGGGATGCCCACTGGCCGACCAGCTCCTGGCCCGGATCGCGGCCGACGAGAACCTGCACATGGCCTTCTACCGCAACCTGATGGCCGCGGCGCTCGACATCGCCCCGGACGACGCGATGGTCGCCATCCGCGACGAGGTCATCAACTTCGCCATGCCGGGTCTGGGCATGGCCGACTTCGCGAAGAACGCGCTCACCATCGCCAAGGCCGGCATCTACGACCTGCGCATCCACCACGACGACGTGCTGGTGCCGGTGCTGCGCTTCTGGAACATCTTCGAGCGCAACGATTTCGGCCCCATCGGCGAACGGGCACGCGAGGAACTCGTCGGGTTCCTGGGCATGCTCGACGAGCGGGCGCGGTTCTACGAGGAGAAGCGCAGACTCGCTGCCGTGGCGGGCTGAGGGCTATCCGGGGAGCCGGATCACCTGAGCGGCGTAGGCCAGGCCCGCGCCGTACCCCAGGAGTAGCGCAACGCTGCCGGGCTTTGCCTCACCGGTGTCCAGCAGGGTGTACATCGCCAGTGGAATCGAGGCGGCCGAGGTGTTGCCGGCATCCTGGATATCTTGGGCGACAACGGTTTCCGGGCTGAGTCCGAGCCCCTTGGTGAGCAGCTCGTTGATCCGGCCGTTGGCCTGATGGGGGATGAACACGTCGATGTCGTCGACCGTCAGGCCGGCGGCCGCGATGGCACGCTTGCCGACGTCGACCATCTGGAAGGCCGCCCAGCGGAAGACGGTCTGGCCCTCCATGCGCAGGAAAGGCCTTGGGCCGGCCGGGTTCTCGGTGTAGTCGATCCAGCTGAGGTCCTGCACGATGGCGCTGGACTGCTCGCCGTCGCTGCCGGCGACGGTCGGCCCGATGCCCTGCTCCTCGGTCGGTCCGACGACCACCGCGGCGGCGCCGTCGGCGAAGATGAAGGCATTGCTGCGGTCGGTCATGTCGATGGCGTCGGACAGCTTCTCCGAGCCCACCACGAGGATGCGGCCCGCGCTACCGGACCGGATCATGTCGGCGGCCACGCCCAGCGAGTAGCCGAATCCCGCGCAGCCCGCGGCGATGTCGAATGCCGGAATGCCCTGTGCGCCAATCTCGGTGGCGACCTGGGGGCCGCACGGCGGGGTGTTGCGGAAGTTGGTGCTGGTGGCCACGATGACGGCGTCGATGTCCGAGCCGGACAGCTCCGCCGCGGCACAGGCGCGGCGTCCGGCCTCGCACGCCATCGTGACTGCGGACTCGTCGGGACCGGCGAATCGCCGGTTCTTGATACCGGTGCGGGAGTAGATCCACTCGTCCGACGACTCGATGGTCTGACAGATCTCGTCGTTGGTGACGACGCGGCCCGGGCGGTAGGCCGCCACGCTCAGCAGGCCGACGTTCTGTGCGCCGCTGCGCGTATGGATATGTGTCACTTGAGGTTTCCTGTCGGACGAGGGAGGGGTCAGCGCCCGGCCGGGTCGAGCCCGAGCGACATGCCCGCCAGTCCGCGCTTGCGGCTGGACAATTTGTCGGCGACACCGCGCAGTGCTTTTCCGGCAGCCGAGTCGGGATCGGACAGCACCAGGGGCACACCGGTGTCGCCGGCGCTCACGAGCTGCGGGTCCAGCGGGACCTGGCCCAACAGCGGAACCTCGGCACCGACTGTGCGCGTGAGGCTTTCGGCGACCTGCGCGCCGCCGCCCGCGCCGAACAGCTGCATCGTGGTGCCGTCGGGCAGGGTCAGTCCGGACATGTTCTCGACGACGCCGACGATGCGCTGACGGGTCTGGACCGCGATGGCGCCGGCGCGCTCGGCGACCTCGGCGGCAGCCATCTGCGGTGTGGTGACGACGAGGATTTCGGCGCCGGGGATCAACTGCGCCACCGAGATGGCGATGTCGCCCGTGCCGGGCGGCAGGTCGAGCAGCAGGACGTCGAGGTCACCCCAGTACACGTCGGCCAGGAACTGCTGCAGCGCCCGGTGCAGCATCGGCCCGCGCCACACCACCGGGGTGTTGCCCTGGGTGAACATCGCGATGGAGATGACCTTCACATCGTGCGAAACCGGCGGCAGGATCATCGAATCCACCTGGGTGGGGCGATCCTGCACACCCATCATCCGGGGCACCGAGTGGCCGTAGATGTCGGCGTCGAGCAGGCCGACCGACAGGCCCTTGGCGGCCAGCGCGGCCGCCAAGTTCACCGTCACGCTGGACTTGCCGACGCCACCCTTGCCCGACGCCACAGCGTACACCCGGGTCAGCGAGCCGGGCTGGGCGAACGGGATGACCGGTTCCTTGTCGTCGCCGCGCAGCAGCTTGCGCAGCTCGGCGCGCTGCTCGTCGTTCATCACGTCGAGGGTGACCTTGACGGCCCCGGTGCCCGGCACGTCGGTGACGGCCGCGGTGACCCGATCGGTGATCTCGGTTTTCTTCGGGCAGGCCGACGTGGTCAGGTAGATCTCGACGTGCACCGCGCCATCGGACTCGACCGTGATGTCCTTGACCATGCCGACCTCGGTGATCGGACGGCGCAGTTCAGGATCGATGACTTTGCCCAGTGCGGCGCGCACGGCGGCTTTCAGCTCAGCAGACATTACCCGCGAGTTTATAACTGCCGGTCAGCGCACCGGCAGCTGGTCATGGTAGGCCGGGGAAGGCGGGCGGCGGCGGACCCATGGCCTCCGCGGGCAGCGGACCGGCGGGAGCCGGTGCTGCCGGGACCGCGGCGGGACCGGGCGCGGGTCCCGGTGCGGCGCCGACCGGTCCGGCGGCCGGCGTGCCGACGCCCACTGCGGTGACCGGGATGGGTCCCGGGGGAGCCGGTGCCGGCGCGACGGGCGCGGGCGGCGGAGCTTGCGGCAGCAGGAACGGCGGCAGGTTGAACGGGTTGGGCGCGGGTGCGTCCAGCGCCGGCGCGTCCAGGGCGGGGATGGGCGCCGCGCTCGGCGCCGGGCCGCCCTGCAGGCAGAACACCGCGCAGTTCTGTTTCGGTTCGGCCGGGCCGGGCAGCGGACCCATGCGGCCCATCTGCAGCGCGGGCGTCATCGCCAGCGGATCGTCGGACGGCAGGCCCATGGCGTTGATCGGCAGTCCCGGCCCCAGTCCCTCGGGGTTGTCCAGGTGCTGGTCGCCGATGGCGGGCGGCGGGCCGACGATCGGCGGCAGGTCGACCGGGGCGATACCGGTGACATAGGCCTTGGCCCAGCCGAGCACGTTCTGGGCGTACGGCATCGAGTTGTTGTAGCGCAGGATCGCGGTCAGCACCTGCGACGGATCACGCAGGTTCAGCCCACCGCTGCACAGGTAGCGGGCCGCGGCCAGCGAGGCATCGTAGACGTTCTGCACGTCGGGCTTGCCGTCGCCGATGGCGTCCGCGGCATACCGGGCCCAGGTGCCGGGCAGGAACTGCATGGGTCCCAGCGCCCGGGCGTAGGTCACCCGCCCGGCCGAGATGCTCTGCACGATGACCTCGTTGCCGGCCAGCGTGCCGTCGAGGACAGGTCCGAGGATCGGGGTGAGCGCGGTGCCCCGCGCGTCGGTGGCGCCGCTGTTGGCGTGGCCGGACTCGATGCGGCCGATACCGGCCAGCAGGTTCCAGCTGATCCCGCAGCCCGGTGCGTTGGTCGCCATGATCTTCTCGGCGGTGCGGTAGGCGTTGAGGACGACCGGCGGGATCCGCAGTCCGCCGGGCGCCATCACCAGCGACGCCGGCGGCGGTGACAGGGCGGTGGTGGGATCCATGTGCAGCGCGCGGGGAATCTGATCGGACGCGACGACCGTCATACCGGCCCGGTTGCGTGGGCCGGGCGTGGTGGGGGTGACGGCCGCCAGCGGCGTGACGCCCGTGGTGGCGCTGTTGTGTGCGGTTGTTTGCCGAGTCGGCGCGGAACCGCCGACGGCAAGCATCAAGACGAGCGGCGCGACGACGGCGACACCGGCCAGCGGCCGGCGCAGCGCCCTGGCGATCTGTCGGCGACGGCCGGGTGCGGTTTCGGCAACGACGCCGGAGTCGTCGTCGACGGCGGCGTCGTAATCCTCGATGGCGTCGTCGACCAGCGCGGAGTCGCCGGAAAGTGCGTGGGATTCAGTAGTAGGCGCAGCGTCGTCCGCGAAATCAGCGGTGTCGCCCCCGTTGTGCACTAAGCCATCCTATGAAAGTGGAATACCGGAGTGACCCCGGTGACCTGTGTTGTGATCCAAGTCACCATACCTACTCCACGGTCGCTTGTCGTAGCAATGATTCCGGACAATGGAATCTCTTATTCGGCTGCGGTGGCGGAGTCGGCAGAGTCGGCCGGCGTGCCGCTGAAAGCGTCGTCTTCCTCGACCGGCGGCCGGGATTTTCCGGTCTTGCGCTTGCCGGATCCGCTCTTGCCGCCGTTCTGCTGAGCAATCAACGCCCGCAGCTCGTCGAGTTCGCGGCGGAGGTAGTCGCGGGTCGCCACCTCGCCGACGGCCAGCCGCAGCGCGGCCAGTTCGCGGGCCAGGAATTCGGTGTCGGCCTTGGTCTGGGCCGCGCGCCTGCGGTCCTCTTCGAGCGACACGCGGTCCCGGTTCTCCTGGCGGTTCTGTGCCAGCAGGATCAGCGGCGCGGCGTACGCGGCCTGGGTCGAGAACGCCAGGTTCAGCAGGATGAACGGATACGGGTCGAATTGCAGGCTGATCGCGATCAGGTTGAAGGCGATCCAGATGACCACGATCACCGTCTGGATGAGCAGATATTTGCCCGTGCCCAGGAACCGGGCGATCGACTCACTGAACTGGCCGACGGCCTCGACGTCGACCCGTGGGGTCAACCGGAAACGGGACGTGCGCGGGATGTCCAGGCGCTGCCGCGCCGAAGGCTCGCTCACCGGCCGGCTCCCGAGATGTTGTCAGTGATGGCCTGCGTCGAGTCCGGCCCGGGTTCGTCCGCGCTGCGCCAGCCAGACGGCAGCAGGTGGTCGAGCAGGTCGTCGACGGTGACGGCGCCCAGCAGGTGGTTCTCGTCGTCGACCACCGGTGCGGACACGAGGTTGTACGCGGCGAAGTAGCGCGTGACCTCGGCCAGTGAGCTGGTCGGGGACAGCACCGGCAGGTCGCTGTCGATGATGCCGCCGACCTGGCTGGCCGGCGGTTCGCGCAGCAGCCGCTGGGTGTGTACACAGCCCAGGTAGTGGCCGGTCGGCGTCGCGGTCGGTGGCCGGGTGACGAACGTCAGCGACGCCAGTGCCGGCGTCAGCTCGGGGTCGCGGACGCGGGCCAGCGCCTCGGCGACGGTGGTGTCCGGGGTGAGCACGACGGGCTCGGGCGTCATCAGACCACCGGCGGTGTCGGGCGAGTGCTGCAGCAGGCGGCGCACCGGCTCGGAATCCTCGGGGTCCATGCGGTCCAGCAGCACGGCGGCCCGGGTGGCGTCGAGCTCACCGAGGAGGTCGGCGGCGTCGTCGGGGTCCATCTCCTCGAGCACGTCGGCGGCGCGCTCGGTGCCCAGCTGGTTGAGCAACTCGGCCTGCTCGGGTTCGGAGAGCTCCTGCAGGATGTCGGCCAGCCGGTCGTCGTCGAGGGCCTTGACGACTTCGTGCCGGCGCTTGGCCGGCAGGTCGCGCAGGGCATCGGCGACCTCGACGGGACGCTGACCCTCGAACTGCTCCAGCAGCTGCGCGACGCCCTGTCCCGGTAGCGCGAGCGCCGACGGCGTCAGCCCCGTGACGTTCTTCCAGTCGACAACGTGCACCGTGGTGCGCCGGCCCAGGCGGCGGTGACGCACGGCGACGCGGGTCACCAGCCAGTCACGCGACCGGGCCTGCTCGATCGCGAGGTCGACCACGACGACGTCGATGCCGGCGAGCTGTTGCAGCTCCGGGTCGGTGACGCGGACGCGGGTGTCCAGAATCTGCCCGAGTACCAGCGCCTCGCCGGGGCGCTGCTCGAAGCGACGCAGCGAGATGGTCGCTCCCGTGAGGGTGACCGAGTTGTGCTCGATGGAGGTCACCCGCAGGATCGGGACGAATATCCTTCGGCGCGTGGTCAATTCCACGACGAGGCCGAGCACCCGCGGCTGCTGGCGGACGATGCCCATGCTCACGACCACGTCGCGGACCCGGCCGACCGACTCTCCGTCGGGGCCCAGCACGACCAGTCCAGCGAGTCTGGCCACGTAGACCCTGTTGACCGCCACCATGCTCCACAGGGTAGAGAGTGGGGTCGTGGAGAACCTGTATCGGCCCCGCCGTACCTGCCTGTCCGTTCCGGGTAGTAGCGACAAGATGATCGCCAAGGCCAAGACGCTGCCTGCCGATCAGGTGTTCCTCGACCTCGAGGACGCGGTGGCTGCCGACGCCAAGGCCGCGGCGCGGACCCGGGTGGCGCAGGCGTTGTGCGAGCCGGGCTGGGCGGGCCAGCTGCGCGGCCTCCGGGTCAACGACTGGACCACGCCGTGGACGTACGCAGACGTGATCGAGGTCGTCACCGCGGTGGCGCACGGCGGCGGCGTGCTGGACATCATCGTGCTACCGAAGGTCAGCGACGTCTCGCACGTGCAGGCGCTCGATCTGTTGCTGACCCAACTGGAGCGCACGCTCGGGCTGCCGGTCGGCGGCATCGGCATCGAGGCGCAGATCGAAGACGCCAAGGGGCTCGTGAACGCCCACGCCATCGCCGGCGGGCCGCGGGTGCAGGCGCTGATCTTCGGGCCGGGCGATCTGATGGCGAGCCTCAACATGCGCACCCTCGTCGTCGGCGAGCAGCCCGTCGGTTACGGCGTCGGCGATGCCTATCACCACGTGTTGATGACGATCCTGGTGGCGGCGCGGGCACACGGCATCAACGCAATCGACGGCCCGTATTTCAAGGTGAAGGACACCGAGGCGTTCACGCGCGTCGCGGGGCAGACCGCGGCGCTGGGGTACGACGGCAAGTGGGTGCTGCACCCAGACCAGATCGCCGCCGGAAACGAGATCTTCAGTCCGCGGCAGGCCGACTACGACCATGCCGAGCTGATTCTCGAGGCGTACGAATGGCACACCTCGCAGGCGGGCGGTGCCCGCGGCGCCGTGCTGCTGGGCGACGAGATGATCGACGAGGCCAGCCGCAAGATGGCGCTGGTGATCGCGGGCAAGGGCCGGGCCGCCGGGATGACGCGCACCGGTGAGCGGTTCACGCCGCCGGCGTGAGCGCGCCGGCTAGCCGCCGAGGACGCGGACGACCAGGAACAGGTTGAGCAGGAACGCCAGCGCGCCGCACCCGATGCCGGTCAGGGCCAGCAGGCTCCCGCGGGTGCCGCTGCCGGGGATGCGCTCGTAGGCCACCACGCCGAGCCCGACGCCGATGAGCGCCAGGGGGCCGAACACCACGCCGGTCAGCGCGCACACGATCGAGCCGACCGCCAGCCGGTTCACGCGGGCGCCGATCACAAGGTCGGTTCTTGGCGTGAGGCCCAGTCGACCAACAGCAGGAAGCCGACCAGGCCGACGACGAGCGTGACGGCACCGATGACGATGCCCGCGATGGCCATGGTTCTGCCGCTGGTGCGCGGCCGGCCTTTAGCCTGTGCCAAGGCCACGGTGCCCAGCACGATGCCCAGTACCGAGCCGACCGGACCGAATACGAAGCAGATGAAGTAAAGCGGCAAGGCGACCAGCGACGACACCAGCGACCCGATGGCCATGCCGTCGTTCGACTTCGGCGCCGGATACGACGAGTACAGCGGGGGCGGCAGGTATCCGGCCGGTGGCAGGTATCCCGGCGGTGCCGCGCCCGGCGGCGGGCCGTACGGCCCGGCAGGCGGCGCACCGTAGAAGCCCGGCGGCGGGCCGGGAGGCATGGACGGCGGCCCGGGAGGCACCGGAAACGGACCCGTCGGTGGCTGCGGTGGGACCTGTGGCGCGGGCGCGGGCGGACCCTGCTGCCATGGCGCGGAAGTGGGCCCCGGCTCTTCTGTCGCCGGGTACTCGTACACCGGGTAGTCGCTGGTCGCTTCGGCATCGGTGCCGGTCGGCGGCGGCACGGATCCGGCCGGTCTCGACGGATCCCAGGAGGGTTGGCCCGACTGCCCGCCCGGACTTGTCATGCCGACCAACCTAGCGCACGAGTTCATGGCATCGTGGTAGCCGAAGTGCGTTCCGCGGCGAGTGACAGGAGACCAGGGGCATGACGAATCCGCTGCAGCCTGACCGGACCCCGGGCCCGGGTGGTCAGCCCGGATTGCCGACCCCGCCCAAGGGCTGGCCCATCGGTTCGTACCCGACCTATGCCGAGGCGCAGCGCGCCGTCGATTACCTGTCGGATCAAGAGTTTCCGGTGCAGCACGTGACCATCGTGGGCGTCGACCTGATGCAGGTGGAGCGCGTCACCGGGCGGCTCACCTGGCCGCGGGTACTCGCCGGCGGCATCCTGACCGGGGCGTGGCTGGGTCTGTTCATCGGCCTGGTGCTCGGGCTTTTCGGCACGAACGCGTGGGGCTCGCTGCTCACCGGCCTGATCGCCGGCATCTTCTTCGGCTTGATCACCTCGGGCGTGCAGTACGCGATGTCCCGCGGCACAAGGGATTTCAGCTCCACCATGCAACTCGTCGCGGGCCGCTACGACGTGCTGTGCGATCCGGTGTGCGCCGAACAGGGCCGCGACCTGCTGGGCCGCCTGTCGCTCTAGGGCCTTCGGGCCTCGGTCGCCATATCCGCCACTGAGCGGCGATATGTTGCACGGCACACCCGCGGCGCTCTACGGTTTGCGCGCGGGAGGTTCCCGTGAGACAGGAGGCGTCCGTGGTGCGCGCGGGAAAGCTGCGGGCTGCGCTGGCAGCGGGTGCGGCGGCGTGCACGGCCGCCACGTTGGTCTCCGCCTGCGGTTCCGGTGGGGGCGGCACCGTCGTCAGCGTCTACACGTCGGCCAATGAGAAGGCGACGTTCTCGGCCCTCGCCAGGCGGTGCAACGCCGAACTCGGCGGCCGCTTCAGCATCAAGCAGGTCAGTCTGCCCAAGGGAGCCGACGATCAGCGGCTGCAACTGGCGCGCCGGCTGACCGGCAACGACAAGACCCTCGACATCATGGGCCTGGACGTCGTGTGGACCGCCGAGTTCGCCGAGGCCGGCTGGGCCGTGCCGCTTGCCGACGACCCGGCCGGAAAAGCGGAAGCCGACGCTGCCGACGACACCTTGCCTGGACCGCTGAAGACCGCGCAGTGGCAGGGCCGGCTGTTCGCCGCGCCCATCACGACCAACACCCAAATGCTCTGGTACCGGGCCGATCTGATGCCCGAAGCGCCGGCCACCTGGGACGACATGGTGGCGCAGGCGACGCGGCTGCACGCCGCCGGCGGACCCAGCTGGATTGCCGTGCAGGCCAAGCAGTACGAGGGCCTGGTGGTCTGGTTCAACACCCTGCTGACCAGTGCCGGCGGCAGCGTGCTGTCCGACGACGGCAAGACCGTCACCTTGACCGACACCCCTGAGCACCGCGCCGCGACGGTCAAGGCCCTGCAGGTCATCAAGTCGGTGGCCACCGCACCCGGCGCCGACCCGTCGATCACCCAGACCGACGAGGGGACGGCGCGGCTCGCTCTCGAGCAGGGCAAGGCCGCGCTCGAGGTGAACTGGCCGTTCGTGCTGCCGTCGCTGCTGGAGAACGCGGTCAAGGGCGGCGTGCCGTTCCTGCCGCTCGATCAGCACGCGGAGCTCAAGGGCGCCATCAACGATGTCGGCACCTTCGCACCCGACGATGCGCAGTTCGCCACCGCCTACGACGAGAGCAAGAAGGTGTTCGGCTTCGCGGATTACCCGTCGGTGCAGCCCGGGGTGCCGGCCAAGGTCACCATCGGTGGCCTGAATCTTGCGGTGAGCAAGACCAGTACGCACAAGGCCGAGGCCTTCGAGGCCATCCGGTGCATGCGCAGCGCGACCAACCAGCAGTTCACGTCGGTGGAGGGCGGACTGCCCGCGGTCCGCGCGTCGCTGTATGACGATGCCAAGTTCCAGGCCAAGTACCCGCAGTACGCGGTGATCCGCCGCCAGCTCGCCGACGCCGCGGTCCGGCCGGCCACGCCGCAGTATCAGGCGGTGTCGACGCGGATTTCGGCGACGCTGGCCCCGGTCACCAAGATCGACCCGGAGCGCACCGCCGACAAGCTGGCGTCCGAGGTGCAACAGGCGATCGACGGCAAGGGGCTGATCCCGTGAGCGACACCGGAGTTGCGAACGCGGCAGCCAACCCCGAGCGCCGGCTCGCCTACCTCCTGATCGCCCCAGCCGTGCTGGTCATGCTGGCGGTGGCCGCGTATCCCGTCGCCTATGCGGTGTGGCTGAGCCTGCACCGGGACAACCTCGCGGCGCCGGCGGAGACGCGGTTCGTGGGGCTGGACAACTACACGACGATCCTCACCGACCACTACTGGTGGACGGCGTTCGTGGTCACCCTCGGCATCACGGTGGTATCGGTGGCCATCGAGTTCGTGCTCGGCATGGCGCTGGCGGTGGTGATGCACCGGACCATGTTCGGCAGTGCCGTCGTGCGCACGGCCATCCTCATTCCGTACGGCATCGTGACCGTGGCCGCCTCTTACAGTTGGTATTACGCGTGGACGCCGGGCACCGGATACCTCGCGAACCTGCTGCCCACGGGCACCGCGCCGCTGACCGAACAGTTGCCGTCGCTGGCCATCGTGGTGCTCGCCGAGGTGTGGAAGACGACGCCGTTCATGTCGCTGCTGCTGTTGGCCGGGCTGGTGCTGGTGCCCCGGGAACTGCTCGACGCCGCCGAGATGGACGGCGCGAGCCGCTGGCAGCGGTTCGCCAAAGTGACTCTGCCGCTGATGAAACCGGCCATCCTGGTGGCCCTGTTGTTCCGCACGCTGGACGCGTTCCGGATCTTCGACAACATCTATGTGCTCACCGGCGGCACCAACAACACCGGTTCGGTGTCGATCCTGGGTTACGACAACCTGTTCAAGGCGTTCAACATCGGGCTCGGCTCGGCGATCAGCGTGCTGATCTTCGCGACCGTCGCGATCATCGCCTTCATCTACATCAAGATCTTCGGTGCTGCGGCGCCCGGTGCGCAGGCCGAGGTGCAGTGAAATGGGTGGGGCGATGAGCGGGCAGAGAAGTGGCGGCCGGCTGGCCGGCTGGGGCGTGGTCAACGTCCTGGTGGTCATCTACGCGCTGCTGCCGGTGCTCTGGATCTTTTCGCTGTCCCTCAAGCCGACGTCATCGGTCAAGGACGGCAACCTGATTCCGCGTCAGATCACCTTCGACAACTACAAGGGCATCTTCACCGGCGGCGCCTTCGGCTCGGCATTGTTCAACTCGATCGGTATCGGGCTCATCACCACCGCCATCGCCGTCACGATCGGTGGCATGGCCGCCTACGCCGTGGCGCGCCTGGACTTTCCGGGCAAGCGGCTGCTGGTCGGCCTGGCGTTGCTGATCTCGATGTTCCCCCAGATCTCGCTGGTGACACCGCTGTTCAACATCGAGCGCACCGTCGGGCTGTTCGACACCTGGCCGGGCCTGATCCTGCCGTACATCACCTTCGCACTGCCGCTGGCGATCTACACCCTGTCGGCGTTCTTCCGGGAAATCCCTTGGGATTTGGAGAAGGCCGCCAAGATGGACGGTGCCACGCCGGGGCAGGCCTTCCGGAAGGTCATCGCGCCGCTGGCGGCGCCCGGCATCGTCACCGCGGCGATCCTGGTGTTCATCTTCGCCTGGAACGACCTGCTGCTGGCGTTGTCGCTGACCGCCACGCAGCGGGCCATCACCGCGCCCGTGGCAATCGCGAACTTCACGGGCAGTTCGCAATTCGAGGAGCCGACCGGTTCCATCGCCGCCGGGGCGATGGTCATCACGGTGCCGATCATCATCTTTGTTCTGATCTTCCAACGACGGATCGTCGCGGGCCTGACGTCCGGTGCGGTGAAGGGGTAGTTCATGGCCGAAATCGTTTTGGACCACGTCACCAAGAGTTACACCGGCGGGGCGACCGCGGTGCAGGACCTGTCGCTGACCATCGCCGACGGTGAGTTCCTGATCCTCGTCGGGCCGTCGGGGTGCGGAAAGTCGACCACGCTCAACATGATTGCCGGGCTCGAGGACATCAGCTCCGGCGAACTGCGCATCGGTGGCGAGCGGGTCAACGAGAAGGAGCCCCGGGACCGGGACATCGCGATGGTGTTCCAGTCCTACGCGCTCTACCCGCACATGACGGTGCGGCAGAACATCGCGTTCCCGCTCACCCTCGCGAAGCTGCCGAAGGCCGAGATCGCGGCCAAGGTCGAGGAGACCGCGAAAATCCTTGACCTGACCGCACTTCTGGACCGCAAGCCCGCCCAGCTTTCCGGTGGCCAGCGTCAGCGCGTGGCGATGGGACGCGCCATCGTGCGCAGCCCCAAGGCCTTCCTGATGGACGAGCCGCTGTCCAACCTGGACGCCAAGCTGCGGGTGCAGATGCGCACCGAGATCGCCCGGCTGCAGGCCCGCCTCGGCACCACCACCGTCTACGTCACGCACGACCAGACCGAGGCGATGACGCTGGGGGACCGGGTGGTGGTGATGAGCGGCGGTGTCGCACAACAGGTCGGCACCCCCGATGAGCTGTACAACGAGCCCGCGAACCTGTTCGTCGCCGGCTTCATCGGCTCCCCGTCGATGAACTTCTTCCCGGCCACGCGGACCGACGTCGGCGTGCAGCTGCCCTTCGGCGAGGTCACCTTGAGCGACGACGCGCGCGCGGCGCTGGAGCGGCAGCGGCCGTCGGCCGACCTGATCGCGGGCGTGCGCCCCGAACAGTTCGACGACGCCTCGGTGATCGACGCCTACGCGCGCATCCAGTCGCTGACCTTCGAGGTCGACGCCGAGCTGGTGGAATCGCTCGGTGCGGACAAGTACGTGCACTTCCGGCTCGAAGGCGCCGGCGCCCAGGCCGCCCAGTTGGAACAGCTGGCCGACGACACCGCGGACGCCGGATCGAGCGAAAACACCTATGTGGCACGGGTTTCGGCCAAGTCGCCCGCGACGGCGGGCAGCCGGATCGAGCTGGCCCTGGACACCTCCAAGCTGACGCTGTTCGACCCGGCCACGGGCCGCAACCTGTCGTTGCCGCAGTGACCGACGTCCTCGGCGCGGTTCGTGCCCGTCTGACAACGCATTTCGCCGATCGCGGCAGCACCGCCGATCCGGTGGGCGCCAGCGTCACGTTCCTCGGTGCCGACCCCATCGAGGTACTGCGTTACGGGCCGACCGACGGGGACGTGTATCACTATGCGTCCCTGGGCTGTTCGCGCTACCCCATGACGGACCCGATGGACATGGTGGCCGACGGGATCAGCGGCCCGCGGGCGGAGGCGGTGCTGTCCCTGCGCGGTCCGACCCCGACGGCGCTGGCTCGCTCGATCGCGGTGTTGGCGTCGGCACCGGCCGTCGAAGGCCTGATCCTGGAACCGGATGCGCTGATCGATCTGCAGCAGCCGGTCTGGCAGGGGGCGGCGTTCACCGCATTCCTGTTGGGCGTCAGCGAGATCGGTGACGTCGAGCTGCCTGAGCCGTACCAGCCGGTGCGGATCCTCAGCGCCACACCGATCACCGCGACCGAGGCCGCCTGGGTGCGGCTCAAAGGCGCCGCCGCCATGCGGGATGCGTGGCAGCAGGACGGCGTCGACGTCCTCGATCAGCGACGCCGGGCCGCCGAACCTCGGGCCTAGGACGTGTTGTTCGGACAGGTGACGTCGGCCCACACGACGTCACCCTCGGCCGGTTCGTCGGAGGACGGGTTGTTGACGCGGACCACGGTGCAGCGGGGCAGGAGCACCGGCTTGTTGCCGTTGAGCCAGTTGATCCTGACGGTGTAGCCCTCGGCCTCGAGGTCTCTGATCACGGCGTCCGCGCCATTGGCGTGGGCGGCGGGTGCGGTGATGCCGGTGAGCACACCACTGGCAACGACCAACGCGACTACGGTGGAGCTGCGCCCAATTTTCATTGGAAGATCATGCCCGAACGGTTGTCACCGGCGGTCCGTTTTGCTAGAGGACGGTGTCACTCAGCGCGGTGCGAACCTCGGCCACGGCGCGTTCGGCCGCGCGTACCGCTCCTTCGAGGTAGCTCTCGAACTCGGGCGCGGTCTCGGTGCCGGCCCAGTGCAGCCGATCCACCGGGACGGTCGCGGCGTCGGTGTATCCCGTCAGCACCCCCGGTGCGCGCGTGCCGACACAACCGTTGATCCACGGTTCGTCGACCCAGGACTTCTCCACCACTTCAACGGGATTCGCCGCTTCGGGGCCGAACAGCGTGACCAGGTCGCGCACGAATGCCGCGTGGCGCGCCGCGGGATCGTTGAGTACCTCGTCGGTCCAGGTGAAGCCCGGACCTGCGCCTGCCGTGCCGACGAAGACCAGCAAGACGCCCACACTGCCGTCCGCCGGGGAGTTGTCGACCACGAAATGCGCGATCGGCAGGTCGGTGAGGGCCGATCCGTTGAAGCCCTGCTTGCGCCAGAACGGCTTGTCGTAGACCGCGAACACCTTGGTTTCGGTGCCGTTGTGCCAGGCCCGCTGCAGGGCCGAGCGACGCACCGGCAGTTCGGGAGTGACACGAATCCGGCCCGCGTCGGCCGGGCTCATGGCCACGATGACGCGCCGACAGCGCACGTCCGCACGCGCCGACCGGACCAGCACCTCGTGGTCGAGCTGGTGAATCTCGGTGACGGGAGAGTCCAGCAGCACCCGGTCATCCAGCCGGTCGGCGAGCGTCGTGGACACCAGCTGCATGCCACCGACCACCCGGGAGTCCTGTGCACCGTCTCGGGTGTTGACCATGAAGCTGATTCCGCCCGAGGTGGCGATCTGGTGCAGCACCTTGAGCAGTGAGACCCGGTGCGGGTCTTCGGCATACATCATGGTGAAGCAGGTGGTGAACAGGTGTCGTGCCTCGTCGACGAGGCAGTTCGTGTCCAGCCAGTGGCCGAGCGTCGTACTGTCCCAGGCGCCGGCCTTCTTCGCCGTCCACGGTGTCTTGGCGGGCACCCGCTTGGCCATTCGTTCCAGCCGGAACTGGGCCTGCGCGAAGTCGAGCAGGGCGAGGGGGCCCAGCGGCGGGATGGTGCCCGTGTAGGTGCGACGCTTCCCGTGCTGCAGGTAGATGGTGTTTCCCGCGGTGTACGTCTGGAAGGTCGACAGTCCCAGCTCTTCGATCAGCGCGTACATCCGCGTGTGCAGGGCGCCGATCCATTGACCGCCACCATCGGTGACGGCGCCGTTGCCGACGTCGACATTGACGGTCCGGCCGCCCACCCGATCACCGGCTTCGAGTACCACTACCGAAAGTCCTTGTTGGGAAAGCCGATACGCCGCGGTGAGGCCGGACAGCCCGGCGCCTACGACGACCACGTCGACGTCACGGTCGACACTCTGTGGGTTGGTCATTTCTCGCTGCCTCCTGGCCGCCCGCTCGTAAAACCAAAACTCGATTCGATATTGAGTTTAGGTGTCGGCGATCGTCGCCGTCAAGGAAAAATCGATCCGAGATCGGTTTTGGGCCGGACGGCAACATCAGCCAACCCGGGCCCTGCGTGCCAAGCGAATTGCCGTCAGCGGCTACGGCGCGCGCTCATCGCCCGAGCTGAATTACAGCCAGTGGTTGTGGCGGAACGTCCGGTACAACGCCGTGCACACCAGCACCATCACCGTCAGCACGGCGAAATAGCCGTAATGCCAATGTAGTTCGGGCATGTTGTCGAAGTTCATGCCGTAGATGCCGGCGATCATCGTGGGCATCGCGGCGATGGCGACCCACGCCGAGATTTTGCGCATGTCCGCGTTCTGTTCCATCCCGACCTTGCCGAGCGCGGCCTGCACCAGTGAGCTCAGCATGTCGTCGAACCCGGTGATCTGATCGGCGGCCTGGCTGTTGTGGTCGTGGACGTCGCGGATGTAACGGCGGACTTCTTTGGAGATCAGGTCGTTGTGGTCGGACAGCAGTCGCTGCAGCGCCATCGTCAGCGGATTCACCGAGTGCCGCAGCTCGACCACTTCGCGCTTGAGCAGGTAGATGCTCTCGATGTCGGTCTGGGTGTGTGAGGAGAAGACGCTCTGTTCGATGGTGTCGATGTCGGTCTCGACCAGCGCGGTGACTTCGAGGTAGCTGTCCACCACATGGTCGGCGATGGCGTGCATCACCGCGTACGGCCCCAGCGTGAGGATGGTGGGCGACTCGTCGAGCCGGTGCCGCACACCGGCCAGTCCGCTGTGCTCGCCGTGCCGCACGGTGACGACGAAGTCGGGCCCGACGAACACCATGATCTCGCCGGTCTCGACGATCTCGCGGGCATTGGCCACGGACTCGTGTTCAACGTAGCTGACCGTCTTGAGCACCAGGAACAGGGTCTGGTCGTACCGTTCCAGCTTGGGCCGCTGATGGGCGCAGACCGCGTCTTCGACGGCCAGTTCGTGCAGCCCGAAGACATCGGCGACGGCCTGCATCTGGTGCTGGTCGGGCTCGTGGAGCCCGATCCACACGAAGGCCTCGGCGCCGGCCGCGCGCAGTTCGCGCACCTTGGCGACGGCGGCACCGTGGGTGTACTTGCCGGGCAGCCGCGCGCCCATGGAGTAGACGCCGCAGTCGACAGTGGCGCGGGCGACCGGAACGTGGATGGAGCTGGCATCGGGGCCGGCGTGCGTCTTTTTCGGGACGGGACGGAAGTTCGATGGTTGGAGCGCGCGGAACGAGGGCATGCGGCTGACCTCCCGTGGGGCGGACTTCTCGGATCTGTAGACCAGTCGCAAATGCTACGCGGAACCGGCGAGTAACAATTGAGTGAAGTAGCCTGACGCGGTGTCAGATAAGTCAGGTGCTGTGCGCACACCCCAGGTGGTCATCGAAGATGCGGAAATTTTCGCCGCCCACGAAGGGGGCAAGCTCTCCGTAGCCCTCAACGAGCCGCTGGATACCCAGCGTGCGTTGTCGATCGCCTACACCCCCGGCGTCGCGCAGGTCAGCCGTGCCATCGCGGCCGACGCGACCCTGGCCAAGAAGTACACCTGGGCCAACCGCCTGGTCGCGGTCGTCAGCGACGGCAGCGCCGTGCTGGGCCTCGGCGATATCGGCCCGGCGGCCTCGCTGCCGGTCATGGAGGGCAAGAGCGCCCTGTTCAAGACCTTCGGCGGCCTCGACTCCATCCCGATCGTGCTGGACACCAAGGACCCCGACGAGATCGTCGAGACCCTGATCCGGCTGCGTCCGACGTTCGGCGCCGTCAACCTGGAGGACATCTCCGCGCCGCGATGTTTCGAGATCGAGCGCGGCGTCATCGAGGCGCTGGACTGCCCCGTCATGCATGACGACCAGCACGGCACCGCCATCGTGGTCCTCGCCGCGCTGCTGGGCGCCACCAAGGTGCTCGAGCGCGACATGCACAACCTCAAGGTCGTGGTCTCCGGCGCCGGTGCGGCCGGTGTGGCCTGCACCAACATCATGCTGGCCAGCGGCATTCGCGACATCATCGTCCTCGACAGCAAGGGTGTCGTGCACTCCGGTCGTAACGACCTGAACTCCTTCAAGGCCGAACTCGCCGGCCGCACCAACCCCCGTGGCGTCACCGGTGGCATCGCCGAGGCGCTCGACGGCGCCGACGTCTTCCTCGGCGTCTCGGCCGGCCTGGTGCCCGAGGAATTCATCGCCGAGATGGCGCCCAACAGCATCGTGTTCGCCCTGTCCAACCCGGACCCGGAGATCCACCCGGATGTCGCGCGCAAGTACGCCGCGGTGGTGGCGACCGGTCGCAGCGACTTCCCGAACCAGATCAACAACGTGCTGGCGTTCCCGGGCGTGTTCCGTGGCGCCCTGGACGCCGGTGCCCGCCGGATCACCGAGGCCATGAAAGTGGCTGCCGCAGAAGCCATCTTCTCGGTCGTCGGTGACGATCTGTCGGTCGACTACATCGTGCCCAGCGCGCTCGACCCGCGCGTGGGGCCGGCCGTGGCGGCCGCGGTGGCGGCTGCCTCGCAAGCCTGAACACCATGAGCCGCCGGGTCGCGGCGGGCGGTGTGGCGCTGGCCGCACTGCTCACCGCGGCGACGGCGGGCTGCAGCAGCGGGCAGTCCGTGCCCGGGCCTCCGGCGTTGACCGTCGGCGCGGCACCGACCGCCGAGTCGAAACTGCTCGCGCATCTGTACTCGGCGGCGCTGGGGTACTTCGGTATCCCGACCCGGGTGCACCTGGTCCCGGATCCTGTTGCGGCACTTGACTCCGCCGATGTGACGGTGGCGCCCGGGCTGACCGGTGAACTGCTCGTCAGATTCGTCCCGCATGCCACGGCACGGGCCGACGAGCAGGTGTACCGGTCGATGATCTCGGCGCTGCCCGAAGGTGTCGCCGCCGCCGACTACACGGCGTCGGCACAGGACAAGCCGGCCGTCGCGGTCACCGCGGCGACCGCGGACCGCTGGGCCAAGCGGGATGTCGCGGCGCTGCCGGGGCACTGCGGCGGATTGTCCGTCGGGGTGGTGACGGGCGACGCGCATCCGGCTCGGGTGGGGGACTGCATCCTGCCGGCCGCTCGTGAATTCAAGGACAGCGCAAGCCTTTTCGACGCGTTGCAGGCGGGTGCGGTGACGGTGGCCTGGACCTCGACGGCGGCGCCCGCGGTACCGTCCGGGGTGACGGTACTGACCGACCGGACGTCGCTGATCCGCGCCGAGAACGTGGTGCCCTTGTACCGGCGCAATGTCCTGGCCGAGCAACAGGTGTTGGCGCTCAACGGAATTGCCGGCGAACTGGACACCGCGACGCTGACCGACATGATCGGTCAGGTCGACAAGGGTGCCGATCCGGCGGCCGTGGCGGGTGCGTGGCTGGCCCAGCATCCGCTGGACCACTAGCCGCGCGGGCAATCCGCGGTCAGGGGTTCACATGCCCTCGCGCTGCTCACCAGTAGTGGGTGAACCTGGTGCGAAGTGCGTGGTTTCAATCGCGGGGAGCAGTAGCCATTCTGATTGAAGCCACGCACCGTTCCGCGCCGCGAAACGTCCCTGGCTTCAACAACAACCCGCGGATCGTCGTCCCGGTTGCGCTCAGGGACTTATCGCCCCGCCGCTGTTGGTGAACAAGTCCACCCGTGTCTCGGCGCCCGCGGGCAGGGGTCGCACAACTGGCCCGGGAGTCAACCGAGCTTCGGCAGCACCCGTCCGGCGATGGCCGCGAAGAGACCCTGGTAGGCGCCCGACCCGGTGATGCGGACGATCACGTCGACGATCTTGGCGTCGGGCCCGACCAGCACCCGGGCGTGGCCCTTGCGGACCGACTCGAGAATGATCTGCGCGGCGCGTTCGGGCGTGGTCAGGGCCGCCCTGTCGAAGAGCTTGTTCAGGCCAGCGGAGTCGATGTCGGACGCCGCGGTCGAGTTGCGCACGATGTTCGTCTTGATGCCGCCGGGGTGCACCGTGGTGACCTTCACCGGATGCCCGGCGAGCTTCATCTCCTGGCGCAGCGCCTCGGTGAAGCCGCGGACGGCGAATTTGGCTGCGTTGTAAGCGGATTGGCTGGGTACCGCGAACAGGCCGAAGATGCTCGAGACGTTGACGACGTGCCCGTCACCCGAGGCGATCAGGTGCGGCAGAAAGACCTTGGTGCCGTTCACAACGCCCCAGAAGTCGACGTCCATGACCCGCTCGATGTCCTTGAACTGGCTGACCTCGAGATCACCGGTGAAGGCGATGCCGGCGTTGTTGTAGACCTGATTGACCTTGCCGAAGTGCTTGACCACCTCGTCGGCGTAGAGCTCGAAGGCTTCCCGCTCGGCGACGTTGAGCCGGTCGGCTTTCACCGGTGCGCCGATGGCCTTGACCTGTTCCTCGGTCTTGGCCAGGCCCTCGGTGTCGATGTCACTGATCGCCAGCGACGCGCCCGAGCGCGCCAGCTCGATGGCCAGCGCCTGACCGATACCCGACCCGGCTCCGGTGATCACACAGACCTTGCCGGCGAATCCCTCCATGACCGCTCCTTTGCGTTGGGTGGTGGGTGTCAGTGCGAGCGCGACGGCATCACGCGGGACGTGACGCGGGAGAACAGATCCTGGTACGCGCCCGAGCCGGTGGCCCGGATGATGAGGTCCAGCAGCTTGGCGTCCGGTCCGACGAGCACGCGGGCGTGGCCCTTGCGGACGGCCTCCAGGATGATCTTGGCGGCGCGTTCGGGCGTGGTCTTGGCCAGCTTCGCGTCGAAGGTCTTCGCCAGTTCCTTCGGGTCGATGCCTTCGACCGCGGTGGAGTTGCGCGCGATACCGGTCTTCACGCCGCCGGGGTGCACGGTGGTGACCTTGACGGGGTGGCCGGCGAGCTTCATCTCCTGGCGCAGCGCCTCGGTGAAGCCGCGGACGGCGAACTTGGAGGCGTTGTAGGCGGCCTGGCCGGGGACGGCGAACAGGCCGAAGACGCTCGAGACGTTGACGACGTGCCCGTCGCCGGAGGCGATGAGGTGCGGCAGGAATTCCTTGGTGCCGTTGACGACGCCCCAGAAGTTGACGTCCATGACCCGTTCGATGTCCTTGAACTGGCTGACCTCGATGTCGCCGGTGAAGGCGATGCCGGCGTTGTTGTAGATCTGGTTGACCTTGCCGAAGTGCTCGGCGACGGCGTCGGCGTAGAGGGCGAAGGCCTCGCGCTCGGTGACGTTGAGGCGGTCGGCCTTGACGGGGGCGCCGATGGCCTTGATCCGCTCCTCGGTCTCGGCGAGGCCCTCCGTGTTGACGTCACTGATCGCCAGTTTGGCGCCCGAGCGGGCGAGCTCGATGGCGAGGGCCTGACCGATACCCGATCCGGCTCCGGTGACGACACAGACTTTCCCGGCGAAGCCCGACATGTTCACTCCCTTGTGGTCGATGCGCGTGCTGCTAGCGACAGTAGCCGGTACCGCCGGTGTCGGATAGCACCGGGTGGCGCTGCGAGAGCTGCGGTACCAAACGGTACCAAACCGCCCTCAACCTGTGAATCATGCTAGGAAATGGCCGGTGCGGGCCCATTTTCATCGACGCACGCCGCCCCTGCCGCGACGCTCGCTGCATTGCTTCTCTTCTTCGACCCGACGGCAGGGAGTTGATTCCGATGACAGCATCGTGGGGCCTGACCGGACCGCAGTTTCTGGGCGTCTATCTCGTCACGTATCTGCTTGCGCTGGCGTTGATGTACGGCTTCCGGGCCGTGTTGACGCACTCGGGAACGGCGGAAACCGCTGCCGCGAATCCGCGGCCGCTGCTGGACCCTTATGAGACCGCGTATCTGGCCGGCGGGCCGGGCCGTACCGTCAGCACGGCGATCGCGAACCTGGCCTTGAGCGACCGGCTTCTGGTTTCCCGCGGCGGCACGCTCACCGTCGCCGCCGGCGCCACGCTGATCGACGATGTGGACGCTGCCGTGGCCGACGGTGTGTCCGCCACGCACCGCCGGAGGACGGCGATGAAGCGGCTGCGCAAGCATCCCCGGATCGTGGCGATCGGTGAGCGGTTGCGTGCCCGGGGCCTGCTTCTGGACAGCGGGTCGACCACCGTCCTGCGGGCGTGTGCGCTGCTGCCGTGCGCGGTGTGGGTCGTCGGTGTGCTCCGGTTGATCAACGGCATCGAGCTGCACCACAAGGTCATTCTGCTGTTCGTTTTCCTGGTGGCAACCGGTCTGTCGACACTCGTCCTGGTGCGCGCTTTCCTTGCCGATGCGGCACACCGCCCGTCCGCCGAAGGGCAACTCGCCCTGCAGGGCATGCGCAACCGGTATGAGTCCGGGGTGGCCCTGGCCGAGCCTGCGGCGGAGACCGGACGCACCGACGCGGCCCGTCAGGCACAGGTTGTCGGCGTCGCGCTGCTCGGTTTCGTCGCGCTGACCGACGACGATCTGCGTACCTCGTTGCTCGGCAGCGTCGGTGTCACGGGCGGCGGCGGTTGCGGCAGCGGCAGCAGCTGCGGCGGTGGTGGTGGGGGATGTGGCGGCGGTGGCTGTGGCGGCTGCGGCGGGTGCGGCGGATGACCACCGGAGCTCCCGGGCCTGCCGTCGGTATCGGCTGGCGGCCCGAGATCGACCTCACCATCGAGCGACTGCCCGGTGTCGAGTTCATGGAGGTGATCGCCGAAGGCATCCGGCCCGGCGCCCTGCCGGCTTCGCTGGAGGCGGTCCGTAGTCGCGGAATTCCCGTTGTGCCACATGGAATTTCGCTCTCGTTGGGCGGTGCGGAGCGGCCCGACCCCGCCCGGCTCGAGCACCTCGGCGCGTGTGCGGCGGCCCTGGGTGCCCCGTTGGTCAGCGAGCACATCGCCTTCGTGCGTGCCGGAAACCGCGAAGCCGGGCATCTCCTGCCGGTGCCGCGCAGCCGTGCCGCGCTCGACGTCGTCGTGGCCAACGTCCGGATCGCTCAGGACGCGTTGGCCGTCCCGCTGGCCCTCGAACACGTGGCGTCCGTCGTGTCCTGGCCCGACGACGAGTTCACCGAAGCGCAGTTCCTGTGCGAGATCATCGAGCGCACGGGCGCGCTCCTGCTGCTGGACGTGGCCAACCTGTACACGTCCGCCGTCAACTTCGGCGCCGATCCGATCGCTGCGCTCGATACGTTGCCGTTGGATCGGATCGCCTACGTCCACGTCGCCGGGGGAGCCTTGCGCGACGGCATCTGGCACGACACCCACACCGCCGACGTCGCCGAGCCGATCCTGGACCTGCTCGCCGAGCTCGCGAGCCGAACCGTGCTACCCGCCGTCATGCTGGAACGCGACGGCGCCTACCCGGCGCCCAGCGTGCTGGCTCGGGAGTTGGCCGCAATCAGGTCGGCTGTCGGACGAGTCGGCGATGACGTGGTACGGCCCTGGGCCGCGGGACCACAGCGGCGACCCGGTCGAGTGGGGGCCGAGCCGTCGGACCTCACCCGGAGTGCGCTGGCCGATGCCGAGGACACGCTGCTGCAGGCACTGCTGGGGCTGTCCGGCCCGCCGGCGGGATTCGATGCCGACCGTGTTGCGGTGGCCGGCGCTGCATTGGCCCACAAGCGAGCCCATACTCAGCCGAAAATGAGCTTGGGTGCGAAATTCCGGCGGAAGTTCGCACCCAAGCTCAGGTTCGACGCTACGGGGCGAACGCCTCGTCGATGATCGCCTGCTGCTCGATGGCGTGCACCTTCGAGCTGCCCGACGACGGCGCGCTCATGGCCCGGCGGGAGATGCGCTTGATGCCGGTCAGCTTCTCGGGCAGCAATTCGGGCAGGCTCAGGCCGAAGGTCGGCCAGGCGCCCTGGTTGGCCGGCTCTTCTTGCACCCAGAAGTACTGCTGCACGTTCGGGTACTGGTCCAGCGTGGCGTTGAGCCGGCGCTTGGGCAGCGGGTACAGCTGCTCGATGCGCACGATCGCGATGTCATCGCGCTTGTCCTTGGCCTTGCGGGCCACCAGCTCGTAGTACAGCTTGCCGCTGGTGAGCAGCACCCGGGTGACCTTCGACCGGTCGCCGACGCCGTCTTCGTAGGTCGGCTCCTCGAGCACCGAGCGGAACTTGATCTCGGTGAAGTCCTTGATGTCGCTGACCGCGGCCTTGTTGCGCAGCATGGACTTCGGGGTGAAGACGATGAGCGGGCGGTGGATGCCGTCGAGACCGTGCCGGCGCAGCAGGTGGAAGTAGTTGGCCGGGGTCGACGGCATGGCGACCGTCATCGAACCTTCGGCGCACACCTGCAGGAACCGCTCGATGCGGCCCGACGTGTGGTCCGGGCCCTGGCCCTCGTGGCCGTGCGGCAGCAGCAGCACGACGTCGGACAGCTGGCCCCACTTGGCCTCGCCGGAGCTGATGAACTCGTCGATGATCGACTGCGCGCCGTTGACGAAGTCACCGAACTGGGCTTCCCACAGCACCATGGCGTCAGGGTTGCCCACCGAGTAGCCGTACTCGAAGCCCACCGCGGCGAACTCCGACAGCGCCGAGTTGTAGATCAGCAGCTTGCCGCCGGTCGGGGTGCCGTCGGTGTTGGTGGCCAGCAGTTGCAGCGGGATGAACTCCTCGCCGGTGACGCGGTCGATGAGCACCGCGTGCCGCTGCGTGAAGGTGCCGCGCTGCGTGTCCTGTCCGGAGAACCGGATCAGCCGGCCCTCGGCGACCATCGAGCCCAGGGCGAGCAGCTCGGCGAACGCCCAGTCGATCTTGCCTTCGTAGGCCATCTCGCGGCGCTTCTCCAGCACCGGCTTGACACGCGGGTGCACGTTGAAGCCCTCGGGCACCGCCAGGTGCGCGTCGCCGATGCGGGCGAGCAGCGACTTGTCGACCGCCGTCAGCAGGCGCTGCGGGATGGTCTGGTCGGTTTCCACCGACTCGCTGGGGGCGAGCTCGTGCTTCTCGAGCTCGCGGACCTCGTTGAAGACCCGCTCCAACTGGCCCTGGTAGTCGCGCAGGGCGTCTTCGGCCTCTTTCATGGAGATGTCACCACGGCCGATGAGGGCTTCGGTGTAGGTCTTGCGGACGCCACGCTTGGTGTCGATGACGTCGTACATGTACGGCTGGGTCATCGACGGGTCGTCGCCCTCGTTGTGACCGCGGCGGCGGTAGCACAGCATGTCGATGACGACGTCCTTCTTGAACGCCTCACGGAAGTCGACGGCGAGGCGGGCGACCCAGGCGCAGGCCTCGGGGTCGTCGCCGTTGACGTGGAAGATCGGCGCGCCGATCATCTTCGCCACGTCGGTGCAGTACTCGCTGGAGCGTGAATCCGTTGGCGCCGTGGTGAATCCGATTTGGTTGTTCACGATGATGTGGACGGTGCCGCCGGTGCGGTAGCCCTTGAGCAGCGCCAGGTTGAGGGTCTCGGCGACCACGCCCTGGCCGGCGAACGCGGCGTCGCCGTGCAGCATCATCGGCATGATCGAGAAGCGGCCGTGGGCGTCGCTGTCGTCGTGCTCGTCGCCGACGAGCAGGTCCTGCTTGGCGCGGACCAGGCCCTCCAGAACCGGGTCGACGGCCTCGAGGTGGCTGGGGTTGGCGACCAGCGACACGTCGATCTCGTTGTCGCCGAACATCTGCAGGTAGTGGCCGGTGGCGCCGAGGTGGTACTTGACGTCGCCGGAGCCGTGCGCCAGCGCCGGGTTCAGGTTGCCCTCGAACTCGCTGAAGATCTTCGAGTACGGCTTGCCGACGATGTTGGCCAGCACGTTGAGGCGGCCGCGGTGCGGCATGCCGATGACCACTTCGTCGAGGTTGTGTTCGGCCGCCTGGTCGATGGCGGCGTCCATCATCGGGATGACGGCCTCCGCGCCTTCCAGCGAGAAGCGTTTCTGCCCAACGTATTTGGTGTGCAGGAAGGTCTCGAAGGCCTCGGCGGCGTTGAGCTTGGACAGGATGTACTTCTGCTCACCGACCGTGGGCTTGTCGTGCTTGACCTCGACGCGCTCCTGCAGCCACTTCTGCTGCTCGGGTTCGAGGATGTGGGTGTACTCGACACCGACGTGGCGGCAGTAGGCGTCGCGCAGCACCGACAGCACATCGCGCAGCTTCATGAACTGCTTGCCGGCGAAGCCGTCGACCTTGAACTCGCGGTCCAGGTCCCACAGCGTCAGGCCGTGGGTGTTGACGTCGAGGTCGGGGTGGCTGCGGAAGCGGGTCTTGTCCAGCCGCAGCGGGTCGATGTCGGCCATCAGATGGCCGCGGTTGCGGTAGGCCGCGATCAGCTCGATGATGCGGGCGTTCTTGTGGGCGATCGAGTCCGGGTTGTCGATCCGCCAGCGCACCGGCTCGTAGGGGATGCCCAGCTCGCGGAAGATCTCGTCGTAGAAGTCGTCGTCGAGCAGCAGGTGGTGCACGGTGCGCAGGAAGTCACCGGACTCGGCGCCCTGGATGATGCGGTGGTCGTAGGTCGACGTCAGGGTGATGAGCTTGCCGACGCCGAGCTCGGCGATGCGCTCTTCGCTCGCGCCCTGGAACTCGGCCGGGTACTCCATGGCGCCGGCGCCGATGATGGCGCCCTGGCCGCGCATCAGGCGCGGCACCGAGTGCACGGTGCCGATGGTGCCCGGGTTGGTCAGCGAGATGGTGACGCCGCTGAAGTCCTCGGCGGTCAGCTTGCCGTCGCGGGCGCGCCGGACGATGTCTTCGTACGCGGCGATGAACTGGCCGAATTGCATTGTCTCGCAACGCTTGATGGCCGCGACGACGAGCTGGCGCGAACCGTCCTTGTTCTGCAGGTCGATGGCCAGACCGAGGTTGGTGTGCGCCGGTGTGACGGCCGTCGGCTTGCCGTCGACCTCGGCGAAGTACCGGTTCATGTTCGGGAACTGCTTGACGGCCTGGACGATCGCGTAGCCCAGCAGGTGGGTGAAGCTGATCTTGCCGCCGCGGGTGCGCTTGAGGTGGTTGTTGATGACGACGCGGTTGTCGATCATCAGCTTCGCGGGGATGGCGCGCACGCTCGTGGCGGTCGGCACGTCCAGCGACGCGTTCATGTTCTTGACGACGGCGGCCGCGGCGCCGCGCAGTGTCTGCGTCTCGGAGTCCTCTGCGGGCGCGGGTCCGGCGGCGGCCTTGGCGGGGGCAGCCTTGGCAGGGGCGGCCTTGGCAGGCGCGGCGGCCGGGGCAGCCGGAGCGGCAGGGGCCGCGGCGGGAGCCGGCGCGGCCGCCGGAGCCGCGGGTGCGGCGGCGGGCGCGGGGGTTGCCACGGTTACGGAATCCGTTGTGTCCGTGATGGGTTCGGGGTTGTAGTCACGAAGGAAGTCGTGCCAACTCGGGTCCACCGAGGACGGGTCCTCACGGAATTTGCGATACATCTCTTCGACCAGCCACTCGTTCTGACCGAATGGTGAAGGTGATGTGCTCACGGCCGCTATTCGCCTCGTTTCCTTCTGTCCGACGAGCGCCGGACCTCAGCCCGGCGTACCCGCCCTCTGTTGTGTTGGCGGTCGCCCGCCCCCGTGCCGCCTAAGGCTAACCCGTCGGCCGATTCCGCGGACGGCGGAAGCCCACCTATTGGTGGATCAATCTGCGGAGGGTTTGCTATCCCGCGCCTCCGGCAGCACGAGCAGCGTCTGGCGCCACCGCGCGGGGGCGGGCCCGAACGCCGCGCGGGCGTTCTCGATGATCTTCTTGCTCATCAACCGGTTGCCGACGCCGCCGATCACCGCGCCGACGCCCACCGGCAGCAGCTTGCCGAAGGCGATGGCGCCGCGCTTGAGTGTGTACTTCTTCACGAAGAACTTCAGCAGCCGCGAATTCAATTGCGAGACAGCCGGTAGCGGTACGGTCGCCGCGCCGTCGGCCAGCCACGCGCCGCTGGTGCGGCCGGTGCCGAGCAAGTCTCCGATGGCGTGCTTGCCTTCATCGCCGACGAGAACGGCGAGCACCAGCGCGCGACGACGCTCCCGCTCGGTGACCGGGATGCCGTGCACTTCGGCCACCGCGAGGGCGAACACCGCGGTCGCTTCGAGGAACACCACGGTCTCACCGGCGACCGCCGACATCGCGACGAGCGTGCCAATGCCGGGGAAGGCCGCGGCCGATCCGACGGCGGCACCGCTGGCCATGGTCGCGGCCATGTAGTGCTTCTCGAGCTTGGTGATGATCTCGGCCGGGGTGGCACCGGGGTTGTGCTCCCGTAGCCGGTTCACGTAGGCGGCCACAGCCGGCGCCTGCACCCGGGCCCCGCCCTCGAGGATGTGCGAGAGCGCCTTGGCGGCAGCGCCAGGGTTCTCGGTGTGGGCGTCATGCTTCACAGGCAACTGCCCCTTCATGCTGGAGCGAGCACTCATCGGCCGGCCTCTCCATCTCCGTACACAGGAATTCAGGCTAACGCGTGGTCAACGATCGGCGTGCCATCTGAGTGCCCGGCACCAGCTGAGCCGGCGATCACATCTGAATGCTGCCGATTTGCCGGGAAGAAAAAACCGGTATGCATTGCTAACCATATTCATGGCAGCATCGCCCCTTGTGGATCTGACAGCGGTAGGCGACGCGACCGATAGTGGCGTGCCCGCCGAGGCCCCGGAAGTACGTCCGGCGCCGAGCCGTACCCGGATGATCGTGGTGCTGGGCCTGTTGGTCGCACTCGGCCCGCTGACCATCGACATGTACCTGCCGGCGCTGCCCCGCATCGCCTCTGAGCTGGGGTTGTCGTCGTCGGTCGCGCAGCTGACGCTGACCGGGACGCTGGGCGGCCTGGCCCTCGGCCAGCTGATCGTCGGTCCGCTGTCGGACGCGCTGGGCCGTCGGCGCCCGCTGGTCGCCGGCATCCTGCTGCACATGGCGGCCTCGCTGCTGTGCCTGTTCGCGCCGAACATCGAGGTGCTGGGCATCGCCCGCGCGTTGCAGGGTGTGGGTGCCGCCGCGGCATCTGTAGTGGCCGTCGCTGTCGTGAGTGACCTGTTCGAAGAGTCGGTCGCGGCCGTCGTGATGTCGCGGTTGATCCTGGTCCTGGGCGTGGCGCCGGTGCTGGCGCCGTCGCTGGGCGCGGCCGTGCTGCTGCGCGGTTCGTGGCACTGGGTGTTCGCCGCGCTCGCCGTGCTGGGCGGCGCGATCCTGGCGGTCGCGGTGCTGGCCCTGCCCGAGACCCTCGCCGTCGCCGACCGGCGCCCGCTGCAACTGCGCGCCATCCTGCGGACTTACGTCGAGGTGCTGAGCGATATCCGTTTCGTGGTGCTGGTCCTCGTCGGTGCCCTGGGCATGTCGGGCCTGTTCGCGTACATCGCCGGTGCTGCCTTCGTGCTCCAGGGCCGCTACGGCCTGGATCAGCAGACGTTCGCCTTGGTATTCGCGGCCGGTGCCATCGCGCTGATCGGTTCCACGCAGTTCAACGTCGTGCTGCTGCGCCGGTTCGAGCCGCAGAAGATCGCTGTGGTCGCCCTGATCGCCGCGTCGGTGTTCGGCCTGGTGTTCGTCGCGCTGGCCGTCCTGCATGTGGGCGGGCTGGCCGGTTTCCTGATTCCGGTGTGGGCGATGCTGGCCGCGATGGGGCTCGTGATTCCGAACACACCTGCTGTCGCGCTGGCTCGTCACCCGGATGCTGCCGGCACCGCGGCGGCCGCGCTGGGTGCTGCCCAGTTCGGGCTCGGCGCCGCAGTGGCGCCACTTGTCGGCGCACTGGGCAACGGTGAGTTGGCGCTCGCGGGCGTGATGACGACGGGCGTCGTGGTCGCGCTGTTCGCGCTGCTGGCCGTCGGCGACAAGGGCGAATCGGGACACGAACGCCACCGCCATTAGGTCTGTGGTCGCGGCGCCGAACTGCTGACTTGTTCGGATCCGCGACTGTCCGTAGCGTCGAAGTCGAGACCGGCACATCGGCCGGCCACCAGACTTGATACCCACTGCATGCATACGTTGATTTCCGCCGGAGTTCGTCGGTGAGTGCTGCGCAAGTGAGTCGGCCGTGGCATGCCCTCTGGGCCATGATGTTCGGCTTCTTCATGATCCTGGTCGACTCCACGATCGTTGCCGTCGCCAACGTCGTCATCATGCAGAAGCTCGGCACTGACTACGACGGTGTCATCTGGGTGACCAGCGCCTATCTGCTGGCGTATGCGGTACCGCTGCTCGTCGCGGGCCGGCTCGGTGACCGCTTCGGGCCGCGCAACCTGTACCTGACGGGCCTGGCGGTGTTCACGCTGGCGTCGTTGTGGTGCGGTTTGTCCGGCAGTATCGGGATGCTGATCGCAGCACGCGTCGTGCAGGGTTTGGGCGCGGCGCTGTTGACGCCGCAGACCCTGTCCACGATCACGCGAATCTTCCCGCCCGAACGCCGGGGCGCGGCCATGAGCGTGTGGGGCGCCACGGCCGGGGTGGCGACGCTGGTCGGCCCGCTGGCCGGTGGCGTCCTGGTCGACCACCTCGGCTGGCAGTGGATCTTCTTCGTCAACGTGCCGATCGGCATCGTCGGCCTGGCGCTGGCCTGGGTGCTGGTCCCGCAGTTGCCGACCGAGCGCCACCGCTTCGACATCCTCGGCGTGGTGCTGTCGGGCGTCGGCATGTTCGGCATCGTGTTCGGCCTGCAGGAAGGGCAGACCCACGACTGGGCCTGGTGGATCTGGCTGGTGATCCTCGCCGGCCTGGGCTTCATGGCCGCCTTCGTGTACTGGCAGTCGGTCAACCCGGACGAGCCGCTGATCCCGCTCACGGTGTTCCACGACAACGACTTCTGCCTGTCCAACGTCGCCGTGGCCACCATCGGCTTCTGCGTCACCGCCATGATCCTGCCGGTGATGTTCCATGCCCAGGCCGTCCTCGGCTTGAGCGCGACGGAGTCGGCTCTGCTCACCGCGCCCATGGCGGTGGTGTCCGGGATGCTCGCGCCGCTCGTGGGCAAGCTCATCGACCGCTACCCGCCGCAGCCGATCGTCGGATCGGGCTTTTCGGCGCTGGCGATCGGGCTGACGTGGCTGTCGTTCGGGCTGACCCCCGATACCCCGCTGTGGCAGCTGGTGCTGCCGTTCATCGCCATGGGCATCGGCATGGCGTTCATCTGGTCGCCCTTGGCGGCCACCGCCACCCGCAACCTGCCGCCGCGGCTGGCCGGCGCCGGATCCGGCGTCTACAACGCGACGCGGCAGGTCGGTTCGGTACTCGGCAGCGCCGGCATGGCTGCCTACATGACGTCCCGGATCAGCGCCGAGATGCCGGCCGGCGGACGGCCCGTCGCCGGCGAAGGCACACCGGTGACCCTGCCGCCGTTCCTGCACGAACCGTTCGCCACCGCGATGTCGCAGTCGCTGCTGCTGCCGGCGTTCGTCGCGTTGTTCGGTGTCGTCGCCGCGCTGTTCCTGCGGGGTCAGGCGACGGCGGCGCCGCTGGTGCGGCCCCGGACCTCCGTGCCGGAACCGCCCGAGCCCAACTACTTTCCCGACGACGACGACTACGTCGAATACACCGTCGATCGCACCGAGTTCGACGCCGTGGACGATTCCGACCCGTGGGACTGGTACGACGCGCCCGCCGAACCCGACGAGGACTACGAGGACGACTACGCGCCCTACGAGTCCGAGGACGCCGACGAGCCGCGCACCTCACCTATCCCGATGCGCGTCGACCACTGGCACAGCCCGCGTCGGCCGGAGGTCATGAAGGCCGATGCGCCTTCGGCACCGCGCCGGGGGCGGCATTACCGCGAAGACGACGAGGCCGACGACCCAGGCGTCTACGGTTTGCATTCGATGTGAGTCAAGATCGGTTCGCGAGCGTGCAGTCAGATCGCCGAAATCGCTGAATCGGTGATCTCTTCGCACGCTCGTGCCGCAGGATCGCCACCAATCCATGCGAGTGTGCAATCAGCGCGCGTGGAACGGCAGATCTGTGATCTGTCCGCACACTCGCGGATGCCTCAGCGGCGGTCTCTGCGCGTGCTCAGTAGACGCGGCTACCCTGCGCCGACAGCACGAAGCCGTGGGTCTTCCTGTCCTGGCCCCAGGCCTCGCCGGGATTCTGGATTTCACAGGTGAGGGCGCCGTCGCCCGCCGTCGCGCACACTTCGTCGTTCTCGTCGACCGAGCCCTTTGCACCGGGGACGACGATCTTCTGGCCGGGTGCCAGCTCCCGGTAACTGGCCGGGTCGACGGGCACGCCACCGTTTTGCGTTTCCTTCTGCTTCACATCGGCCTGGCCGAAACTCGCCACGCTGCCGGCCGCGACTTCCACCTGGGTCACGTCCGCGGGTACGCCCGGCAGCGTCCCCCAGCACGTGATGCTGGAGTAGTACTGCCACGAGTTCGGTCCGTCGTACAGCTCGCAGTGCACGCCGCCGGCGGTCTTGAACCGGTACGACGACCAGCCGTAGTGCTTGGGCCCGGCGTAGTCGCAGAGGTGCACCGCGGCGTAGCCGTCGAACCCGGTGATGACCGCGGGCGCGCGGCTCGGATCGGTGGTGCCGCAGGCCGGGGCGGCGTGGCCGTCGGGTGCTGAGGTGATCGCGAGCAAGGGCAGCCCGAGAGCAACAACCACGGCGAATCGGCGCACCATATTGACGCTACCGGAGCCTCTGGGACCGGATCAGCGGAACAGCACCGCGGGGTTGAGGTACCCGGTCGGGTCGAACGCCGCCTTCACCGTGCGCATGGCCGCGACGTCGGCGTCGGTGCGCGACATGGTCAGGTAGTCGCGCTTGCGGGTGCCGACGCCGTGTTCGGAGCTGACGTTGCCACCGCAGTCGGCGATCAGGTTCATCATCGCGGTGTAGAGGGCTCGTTCGGTTTCGCCGGAGACGTTGCAGCGCACCAGGTTCAGATGCAGGTTGCCCTCGCCGATATGGCCGAACAGTACGGGGATGGCCTCGGGCGCGTGCGCTTCGGTGACCGCCACCGCCGCACGGGCAAACCGTGCGACCGAGGAAAGTGGCAGCGACACATCGAATTTCAGTGGCGGGCCATACCAGCCCAGCACCTCGCCGATGGCTTCGCGGACCTGCCACAGCCGCTGCTGTGCGCTGACGTCGACGCCCACCGCGGGTTCTCGGGTCAGCTCCGCATCGCCCAACACGTCGGCCAGAATGTCGGATTGGTCGGTGTCACCGGCGATTTCGACCAGCAGCTGCCAGGCGCCGCCGACGGCGGCGTGCACACCGAGGTGCTCCGCGGTCAGGGCGCTGGCGCGCGCGTCGACCAGTTCCAGTGCCGCGATGCCGTCGGTGTCCCGGAGCCGTCGCCCGGTGGTGATCAGGGCGTCGAGGTCGTCGAACCCGGCCACCGCGGTCACCCGATGGGGCGGGACGGGGCGCAGCCGTAGGTCGAGGCCGGTGATGACCCCGAGCGTGCCTTCCGCGCCGACGAACAACGAGGTCAGGTCGTAACCGGTGTTGTCGCTGCGCACTTGGCTGTGCCGCCGCACCAGCGTGCCGTCGGGCAACGCCACCTCGAGGCCCAAAACCTGTTCGCGCATATTGCCGTAGCGCACGGTCCGCAGGCCGCCGGCATTGGTCGACGCCATGCCACCGACGGTCGCCGAATCGCGGGACGCGAGGTCGACGCCGAACACCAGGCCCGCGGCGGTCGCGGCGTGCTGTACGGCGGCGCAGGTCGCTCCGGCGCCGACCCGGATGCGACGTTCCGCGGTGTCGACAGCGCCGACCGCCGACAACCGTTCGGTGGAGAGCAGGATGTCGTCGTGCTCGGGAACGGTGCCGGCCACGAGTGACGTCCGCCCGCCCTGCACCGTGACGCAGGCGCCCGCATCGCGGCACGCGCGCAGCACTGCGGCAACCTCGTCCTCGCCGCCGGGGCGGACCAGCGCCTGGGCCTGGCCGCGGTAGCGCCCGGTCTGGTCGACGACGCGTCCGGCGAGCACGTCGGGATCGGTCGTGACGTACCCGGTGCCGACGATCGATGCCAGCTGATCCAAGAGCGTCATGGCCGTGACACCGGCCGTCGACGGGCGATCTGGCCGGCGGCGTATGCGACAGCCGGTGGCGGGACGAGCGGCGCGGGGATGCCGATGCGGCCGGTCTTGGTCTGGAGGGTCACCATCGCGGCGGAGGGCCGGATCGCGATGACCGAACCCCAGTCGAGCGTCACCGTTCCGGTCGGGGTGGCCAGCATGAACCCCTGGTCGTTGAACCCGGAGGCCCACTTCGCGCCGGGAAACATGTTGTGGCCCAAGGCTCGATAGCTGCGGAACCAGATCATTGCCGTGATGAGCCCGAAGAACACCAGCAGCAGGACGACCGCGATGCCGATGGCCGCCGGTATGGACCCGGCGCCGGCTGAGACAAAACCGATGCCGACGACGATGATCAACCACAGCTGCCACCGGGTCAGGGCTCGCTGGGTGGAGAGCCACGTGAAGTGCCGACGATCGGACGGTCCCGCGGTCCAGACGTGGTGAACGGGCGGCACCGGTATGCCCGGCTGCGGCATGGTCATGCCGTCACCGACAGGAACGCGCCGAGTTCGATCATCCCGTCCGGCGTCGACGGCAGGTAGTCGGTCAAGAGCGCCGAGCGCACCACGTACGCAGCGTATTTGGCGCGGCTGATCGCCACGTTGAGCCGGTTGCGGTTCAGCAGAAAGCCCATGCCGCGGGGCACCTCGGCGATGGACGACGCCGTCATCGAGACGAACACCACGGGGGCCTGCCGCCCCTGGAATTTGTCGACGGTACCCACCTGGACGTCACCGTAGCCCGCCGCGTCCATCCGCTCGCGCAGCAGCACCACCTGCGCGTTGTACGGCGCCACGATCAGAACGTCTTCGGGGCCAAGGGTTTTCGTGCCATCCTCGTCGGTCCACTGCCTCCCCACGAGGCCGCCGATGGCGGTGATGATCGCCTCGGCCTCCTCGGGACTGTCGGTCGCATTGCCCTCGTGCTCGACGGTCATCAGGTGCACGCCGGGTTCGATACCGGCCAATCGCCGTGCGCCGCTGACACTTTCGGCCGCCAGCAACCGGTTGTCGTAGGACAGTGCCGATACCGGGGCGCACACCGCCGGGTGCATCCGGTACGACACGTCGAGGAAATAGCCGCGTTCGGCGGGCAGGGTGTGGCGGCCCTCGACCAGCCAGCTCAGCGCCGACTCGTCGACCGGCTCGGGGTGGGTGCCCTGGCTGACCTGCGGCAGCTGCTGCGGGTCGCCGAGCAGCAGCAGATTGCTCGCCGCGGGTGCGACGGCAATGGTGTTGGCCAGGCTGAACTGGCCGGCCTCCTCGATGACGAGCAGATCCAGGCTGCCGCGCGGGACTCGGCCGTCGTTGGCGAAATCCCAAGCGGTGCCGCCGATCACGCAGCCGTTGTTGTCCTCGATGAAGCGCGCGTACTGGTTGTCCGGCACGTCGCTGAACGGTGCGCCCTCGGGGGCACGCTTCTTGCCGACGACCCGGCCGTCCACCCCGGCCTTGACCACGCTGCTCAGCACGTTCTCCACGACGGCGTGCGCCTGCGCCACGACGCCGATGCGCCAGTGGTCGAGGTTGACCAGGTCGGCGATGACCTTCGAGGCGGTGTAGGTCTTCCCGGTCCCCGGCGGGCCGTGCACCGCAAGGTACGACGAGTCCAAGTCCCGCAGGGCGGCGACGATATCGCGCGCTGCGTCGCCGGTGCGGGGGAGCGGGCCGGTGGACCGGGTGCGCGGGGCGGACCGCAGCAGGATGTCGAGCGGCGCATTGGGCGGCAGCGACGGCAACCCGGCGGCGAGCTCGGCAGCCGTCGTCTCGATCGAGGTCCGCAGCGGTTTGGTGTTCGGCGGCGGACCCGGCGTCAGGGCGAAGGGCAGTTGGCCGAACTCGTCGCCGTCCTTGCCGGTGCGGTGCACGATCAGCACCTCGGTGCCGTCCTCGTTGCAGTCCACCACCGTGGCGGTACCGGCGGCCCGGACATCGGGATCATCGGAAAGTCCTGCCGGAGAAGGTGGCTCGTAGAGTGCGAACACCTCGGCGCCGGGCCGGAGCGAGCCGGCAGCGATCTCGCCGCGCAGCAACACCTGGCGCTGCGGCTTGCGGGCCTTGGGCGGAATGTTCCAGTCGACGGCGACGTGCGGGGTTGCCGTGGACACGAAAACGTCTGTGCAGTCGGCCCATTCGTCCACCGGGTTGTTGAGCCGGTCGAAATGCTCCCACCAGAACGGCTTTTCCTCGCGCTGGTGGTACCCGCGGGCGGCCGCGATCATGGCGACGGCCTGCTGCTTGTCCGAGCGAGCCGTGGTGCCGTCGCCCGCGTACTTCGCCAGCGCACGCTGAGTGGCGTCGTCGGCCGGCGCGGCCGCCTCCGGTTGCGCGGGGCCACCGACTGCCGGGCCGCGCGGCGCGATGCCCGCGGCCCATGCCACGCCGAGCAGCCACTCGCGCAGCCGCAACGTGGAGCGGCAGTCGTAGTGGTTGTAGTCCTCGATCTCCTTGAGGACGGTCGCGGCTTCCTCGTGTTCGCCGGCCGCCTCGAGTTCGGTGTAGCGCGCGTACTGCGTGATGGAGTCGGTGGCCTTGGTGACCTCACCGACACGCAGCTCACCGCCCATGTACAGCGGCTCCAGGTACTTGATGCTGTAGCTCTCGGTCCCGACGCGAATACTCTTGCGCACCAACGGCAGCAGGTCGACCAGCACACCGCTGCGCAGCAACTCGTCCACCTCGGCCTCGCCGACGCCGTAGCGCCCGGACAGCCGCAGCAGCGTGCTCTTCTCGTAGGCCGCGTAGTGGTAGATGTGCATGTTCGGGTACCGCTTGCGTTGCTTGCGTACCAGCGCCAGGAAATCGATGAGCGCCTGCCGTTCACTGGTCCGGTCGTGCGCCCACAACGGGTGGAACTGTCCCGTCGCGGTCAGGGTGCCCCACAGGTATTCCAGGCCCCAGTCCCGGCCGTTCTCGGTCCACAGCGGGTCGCCTTCGTAGTCGAAGAACAGGTCGCCGCGGTCGGGTTCGGGCAGCGCGGTGAGTGGCTGTGGGTCGATGACCTCGAACTGCGGCTTGTCGTCGATCGGCGGCGCGACCTGCAGCCGCGCCTGCCCGACGAGATTGGCCACGATGCGCGACGAGAGCCCCGGCACCGCGCCGCTGTGCTCGGCCAGCTGGTGCATGGTGGTGATGCCGGCGTCGAGCAGCCGGGCCCGCTGGCTCACCCGCATCCCGGCCACCAGCAGCAGGTCGTCCCGCTCGCGGACTTCGACTTCGCAGTCCTCGCACTGGTGGCAGGCCCGCAGCGTCGGCGTCTCCCAGGACACCGGTGTTCCACCGGTGCGGTGCTCGTCGAGCAGCCGCTGCAGCGCCGCGCGCCGCGGCAGGTAGACCGGAAGCAGCTCGGCCACCGGATAACTGGCGATGGTGCCGTCACCGAGCACCAGGTCAACCTCGGGGGCCACCGGCACGCCGGCCTGTGTCAGCGCGTCTGCGTAGGCCGCCAACTGCAGGAGCGCCTCGACCTTCACCGACCGGGCCAGTTTCGTGTCCCGCAGGCGGTAGCGGCCGTCCTCCAGGATCAGGAAGTCGGCGAATCCCAGGAAACGGCCGTCGAACATCGCGGCCTGATAGATCACCGGTGCCCGGCGGTCGACGGCAGCGCGGGTGGCTTCGGCCGCGGCCAGCAGGCCGGCGACGGTGTACGGTCGCGGCCGGCCGATCATCGTGACGTTGTCGCCGGACGCCTCCCGCAGCTGTTCCAGATGCCGCTGCTCATGCGCGTCGCCCAGTTCTGCGGTGCGGGCCAGCAGGTCGTCGTCCACGACGGCCTTCGGTCCCCAGCCCAGCAGCCCGTTGAACCGGCGCAGCAGCGCGTACTCGCAGCGCGCCGCGGCCGCGAGATCCGATGCGCTGTAGATGACCGGCGCAGCGTGATCGGTCGGACTGAGGAACACGTCGCCACCATATGGCAGCCCGCCGACAGACCGGGGTTACCTTGGCTGGAGTGAGCAGGATTTTCACCACGAGCGTCGCGTCGGTCTATCCCCACTACGTCAACAAGGTGGCGAAGAAGGGGCGCACGTCCGCCGAACTCGACCAGGTCATCTGCTGGCTGACCGGATTCGACCAGGCCACCCTGGCCGAGCACCTGAAAGCAGAGACGACGTTCGAGGACTTCTTCGCTGCGGCGACACTGAATCCGAATGCCACCCTGATCACCGGTCTGGTGTGCGGCGTCCGCGTCGAGAACGTCGAGGACCCGTTGATGCAGAAAATCCGCTACCTCGACAAGCTGGTCGACGAACTGGCCAAGGGCAAGGCCATGGAGAAGGTGCTCAGGGCCTGATCCGGCCGGGCGTCATCTGGTTCCCGCAGGTTGGTGCCTCCGCACCGGGAATCACCAGCTCGCCGGGTGGCGCCACGAGGTTCGGAGAGCAGCTCCGTATCGTTGCTCCTCCTCGGTGCCGGGTGTCGCCACCCGCGCCACCGCGAAGTTGCTGCGCTCGAACAGGTCCGGCGTGCACCGTACGTCGGTGAGACGCTCGGCAAGCGCAAAACCGGCCGCGCCCAAGTCGATTCCGGCGATCTCCACCGGGTCGGCATCCACCGGCACGCCTATCGCAGCAAGATCGTCACGTACTGCCTCCGGATCGGCGCCGAACCGCTCGGCCGGAAACAACAGGTCGAAATCGACCACGAGTTCCCCGTCGCGCCACCAATGGAACCGGCGGACCGCGTTGATATTGCTGAAGTGCGAAACAATCGTTCGGCCGGGGGACAGGGGTCCGATCAGTCGCTCGGTGACCCCGACGAAGCCGTTGATCTCGGCAATCAGCGTCCACGCGCCGCCGATCTCGGTCACGCCGATGAGGCCAGGGTCGAAACCACCGGCCTCATCGGCCACAGCCAGTTCGTAGAGCGCATCGATGCCCTGCACCGAATCCAGCACGTCGGCGCCGAGACGGTTGACGACCTCCGCCGCAGTGATGTCGCCGACGAGCGTCAGGCAGTGCGCCTCAGCCCAGTCGGGACGCCAGGTCTTCCACCACGAGTAGTCGTCGGCTGTGGCAGTCAATTCGCACCTCCACCCCACCTCGGCACAATTGTCTTCGTGGTGAGCGCAGCTAGTGCGTGTTGCCGATCAGCTCGACACCGTTGCCGTTCCAGTGGAACCGCACGATGCTCTTGAGCCCGCTGGCCGGGTTGGTGTAGCTCAGGGCGACGGTGTCGCCGGTGGTCTGGGCGAGGTCGATGCCGTTGAACCCGTAGGTGTCGGGCACCCCGGTCGGGATCAACTGGCCCAGGTGGAACATCACGGCGCGGGTGTTCGGCTGTTCGGCGTTGGTGTTCGCTTTCACAATCACCACCGACAGTGGCGCGCACTGGTTGTAGTTCCCGGCCAGCGGTTCGGGGCTCCAGCCCTGCTTGCTGCGCGGGTCGGCCGGCAGCGTCGACACCGCTTTGGCGATATCCGGCGCCGTGAGGCTGACGGCGCAGGGGTCGGCCGGGGCCGCGCTGGTCTTCGGACCTGCGGCGACGGTCGGCGCGGCGGTTTTCTTGGCGGCGGCCGGCGCGGTCGGCTCGGGGGTCTTGGAGGCGGTGGAGTCACCCGACCCACAGGCGGACAGGCTTGCCGCCGCGAGTGCGGCCACCGCGATCGTCATCAGTTTCGGTTCGGCGCAGCGCACCCGGCCACCCTATAAGGCGGACCAGGGGGAGTCCGGTCAGCCATGCTGGGCGTACCTGGCCTGATAACCCTCTAGACTCCTTGCATAATGACGACGTCTTCGCCCGAGGCCGACCCGGATTCGGGCGGCCCCAACACCACAGCTGATCCCGCTTCAGAAACCTCCGCCGAGACCGGCGCCGAGGTCACTTTCGCCGACCTGAACATCCGTCCGGAGGTGCTGCGGGCGCTGACCGATGTCGGCTACGAATCTCCGTCGCCCATCCAGGCCGCGACCATCCCCGCGATCCTGAACGGTTCCGACGTCGTCGGCCTCGCCCAGACCGGTACCGGCAAGACCGCCGCGTTCGCGGTGCCGGTGCTGTCCAAGATCGACCCCGCCAGCCGCAACACCCAGTGCCTGGTGCTGGCCCCGACGCGTGAACTCGCGCTGCAGGTGGCCGAGGCGTTCAGCAAGTACGGCGCGCATCTGAACGTCAACGTACTGGCGATCTACGGCGGCTCGTCCTACACGCCGCAGCTCGCGGGCCTCAAGCGCGGCGCGCAGGTCGTGGTGGGCACCCCGGGCCGCGTCATCGACCACCTGTCGAAGGGCAGCCTGGATCTCTCGCACCTGGACTACCTGGTGCTCGACGAGGCCGACGAGATGCTGCAGATGGGCTTCGCCGAGGACGTCGAGCGCATCCTCGCCGACACCCCGGAGTACAAGCAGGTCGCGCTGTTCTCGGCGACCATGCCACCGGCCATCAAGAAGATCACCGCCCGGTACCTGCACGACCCGGTCGAAGTGACCATCAAGGCCAAGGCGCAGACCGCCGAGAACATCACGCAGCGCTACATCCAGGTGGCCGGCCCCCGCAAGATGGACGCCATCACCCGGCTGCTCGAGGTCGAGCCGTTCGAGGCGATGATCGTCTTCGTCCGCACCAAGCAGGCCACCGAGGAAGTTGCCGAAAAGCTCAGGGCCCGTGGCTTTTCCGCGGCCGCGATCAACGGTGACATCCCGCAGGCCGTCCGTGAGCGCACCATCAACGGGCTCAAGGACGGTTCGATCGACATCCTGATCGCGACGGATGTCGCGGCGCGCGGCCTGGACGTCGAGCGCATCTCGCACGTGCTGAACTACGACATCCCGCACGACCCCGAGTCCTACGTGCACCGCATCGGGCGCACCGGTCGCGCCGGTCGCTCGGGCACCGCGCTGCTGTTCGTCACTCCGCGCGAGCGGCACCTGCTCAACTCGATCGAGCGCGTCACCCGCAAGAAGCTCATCGAATCCCAGCTGCCGTCGGTCGACGACGTCAATGCCCAGCGCGTGGCGAAGTTCCGCGATGCCATCACCGACTCGCTCAGTGCGCCGGGCATCGAGCTGTTCCGCCGCCTGATCGAGGACTACGAGCGCGACAACAACGTGCCGCTCGCCGAGATCGCGGCGGCGCTGGCGGTGCAGACGCAGGGTGGCGAAGAGTTCCTCATGAAGGAGCCGCCGCCGGAGAAGCGGCGTGAGCGTCCGGACCGTGACGATCGCGGGGACCGTGGCGATCGCGAGCGCAAGCCGCGCTCGACGCGCGACGACCTGGCCACCTATCGCATCGCGGTGGGTAAGCGGCACAAGGTGATTCCGGGTGCCATCGTCGGCGCCATCGCGAACGAGGGCGGTCTGAACCGCAGCGACTTCGGGCACATCAGCATCCGGGTGGATCATTCGCTGGTCGAGTTGCCCGCCAAGCTGAGCAAGGACACGCTCAAAAAGCTGGAGAACACCCGCATTTCGGGCCAGTTGATTCACCTGGAGCTCGACAAGGGCGGGCGTTCCGGCGGTTACGAGGATCGTGGCGGACGCCCCGACCGGGGTTCGTACTCGGACCGCGGTGGCCGCCAGGACCGTGGCTCGGACCGGGGTTCGTACTCCGACCGTGGTGGCCGTCAGGGCGGACCGCACAAGGGCCGGGGTCGTGACGACGACCGGCGCGGTGGACACGGCGAAGGTCGAGGCGAGGGCAAGCGTAAGTACAAGTGACCCGGGTTGATTCGCTCACCGGGGTTCGTGCTGTCGCCGCACTGCTGGTGGTCTTGACCCACGCGGCGTTCACGACCGGTAAGTACACCCAGACGTACATCGGACTGATGTACTCGCGCGCGGAGATCGGTGTGCCGATCTTCTTCGTACTGTCGGGCTTCCTGCTGTTCACCCCGTGGGTGAAGGCGCTGGCTCGGGCGGATGCCGAAAAGCTTTACGACGCACCGTCGGTGCGGCGTTACGCGTGGCACCGGGTGCGACGGATCATGCCCGCCTACGTGGTGACGGTGCTGGCAGCCTACGCGCTGTACCACTTCCGCACCGCCGGCCCCAACCCCGGACACACCTGGCTGGGGCTGCTCCGCAACCTCACGCTGACCCAGATCTACACCGACAACTACCTGTTCTCCTGGCTGCATCAGGGCCTCACCCAGATGTGGAGCCTGGCGGTGGAAGTTGCTTTCTACGTTGCCCTTCCGGTGTTGGCCTACCTGCTGATGGTGGTGCTGTGCCGGCGGCAGTGGCAGCCGGGCCGGCTGCTGGGTGCGCTGGGAGTTTTTGCCGCGTCGAGCCTGGCGTGGCTGACGCTGGTGCACACGACGGATTTCCTGCCCGACGGCGCCCGGCTCTGGTTGCCGACCTACCTGATCTGGTTCGTCGGCGGCATGCTGCTCTCGGTGCTGTCCGTGATGGGGGTGCGGGCCTACGGATTCCTGTGCATCCCACTGGCTTTGGTCTGCTACCTCATCGCGTCGACGCCCATCGCCGGCGCCCCGACGACCTCGCCCGCCACGCTGCCGGAAAGCCTGTGGAAGGCGGTGCTCTACGCCGCCATCGCCACGCTGGTCGTCGCGCCGCTGGGCCTGGGGAACCGCGGTTGGTACGCGTGGCTGCTGGGGAGCCGGCCGATGGTCTTCCTCGGTGAGATCTCCTACGAGATCTTCCTGGTGCACCTGGTCATCATGGAACTGGTCATGGTCGAGGTGATGCGCCAACACATCTGGACGGGGTCGACCTTCGCGTTGTTCACCTGGACGATGCTGTTCACGATCCCGGTGTCGTGGCTGTTGCACCGGTTCACGCGGGTGCGGAACTAGGAACAGTCGCAGCAGTCGCAGCAGCCATCGCAACAGCAGCCGTCGCAGTCACAGCAGCCGTCGCAGTCGCAGCAACAGCCGCTGCAGTCGCACGCGAAGCAGCCGTCGAACCAGCCGGCCTTGCGCTGGACCTTCTCCTCGGGATTCTCTTCGCCCGTTTCGATCCCGACCACGTCGTCCAGCGGAGCTTCGCCGAATGACGCGACCGGTGGCTCGGCGTCGGGCGGTACCTCCGTCGCCCGGTATCCCGCGTCGCTGAAGGTCCGGGACACGGCCCGCCGCAACTCGCGCGTCAGCAGCCGGTGCACCAGCCGCCCGTCGGTGAACTGCACGTCGGCCAGGGCCAGCTCGATGCCGAGCACTGCGTCGTCACACATGGTCCGGACGTCGGCGATCGGTGTCGCGGTGGCGGCCACCGGATTCCATTTTCCGTGCACCTCGTCGTCGTGCAGATCCTCGACCGCGTCGAGCAGGTGCGCGACCCGCCCGAACAACTGGCCGACGTCGTGCAGCGGCGCGACATTCGCCGGCCGGCCGGCCAGGATCGCGGTGTGGCCGAACGCCGCGGCGACGGACGTCTCGGTGGGTTCGGTGACCGCGAGCAACGAACCACCCGGTGCCGCAGCGGCTTCCAGCGCCGCCTGCCGCCCGATCGCTGCCATCAGCACGCCGGTATCGAAGCCCAGCGCGGTACCGACATCCGTGCCTTGGCGCTCCCACCGGTCGGCGATCCGTCGGGCCGCGGGCCGCACTCCTGCCGCGGCGAACACCCCGTCGCCGTCATCGACGTGATCGCGCACCCGTGCCGCCGCGAGCACCAGGGAGACGACGGCCGCCAGCCGAACTGATTCGCCTACCGCGACGTCGGCCTTGCGCATGCCGCGCAGCGGACAGCGGCCGGCCTCCCGGCGGCCGGGCGCCGCGGTGGACTGCGCCTCCACCAACGCCGACACGACGAGGCCGTCGTAGTTGGTGGCGACTCGGCCGCCCTGACCGTAGTCATCGCGAAGCGCGAGACAGAGCCCGCACAACTGGGCGGTCCAGACGGCCGCAAGTTCCTTGCCGAGCCGATGCCGGCAGGGCCGGAGGATGCCGAACACGGCTCGAAGATAGCTTTGGCCAGCACAAACCGCAGGCAATCAACCAACACCATCAATTAGGTTATGCTGCCCTAAGAGTCCAATCGGAGGGTGCAACATGACCGAGTCGAAGCCGTCGCGCGGAATCCAGGGCGCGCTGGTCAAACTGTGGCGGGGCGGCGATTACGAGCTGACCGTCACCGGCCGCACCCAGATCACCCCGCACTACCTGCGGCTGCATTTCACCACCGGCAACCTGCTCGCCGAGCGGCCGGTGCACCCGACCATGTGGGTCCGGGGCTGGTTCCCCGACGGCGACAAGGCGCATCAGCGCGGCTACACGCTGGTCAACCCCGATCCGGTGGCCGGCACCACGGACATCGACTTCGCGCTGCACGACGGCCTCGCCACGCGCTGGGCGCAGGACGCCAAGCCCGGTGACACCCTCGAGGTGACGCTGCTCGGCAGCAGCTTCGAGCTGCCCGAGCCCGCGCCGGCCGGATACGTACTGGTCGGTGACACCGCATCGCTGCCGGCCATCAACTCGCTGCTGCAGGCGATCGGCGAGGCGTCCATCCAGGTGTATCTGGAGGCGGGTCACGACGACGACCGCGATCTTCAGGTGGGCACCGGTGCGCCGGGGCTGACCGTCACGTGGGTCGACCGCAAGAACAACGGCGAGGCTCTGGTCGAGACCGTGCGGGCGTCGGCGTTCGACGCCTCCGATCACTTCGGCTGGGTGGCGTGCGACAACCGGACCACCCGCTCGGTGGTCAAGGTGCTGCGCGAGGACTACCAGATTCCGAAGAAGGCGATCAAGGCACGCGCCTACTGGGAAGCCTGATCGATCGGAACCAGCTGGGACACCACGAATTCGTCGATCATCGCGCGTTCGTCGTCTTCGTCGGCGCCGGGGAACATCAACAGCGATACCAGGATCCGGACGAGCCAGCCGGCCCGGCGGTGCGCGGCTTCGGTCTCCAGTTCGGGCCACGACGCCGACAGGAACGCCGCCACCAGTCCGGTGATGACGTCGGACTGCGCGGCGACCTCGCCACCGATCGGTCGCTGGGTGGCGACGAACCACGATGACAGCGCCGGACTTTCCCGCACACTGCGCAGCGCGATCGCGACGCCGTCGAGCAGCCGGGTGCGCGGATCGGTGATGTCGGCGATCTGCTCACCGACATGGGCGAACACCCGGAACGCCTCGCGGTGCACGTAGGCCAGGTGGAGCACGTCGCGGTTCTCGTAGTACCGGTACAACGTGGCACGGGAACACCCTGCCGCCCTGGCGATTTCGAGCATCCCGACGGTCGCCGCGTCCTGCTCGGCGAACAGGCGGTCGGCGGCGTCCAGGATGGCCTCCGCCGCGACCTCGGTGCGGCGGCCGGCCAGCCAGTCGTTTGCCATCAGCCGATCGTAAACGGCACCGATAGCGGGCGTCGCACGTAGCTGCCCCCGGCCCACTCGATGTTGTCCTCATCGACAGTGAATTCCGGTATCCGGGAGAGCAGTTCGGTCAGTGCGACGCGGGACTGCATCCGTGCGGCCGCCGCGCCCAGGCAGTGGTGCGCACCGTGGCTGAACGTCAGGATGTTGCGCGGGGCGCGCGTCACGTCCAATTCGCCTGCGTTGGCGCCGTATTGGCGTTCGTCGCGGTTACCGGAACCGTAGAGCAGCAGAGCCTTGCGGCCGGCGGGGATGGTGGTGTCGCCGATGGTGACATCGCGGGTGGTGGTGCGGGCCAGACCCTGGACCGGCGAGGTGAGCCGGAGCAGTTCGTCGACGGATTCGGTGATGAGGTCCGGGTTCTCCACGAGCAGCCGGCGCTGATCGGGGCGCCGGTGCAGCAGTTGGACCGAGCCGCCCAGCATCCCGGTGGTGGTGTCGTTGCCGCCGGTGACCATGGTGAACGTGAACGCGAGGATCGACAGCACGCCGCTGATGTCGCCGTCGGCGCCGATGCCCGCGGCGACCAGGTGCGACACGGTGTCGTCTTCGGGCTCCTTGCGGCGGCGCTCGATCAGCGCGGTGAAGTACCCCATCATGTCGCCGAGCGCGCTGCCCAGCGTCTCGAGCGCACCGCCGAGGCCGCCCTCGGCGGTGTTGGCCGCGACGATGGCCTCGGTCCAGCCGTCGAACTGGTCGCGGTCGGCTTCAGGAACACCCAGGTAGTGCGCGACGACCATCGACGGCAACGGCTTGAACAGCTCGGTCACGATGTCACCGCCACCGGCGGCCTTGAGCTTCTCCAGTCGCTGCACCACGAACTCGCGCACCTTGGGCTCGACGGCCTCCACCTGGCGCGGTGTGAAGCCGCGCGACACCAGCTTGCGGAATTCGGTGTGTACGGGCGGGTCCGTCATCACCATCGGCGGGTTGTCTTGCAGGCCAATGAGTTCCAGCTCGCCGTAGTTGACGGTCAAGCCCTGCGCCGAGGAGTACGTCTGGTGATCGCGCGCCGCGGTCCAGATGTCGGCGTGCCGGGACAGCACGTAGTAGTCGGCGCCGGGATTGTCGGCGGGCACGACATGGTGGACGGGATCGTGGTCGCGCAGCGAGCGGTACATCGGCCAGGGATCGACCCACCCGGCGGAATCGGCAAGCTGGAACGCCACGGGGGAGTCGGATGTCTCGTGAGACAAAATCGCCGTCATGTCTTATGTGTACGTCGGCGGGCCAGATGTGTCAATGCCCTGTGGGTACCAGTACCTGCCCTAATCCCTCGCGTCGTCAACTGTGTATCAAATCGGATATGTAGATGGAGGGCGATGGGTGGACGCCTGCTTTGTCCCCGTGGGGGCAAACATCGGATCGAAGGCGTGGCCCAGCACTTGCGCTACTGCTGAATGGTGAGCGCTCGTCAGTTTCGATCCCGCGCATGCTCAACCAGATCGGCGTCCTTTCGATGAAACGCCACTTTCTGGGCCCGTGTGTCGGACGATACGGCTATATTGCCGAGGTGGATCTGCACCCTTGGGGAACGGCCGTCGATCGGTCAACGCCTCGCGCATGACCTTGAACTGCCCGCCATGTCTCGCACCTGTTCGGCGGTTCGCAGTCGCGGTCCGATTCGCGAGATGCTGTCGGCTGCTATCGGTTCCCGCAAACCGCACGCACGCAACAACGCCTGAAGGAGCACGATGTTTGGACGGGGACGTGGGACGGTTGCGCGGATTGTGCAGTCCGGCGATCTCATTCCCGACAATCGACTGTTGGGCGACGAGAGTGATCTGCTGGAGCATGAGGCGATTGCGCACGCTGTCGCAGAGATAGCTCTGGCCGCAAGGACGCCAGTAAATATTGCCCTCTTCGGGCCGTGGGGGTCTGGTAAATCCAGTATCTACACCATGATTGAGAAGCGCCTCGCCGATTTGTCATCTCACGACTTGAAGATAGCTCGATATGATGCGTGGAAATACGGGGGCAAAGAGCTTAAACGAAACTTCGTAGACAGTTTGGCCTTGGATCTAAAATTGGACAAAGATCCTGAGCTCTCTACCGGGTTAGACCGTGCGGTCAGCGATACCCGAATTGCTTTTGCCCAGTGGCTTTGGAAAAACAAATGGTCTCTGCTTGGTGGACTGGTGTTCGCGATCACTGTCGCGTCACTCTGGGTCCTCCTGATCGCGGCAGCTTTGACCGTTTTTGCCCAAAGTGGCTTCGCAACAGCCGCAAAAAGCCTCATTCCTGGGGTAGGCACGGTCTTTGGTCTGGCCCTCGTTGCGGCCTTGCTCGGCCCCAAGGTGCTAGAAGGTCTTACTGTCACGACGGAGACGCCCGCTCCTGAAGATGCCGACCAGTTCGCGAAGAGATTTGCAAAACTCGTGTCAAAGGCGCGAGGCAAAAAGGAATTTCCGCTGGTCGTATTCATTGACGAACTTGATCGGTGTGCGCCAACCGACGTGGTAGCGACATTGCGGGACCTCAAAACGTTTCTCGACCAACCAAATTGTGCATTCATCGTCGCTGCCGATCGGGAAGTAATCGTGCGGGCATTGCGCGAAGAGGTCGCCCAGGCCAAGCCCGTGCGTGAGGAGGAACCCTACTACGCAACACCGGGGGCATTCTTAGACAAGATCTTCCAGCACCAGATCTCGCTTCCGCCACTTCGGGCGCGGGCACTGACCGACTTCGCGCGCGCGCTCGCCGATGCGCAACCGGAAGGGGTGTGGGGCGAGATGCGAGGAGTTGGCAGTGACTGCTTGGACAAGGCCATCTTCGCACTGATCCCAGTACATGTCAGAAGCCCGCGGCGCGTGAAAGTGCTTTTGAACAATTTTGCGACCAACGTGCGGATTGCCGAGGCCCGGGGTTTGCCCTGGCTGGAGCGTGTTCACGAAATCGCCGTTCTCACAGTGCTACAGACGGAGTTCCCCTCTGTGATAGCGGATATGCGGCGCGTGCCCCGTTTGCTCACCTACCTGCGAGGCGGACCTCAGCCTGAATCGTCGGACGTTCAGAGAATCGCCGAAAAGTACCTATTGTCGCCAGACGGAGAGAGTTCCGACGGGAACGCGGCCGCAGTCGACGAGATCATCAATGATGACGACACTGACAAAGGACTTCGCGCGCAACAGAATGCGAGCGAGACATTGCGGCGCCAGCTACACAACTATCTGAACAAGATCGCAGCGGCAAAAATCCAAGACCCGCGACCAGACCTGCTCTACTTGAAGCCAGCGGCCAACCGGGATCTGTTGCCCGACCCCAGTCTCGGCGACGCCATTGATTACGCCACTGATACAGCGCCGTCGCAGGTGGCTGCCTCCTTCGCTGATCAAGACTCTGCGACGCTTGCCATCGCGATACCGCTGCTGACAATAGAGGGTGATAATGCGACCGGCCTGGGTAGGACATTCGCTTATGAGGCAGCGTGTCTCCTCGTCGAGCGTCTCGAACCAAACGAATTTCAGGTTGTCGCCGACCAGGTTCATCCGTCGCTGCAGGCAGCTATCACCGCAGGAGCTCTGAGCGATGAGGCTCTACCGGGTGCACTGTTGATAGCGGCCTGGGCAAGCGATTCAGAAGCAATACGCAGCTTCTTAAGCAGCTCACAGGCGAAGAACATGGCTGCTGAATTGTTGTCCAGGTTCGTTCCACTCCTTAACTACATACCCAAGAACGTTTCGTCAGCTATTGCAGGACTATTGGGTGATCGGTTCGACGCAGACCCGCTGCCGGTGCTAACGGCGCTATCGGATCTTCCGGTCGCCACCGCCTGTGACCTATGGGCAGATATTTCTCGCCCGGTTGTCTCAGTGATAAATCGGCTCGAACTACCGCCGGTTGAGGAACCGGAGGCTTCAGTGGCGGCAGCGGGCACTCAACCGGAAGCGCCCGAGCCGACCGGCGATGGCGTTGCCCTGCTCGAAACCCTTATCGAAGCTGCGATTAGACGTGACGACGGGGAACCACTTGTCTCTGACATCTTCACGTCGTTCCAGAAACGCCCGGCTGAGTCCCCGATGGTCCATTGGACGCGAGACAACGCCGACCGAGTGGTTGGACCTATGGGTTCGGCGGCCCGTAAGGCCCGGCATGCGTTAATCGGAATTGGGGCGTTCCGGCCTGGGGCATGGAAGCGGTGGGGTGCGCTGCTCCCATCCACGGAAGAAGGCTCAGCGGACGGCGACGTGCAAGATCTAGCTAACGGCGTGATTATCGACAAACTGCTACCGGAGTTCTCTGCTGATTCGTCGCCACTTACTCCCAGTGAATTGGCGGAACTGGTTGCACGCGTGAGCGAATGGTCTGTGCTCGACTCCGGTCAGATTGCCGAAGCCCTTACATCAGTGTTGGAAGATATGGAGTGGGAAGACTGCGCTGCCGACGAACTTGAAGCGCTATGGTCCAAAAAGCGTGGGTTGTTCAGTGCGACTGTTGAGCTCGCACGCAAATCGGGCTCCACTAATCTCGTGGCACCGTTGATCGCCGACGACTTAGCCGGCGCGCTGACTGCGCATGAGATTGATGAGTCCACCGTTCGGCAGTTTGTGCAAGCGTGCGAAAGTCTACCCATAGATGTTGTAAGAGCGGTTTCCGAGCGGGCTGATCGTTATGAACCACCTGAGGAACTGGCAGCTTCGGCATTGCACCTGAGGTTGGCTCTACGCAGCCAGGTCAGAGGAGACGCATTACCTGTCGATGACCTGCTAGCTCTGGAAATGGCAGATCGCTCTACGTTGATCAGCGGCGCTTGGCTGGAACTGCTGCCAGCCGCCGATCAAGTAGTACGGCTACTCCAGGAGTTTCCCTTCGCTCCCGCCGCGATCGGTGAATATGCCTGTCGGCTCTCAATCGACGACAGGAGCAAGCTCTGGATACGCGCAGACCAAACAAACCAGACGGACCAGCTGCTCAGTGCTATTGGTCAATCTGGCATCGGAGTACAAGCTGTAGACCATATCCGCGATGCTGTCGCACAGCTGACCAGAGAGTCAGACAGGAGCAAGAAACTCAGGCGCCTTCGATTAGCCAAGCCCGTCAGCGAGCCAGGCAGCGCCGTTGCAGCACTGCAGAAAGCGTGCGGTGCGCTCGCTGGCGTGTTGATGGGGAACAACGTCTCCGGGGATGTGCGTTCCGCAGCTGAACTCGTGTGTTGGGCGGGAGGCGTCCCGGCGCGCAACCGACCCGAACTGCGTGAATTGTTTGATCAACAGCTCAAAACACACCGAAACTCCGTGACGAAAACCCTTTTTACCGAACTGGAGAGACTCGGTTTGGTCAGCAAGAAGAAGTCTCTGAAAGAGCTGCTATTTGGCTAGCGGCCCAGTGAAGTTCGATGCTGAGAGTCCGGACTCGTCGTGCAAACCATCGCGCAGGGCCCTACAAGCTGACAAACCAGACGCCACCGCCGAGCGGACTTGCCAGATACTCGGTGCGCATTGATTTAAACAGCGACTTCGTGTGCAGGCATTTCCACAGTCTGCTGCAAGAGCATGTAGACGGGATCGGCGACGCGGCCGCGCACATACCGCCAGATCACGGTGTCGTGAATTGACCGCGGCTTGTGGATGCCACAGCTCAATTTGGTGTGGCTAGATGCCCGCCCCGGGATTCAGGATGTTGTCGGGATCCAGTGCCGCTTTGATCCGGCGGTTCAGTTCCATGGCCTCCGGGCCGAGTTGGCCGGCCAGCCAGGGCCGCTTGAGCCGGCCGACGCCGTGCTCTCCGGTGATGGTGCCGCCGAGCGACACGGCCAGGTCCATGATCTCGCCGAACGCGATGTTGGCCCGCCGGGTGTTCTCGGCGTCGTTCGGGTCGTGGACGATCAGCGGGTGGGTGTTGCCGTCCCCGGCGTGCGCGATCACCGAGATCAACAGGTCGTGCTTGCGGGCAATCTCACCCACGCCGTCGACCAGGTCCGCCAGCGCGGGCAGCGGCACCCCGACGTCTTCCAGGAGCAGCGGGCCCTTGGCCTCCACCGCCGGGATGGCGAACCGCCGGGCGGCCACGAAGGCCTCGCCCTCGTCGGGGTCGTCGGTCAAAAAGACTTCTGTCGCACCGGCTTCGGTGAACACGCGGGCCATGAACTCGGTGTCCTCGACGCCCGCCGGGCCGCGGTCGTCGGAGGCCGCCACCAGCATGGCTTTGGCGCCGCGATCCAGGCCCATCTTCAGCTTGTCCTCGACGGCGTTGATGGCGACGTCGTCCATGAACTCCAGCATCGACGGGCGAATCCGGCCGGTGACGGTCACGACGGCGTCGGCGGCCGCGCGCACCGAGTCGAAGCTCGCCACCACGGTGCACCCGCGGTGCTGTGGTGGCAGCAGGCGCAGGGTCGCCTCGGTGACGATGCCGAGGGTGCCCTCGCTGCCGACGAAGAGTTTGGTGAGGCTCAGTCCCGCAACGTCTTTCAGCCGCGGGCCACCGAGTCGCACCGCCGTGCCGTCGGCCAGCACCACCTGCAGGCCCAGGATGTAGTCGGTGGTGACGCCGTACTTCACGCAGCACAGGCCGCCGGCATTGGTGGCGACGTTACCGCCGATGCTGCAGATTTCGAACGACGACGGATCGGGCGGGTACCAGAGGCCATGGGCCGCAACGGCTTTCTTGACCTCGGCGTTGAGCAGGCCGGGCTGCACCACGGCGGTGCGGGTCGCCGTATCGACGACGATGTCACGCATCCGTTCGGTGGTCAGCACGATGCCGCCGTCGACGGCGGTCGCCCCGCCGGACAGGCTGGTGCCGGCGCCGCGCGGCACCACCGCGATCTTGTGTGCGCTGGCCCACCGCAGGACCGTCTGCACCTCCTCGGTGCTGCGCGGTCGCACCACTGCGATGGGAGTGCCGGCGTCGGGATCCAGTGCGCGGTCCTGTCGGTAGGACGCGACGATGTCCGGATCGGTGACGACGGCGTCGGCGGGCAGGTCGGCGATGAGGCTGGGCAGCGCGGTATGCACGCGGGCAAGTCTAGGAGCCCGGTGGTGACCAGCGAAGACTCGCGTCATGTGCCGGGGGCATTAATCCCATGTAACGCCCGTGTTACGGGTATCGTCAGCTATGTGTACAGCAAGGCCTTGTTGGCCGAGATGGGAGCGCTGCGCGACAGCCGTCGCGGAGCGCATGTGTCTGCGACCGCCATCGAGCTCCACGTGCGCGCCGTGAGCCATAGCGTGCGCACGCGCCGGCCGGCTTTCGTGGCCGACGAGGCGCTCGATCTGATCGCGTCAGGGTCGGTGACAACCGTTGCGGCACTCGAGCTTTGGATGGCTGGCCTCTGGCAGCGGGTGCCCGGTGGCTACTTGATCGACGACCGTGAACTGATCGCCCACCTGTCATCTGGTCCGGTGCGGCGCTGGGTGCGCCGGGTGTGGCTCAAGCTCAACAGTGAGTCGGTCATCCCGTTCTGACCGCACCCGCAGTTGCGCGGACGCCGCGTAATGCGGCAAACAACAGGTCGTTCAGCATGTCGATGAGGTGGTCGCGGTCGACGGAGATCGCCCCGACGAGGACCGCGGTGAGCGTCTCGGCGACCCCACCGATGACAAATTGCGCCGCCAGTTGCAGATCGATCGGCCGCGGGTCTGTCGCGGAGCCGCTGAGCCCGGCGACGATGCCCGCGAATCGCTGAGCTTCCGAGAGGCGACGCGGGCCGAGGACGGGTGAGGACGCGGACTCGATCAGGACGATGCGGCCCTTGCGCCGATCGGTCAGTGCGACGTCGACAAGTGCGCTGAGCGCCGCGCGCGACCGTGCGCGGGGGCCGCCCTTGGTGTCGGCGATCGCGGCGAGTCCACGCTCTTCCACTTCAGCGGTGATCTCGTCGAAAACCGCGATGTGCAGGTCCTCGATGCGTGGAAACGACTCGGCGAAGTAGCGCGCCGCCAGGCCGGCCTGCTCCGCTACGCCACGCAGGGTGGTCGCGGGGATGCCCTTGGTGCCCATCAGCTCCAGGCCTGCCGCGATGAAGCGACGCCGCCGATCGGCGATGCGGTCGGCGCCACTCATGCCGCCGTACTGCCGCGCCTCACTCACGCCACCAATCTTGACACACGCGTTGACAGATGGTTGCCTCATCTCATCTATCAACGCTTGATGACAGATTGGATGCGTGCATGACCATGACTGCATCGCCCGTGGGGGCCGGCGTGGAGCCGTGGCACCCGAGCCAGCCGCATGCCGAGCTGGCGGCCGACGTCCGGTGGTGGTTGGGCTCGCCGCTGAGTCTCGGGCTCTTCGGGCGCCTGGCACTCGACCAGGTGGCATACCGCCCGATCGCGGCAGCGGTCGATTGGTCGGGACGATTTCAGGAGAACTTCACCGACCGGGGTATCCGGTCGCTCGCCTTCGGCATGCTGATGCTGTTCGGCGACGAGGCCGACCGGCGTGGGGACACCGAGGAACTCAAACGGCTGCATGCCGGCGTGCGGGGAACCGGCAACGGTGAGTTCGCCGACACGCGGTTCAGTGCACTCGACCCCGAACTCTGGAATTGGATCGCCGTCAGCTCGCTGAATCTGTTCTACCGGGGCTACGTCGCGGTCCGCGGCGAGGACCTCGATGCCGAGCAGCGCGAGGCCGTGTATCGGACCCTGCGGTGGATGATGAGCTATCTGGAGCTGCCCAGCGCTCGGGCCAAACTGCCTGAGACCCTGGCCGACATGGAGGCCTACTACGACCGCGTCGCCGAACAGCACTTGGCGGACAACGCATTTCTGCAATATGCCGACGAGAGCTTCGACACGTTGCCCGTGCCGGACTTGCTGCCGAAGCAACTGCGGGTGCTCCTGCTGCCGCTGTGGAACGTGCTGACCCCGATCGCGTTGCGGGTGCCGAAGGTGTTGGGCCGGCGCCATGCCCACCCGAAGATGCGGGAGCTGCTCGACATTCGGTCGACGCCCTTGAACCGGCTCGAATACGCCCTGTATCTGAAGGCCTCTCAGGTGGCCTGGCGGTACCTGCCGCGCGCCGTCGTCCTCGATCCGCTGGCGTACAACCGCTACCGCTACGAACGGCTGCGGTCGGCCTACCATCGCGTGCAATTGGACAACTTCGCCGCTTAACCGCGCCGCCAAGAGGGCAGAATCTTGGGGTGCTGCCACATCCCCGAACCGGAGTGTTGTTCCCGTCCCCGGTCCCGGCCGGCGCGGGTTGGCCCGGGGACCCGGCCGACGCCGACACCCCCGTCGCCCGCACGGCGGCGCAGGTCCGGGCCAGGGCCCGTCGCTGTACCAGTCTGGCCGACCTCGACGCGCAGGTGTCGGTGTGCCGGGGCTGTCCTCGTCTGGTCACCTGGCGTGAGGACGTCGCCATGCGCACGGTGGCGAAGCGCAAGGCCTATGCCGCCGAACCGTACTGGGGCCGGCCGGCGCCGGGGCTCGGCGTGGACCGGCCGCGCATCTGGGTGCTGGGTCTGGCGCCTGCCGCCCACGGTGCCAACCGGACCGGCCGGGTTTTCACGGGCGACCGGTCGGGCGACTTTCTCTTCGCTTCGCTGTACCGCGTCGGCCTGGCCAGCAGCGCCGAGAGTATCGATGCGGCAGATGGCTTGACCCTCAACGACATTCGGGTGGTGGCTGCGGTCCGGTGTGCGCCGCCGGACAATGCGCCGACGCCGGAGGAACGCCTCACGTGCGAGCCGTGGCTGAGCGCGGAGTGGCGGCTGACGGGTCAGGACGTCCGCGTCGTCGTCGCACTCGGTGGCTTCGCGTGGAAGGCCGCGCTGGAGCTGACGGGAGCGGGACGGCCGTATCCGAAGTTCGGTCACGGTGCGCTCGCGGCGCTGCCCGACGGGCGGCGGCTCCTCGGCTGTTACCACCCGAGCCAGCAGAACACGTTCACCGGCCGGCTCACTCCGGCCATGCTGGACGACGTGTTCAGCACGGCCAAGGGAATCGCATCCCGCCCCGAAGAGTTGGATTAGATCGTGCAGTTGTCTGTCCTCGATCTCGTCCCGGTCCGTAGCGACCAGTCCACCGGCGATGCCTTCGCCGCCACCGTGCGCCTCGCCAAGGTCGCTGATCAGCTGGGCTACACCCGCTACTGGGTGGCCGAGCACCACAACATGCCCGCGGTCGCCGCCACCAGCCCGCCCGTCGTCCTGGGCTACCTGGCCGCGCAGACCACTCAGATCCGTCTTGGCTCGGGCGGTGTGATGCTGCCCAATCACGCGCCGCTGGCCGTCGCCGAGCAGTTCGCGCTCCTGGAGGCGGCAGCGCCGGGCCGCATCGACCTCGGCGTCGGCCGGGCGCCGGGTACCGACCCCGTCACCTCGATCGCGCTGCGCGGCCCGGCCGGGCGCACCGACGAGGACATTCAGCGCTTTCCCGAGTACCTCGACGACGTCGTCGCGCTGATGAGCCCCGGCGGCGTCAAAGTGTCCCTCGAGGGGCGAAACCTGTTGGACAAGAACTACATCCTGAAGGCCACCCCGTCGGCGGTGAGCCCGCCGAAACTGTGGCTGCTGGGCTCGTCGATGTATTCGGCGCACCTCGCCGCGGCCAAGGGGCTGCCGTACGTGTTCGCCCACCACTTCTCCGGGCAGGGCACCGAGGAAGCCCTGGCCACGTACCGCGAAGAGTTCCGGCCCAGCGAATTCGCGGACAAGCCAACCACGTTCATGACCGTCAACGCCTGCGTGGCCGAGACGCGCGACGAGGCCGAACAGCTGATCCGCCCCAACCTGCAGATGATGGCATGGCTGCGCACCGGCGAGCCGCTGCGTGCGCTGGATCTGGTCGAAGACTCGGAGCACAACCAGCTCACCGCCACGCAGCAGGCCATCGTCGCCGCGGGAATGGAGCGGGCCGTCGTCGGCGCACCCGCGGAGGCCGCGGACCAAATCCGCGACCTGGCATCGCATTTCGGTGTCGACGAGGTGATGGTCAGCCCCGTCGCCGCCGCTCGCCGGGGCTGCGATCCAGCCACCGCCCCGGCTCGCGAGACGACGCTACGGCTGCTCGCCGAGCAGCTGCTCTAGCGGGGCGTCAGCGCGACCACCGGGATCGGCCGGGTGGTGCGCTTCTGATATCCCGCGTACCGGTTGGCGTTGTTCTTGTTCACGATCTGCCACAGCCGCGCGTAGTCGGGGTCGTCCTTGCCGACCACGCGCGCGGTCACCGGGATCCGCTTCGTCCCGACGTTGATCTCGATGTCGGGCTTGGCCTTCAGGTTGAAGTACCAGCCGGGCGCCGTCGGCTCGCCGCCCTTGGACGCGACCACAAGGTAGGCGTCGCCGTCCTTCGCGTAGGTCAGCGATGTGGTGCGTGCCAGGCCCGTCTTGGCGCCGACGGTGTGCAGCAGCAGGCTCGGCGGGACGCCGGGGAACTGGTGCCCGATCCGGCCTTCGGTCTTCTGGTAGATCCGGTCGTGCATTTTCAGCAACGGGAGACCGAGGTATTTCTCCCACAGGGGCATGCTCATGGCTGCAAGTCTGCCTGCGGATCAGACAGCCGCGCCACCGCCTCCAGTAGGATCTTTCCGCTGGTCTCCCGGTCCGGATCACGGCGCAGCAGCATCCCTTTGGCAAACGCCAGCTTGTCGCCCAGCTTGCGCGGGACGACGTGCAGGTGGATGTGGAACACCGTCTGAAATGCGGCTTTGCCGTCGTTGATCGCGACGTTGTTACCGTCGGCGTGGAGGCCGGACTCGCGCGACGCCTGGGCGATGCGCTGACCGAGCTTGGCCATACCGGCCACCACGTCCGGCGGGGTGTCGACGAGGTTCTCGTAGTGCTGCTTGGGGACCACCAGGGTGTGGCCGCGGGAGAACGGGCGAATGTCCAGGAACGCCACGTAGTCGGCGTCTTCGTAGACGCGCACCGCGGGCGCCTTCCCGGCGACGATGTCGCAGAACACACAGGCCATCAGTTCACGGTAGGCCAACCGGGGTCAGACGTTGGAGGCCGCCCACTCCGACAACCGGCGGTCGCGTTCGGCGGCGTCGACCTCTTCGACGCGCGTCATCACCGCCCAGCGCTGGCCGAATGGATCGATGATCGACGCGAACCGGTCACCGGTGACGAAAGTCTGTGTCGCTTCCCGGATCGTCGCGCCGGCCCGCTCGGCGCGGTCGACCACCGCGTCGACATCGGGGCAGTACAGCACCACCGAATGCGTGACCGGACCGCTGCGGGGCGGCGCCACCAGTTCGTAATCGGGGTTGGGATCGGACAGTTGCAGCCGGCCGGTACCGAAGTCCAGCTCGGCGTGGGCCACCTTGCCGTCGCTCGCGTCCATCTTCTCGATCAGCCGCGCGCCGAACACCTCGACGTAGAAGTCGATCGCGGCGGCGGCCCCATCGATCACCAGGAACGGGGTGAGGCTGGTGTAGCCCTGGGGAATTGGTTGCACGCTCATGGCACCCAGTTTCGTAGGGTCAATGGTGTGGCGGCTTGGAAAAACCCGACAACAGCTCCCAAGCTGGGTGTGGTCGGCCGTGCCAATACCGGCTCGGTGTTCGATCTGCAGCAGTGGCAGCCGTCCGCCGCGGCAGCGGTCTGGGTCGAGAACTTCTGGTCCGTCACTTGGGATTTACGGGACGTCGAGCCGTTCGACAGCACCGTCATCACCTTTCCCGCGGTGCACCTGACGCACGAGTGGGGCACCGACGAGGTCCGGCACGGTCACCGGTTGCCGGCGACGCTGGTGCACGGCGTGGTCGAGCGGGTGTTCACGACCACGCTGTCGGGGGCAGGTTCGGTGGTGGGCGCCAGGTTCCGGCCCGGCGGCTTCGCGGCCCGTTTCGGCCGGGACGCCGGCGCGCTGACGGGCCGCGTGCTGCCGGTGGGTGCGGAATTACTGGGCGCCGCAGTCCCTTTCGCCGACGATATCGACCGGGCCGCAGCGGCTCTCGACGCCGCGATCGGCAACCACACCGATGTGGACGCCACGTATCGGGACCTGACGCGATTGCTCGACCGGGTTCGCGCCGATTCACAGCTGCACCGGGTCGAACAGGTGATGGCGCTGTCTCCCTGGAGTGAGCGGACAACGCAGCGGGTGTTTCGCCGGTACGTCGGGGTGCCGGTGAAATGGGTGCTGTGCCGCTACCGTCTGCAGCACGCGGCACTGCAGATCGAGACGGTGCCGGACCTCGACTTCGCCGACCTGGCAGTGCGATTGGGTTGGTACGACCAAGCGCACTTCATCAACGACTTCCACGCCATGCTCGGCTGCACGCCGGGGGAGTACGCCACAAAACACCGCCGATGATGGGTAATCTGCGCCGCATGGACCCTCGTGACCTGGCGTTCGCCGGCGCCGCCGAACAGGCCAGGATGCTCGCCGCCGGTACGGTGACCGCACCTGAACTCGTCGAGCTGTACCTGGACCGGATCGCGCGCATCGATCCCGAATTGCGTTGTTATCGAACGGTTCTGGCCGAGAGTGCCAGGGCCCAGGCGCAGGCCGCGCAGGCCCGGCTGGACGCAGGGGAACGGCTACCGCTGCTCGGCGTGCCGATCGCCATCAAGGATGACACCGATGTGGCGGGCGAACTGACCACGTTCGGCAGCAGCGCGCACGGACCGGCCGCCACCACGGACGCCGAGGTGATTCGGCGGCTACGCGATGCCGGCGCGGTGATCCTGGGCAAGACCACGGTGCCCGAGCTGATGATCTGGCCCTTCACCGAGACACTGACCTACGGCACCACGCGAAACCCCTGGAATCCGGAGTATGCGCCGGGCGGCAGCAGCGGGGGCAGTGGCACCGCGGTCGCCGCCGGGCTGGCGGCAATGGCGCTGGGATCGGACGGGATGGGCTCGATCCGGATTCCCGCCACCTGGTGCGGGTTGTTCGGCATCAAACCGCAGCGCGACCGCGTGCCGCTGAGCCCGCACGACGATTCGTGGTGCGGCCTGGTCGCCTACGGGCCGTTGGCCCGCACCGTCGAAGACGCGGCCCTGTTCCTCGACGCCACCACCGACGGCGGCTTCGTGGCGGCCGCACGACAGGCACCCGGACGCTTGCGGATTGCGTTGAGCACCAAGGTGCCACCGCTGGTGACGGCACGGGTGGGCGCCAAGCAGCGCGCCGCGGTGGAGCAGGCGGGCGAGCTGTTGCGCGAATTGGGCCACGACGTCGTCCAACGAGATCCGGACTATCCGCGGTCGGCGGTGTACGGCCACGCCCTGCCGCGCTACTTCCGCGGTGTCTACGACGACGTGTCCGCGCTGCCGCATCCGGAGCGACTGGACCGCCGCACCCGGTCCTTCGCCCGGATCGGTGGGTTGATCTCGCAGCGGCGCATCGACGCGATCCGCGCCGCCGAACCCGCGCTCGCCGCTCGGGTGCAATCCGTTTTCGACAGTGTCGACGTGGTGATCACCCCGGGCGCGGCGACCGGACCGTCGCGGGTCGGGCAGTACCAGCGCCGCGGCGCCGTCTCGACGCTGGCGTCGGTCGCTGCGCGCGTGCCCTTCCAGGCCATGTTCAATGTCACCGGTCAACCGGCGGCCGTGGTGCCGTGGGGGCTGGACAATAACGGTGTCCCGACGTCGATTCAGTTGGTGGGCAGGCCCTTTGACGAGGCGACGCTGCTGTCGCTGAGTGCGCAGATAGAAGGTGCGCGGCCCTGGGCGGGCCGGCGGCCTCCGGTCGGTTAGCGCGCGCCGAGCGCGGCCTGGATGTCGGGCTTCATCTGCAGGAGTTGCTGACCCCAGTAGGCCCAGGTGTGCGTGCCCGTCGGCGGGAAGTTGAACGTGGCGTTGTGCCCGCCCGCGGCCTGGTACGCGCCCTGGAACTTGGTGTTCGACGCGAGCGTGAAACTCTCCAGGAACTGCTGTGGCACACCGCTTGTCGCGCCCGCCAGGTCGTCCGGCGTGCCGGTGCCGCAGTACACCCACAGCCTGGCGCCAGACGAGGCGATCCTGCCGACGTTGACCGTCGGGTCGTTGCGCGCCCATGCCGGATCACCGGGAGGCCCCCACATGGCGCCGGGGTTGAAGCCGCCGGAATCGTTCATCGCCAGCCCGACCAGCGACGGCCAGAACGAGTCGGACAAGTTCAGGAATCCGGACAGTGAACCGGCGTACCGGAATTTGTCCGGGTGGTCCGCCACGTACATGAGTGCGGTCGATCCGCTCATCGACAGCCCGACCACCGCGTTACCGCCGGTTGAGATGTGCTTGTTGGCGGCCAACCACGCCGGCAATTCCCTGGTCAGGAAGGTTTCCCACTTATAGGTCTGGGTGGTGCCGTTGCCGACGGCCGGCTGATACCAGTCGGTGTAGAAGCTCGACATGCCGCCGACCGGCATCACGACGGACAGGCCCGAGCCGTTGTACCACTCGAACGCCGGGGTGTTGATGTCCCAGCCGTTGTTGTCGTCTTGCGCGCGCAGGCCGTCCAACAGGTAGAGGGCGTGCGGACCGCCGGCCTGGAATTCGACTTTTATGTCGCGGCCCATGGCCGCCGATGGGACGTTGAGGTATTCGACGGGCAATCCGGGTCGGGAGAACGCGCCGACCGGCGTCGGTGCGATCAGACCACCGATCGTCAGCGCCGTCAGCGCCGCACCCAGATACTTCGTGAATCCCGGCAGGTTCTTGGCGATGCGTGACATGGGTAAACCCCCTGGGTCCGGATGCGGATACACACCACATTCGCGCGGCATACCCCCATCGGCCGAGGTGAAACGTTCAGCGGATCATTTGCCACGCCGCGAGTTTGTCGGCGAACGACATGGTCAGCGCTCCGCTGCTCGACGGCAGGCGGGCGGCGGGCAGCGCGATGTCGGCGCGCTGAAACAGCGTGTACGCCGTCAGCCCGTTGACGAAGCCCCGCTCGATCGTCGGGTGTTGCGTCAGGAACGCGTCGAAATCATTGAGCACCAACGTCTTTCGGTCGATATTGGCGTCCAGGCTGCCGACTCGACGGCAACTGTGCACGACGTCCCACAGCGCCACCCCGGCGGCGGTGACGGCGTCGAGGCGCTCGGCATAGGGCAGCTCCGCGTCGAACCCGATGAGCGCACCCAGCAGCCGCCAGAACTGGTTCCGCGTGTTGGCGTAGTACTCGCCGGTGTCCAGCGACTTCTCGCTGGGAAACGAGCCGAGGATCAGCACCCGTGGGTCGGCGCCGACAATCGCCGGCAGCCCCGTGCGTAGCGGCATCTCTGGCTCGGTCATGTGCCCATTCTGCGGGGCTGCCAGGCGCGATAGGTTGGCCGGGTGAGTGAACAAGCTGCCGAGCCGGTCGACCGTGCCGAGCTGACCGACTGGCTGCTGTCCGAGGGGTTCACCGAGGACCAGATCAACGAGTCGTTCGCGCCGATGCTGCTGCCTTCGCGGCGGGCGTTGGGTGATGACGGCACCAGGTTGTCGGCCCGGCAGATCAGCGAGCGGTGGGGCGTGAATCTGGACCTGCTGCAACGAATTCTGCATGCAGCCGGCCGGCCCCGGTCCGAAGACCTGGACGCCGAGCTGTTCCTGCCGGTCGACAGCGACCTGGTCGGCTACGCCCAGCGGTTCCTCCGGCTCGGCCTGCCGGAGGATCAGGTCGTCGCGGTCGTCCAGGTCATGGCCGAAGGTCTGTCCCGCACCGTCGAGGTCATGCGTTTTGCCGCGTTGTCCGCGATTCTGCAACCGGGTGTCAGCGAACTCGACGGCGCGAAAGCCACCGCGGCGCTGATCGGCGAGGCCGCGCCGCTGCTCGGGCCGATGATCCAGGACATGCTCCGGACCCAGTTGTTGCACGCCATGCTGGAAGAGGAGGTCAGCGCCACCGAACGGATGGCCGGACGGCCGCTGCCCGGGTCCGGGCAGGTGTCGGTGGCCTTCGCCGATCTCGTCGGGTTCACCAGTCTGGGGGAGGAACTGCCGCCGGAGGATTTGGAGCAGTTGTCGCAGCGGCTGGCCGATCTTGCGCGCGATCTAGCTGTACTGACCACGGACGTTAGGTACGGCGTGGCGTGGTGACATGAAGAAGACCTCCGAGTGAAGTGCGAGCTGTCTA
>NZ_JBJIAL010000017.1:0-111267 GCF_045310895.1 Mycobacterium sp. SMC-18
CACACCCAGCCAACCAGACACCCCAATCACAGGCCGACAGCAGCTGACCGTTCTACACCCTCAATCATGAAGAGCCGTGAATCCGCCACGATCGATGTCATTCACCAATGGCCGTCGCCACTGGTATCTGGCTTTCGGTGCATCGTCGCGACAACCTTCGAACCGGCGCCCGCCGGCGTTGCCAGCCGCTACCCGGATTTCGCCGTGAGTGTGCCGGCGGCAACGGCGGCGGCATTGATTCGGGTCAGTACTTCGTGCAGGCGTTCCAGCTCGTCGAGGCCGACGCCCAGTTGTTCGACCACCGCCGGCGGAATCTTCAGCGCGCGGCGACGTAGCGCGACGCCTTTCGGTGTCAGCGTGATGTGGGTGGTGCGCTCGTCGGTCGCGCTGCGGGTGCGGCGGATGAGCTCGAGCGTCTCGAGGCGCTTGAGCATCGGGGACACGGTGGCCGAATCCATCTGCAGCAGTGCGGCGATCTGCTTGACGGTCAACGGCTCCTGCTTGGCTTTTGCGTTGTCCCACAACGCCAATAGCACCAGGTATTGCGGATGCGTCAGCCCGAGCGGTTCGAGCAGTGGCCGGTAGATCGCGAGGACCGCACGGTTGGTGATGGCCAGCGCGAAGCAGACCTGCCGTTCGAGGGCCAGAGGGTCGACGTCTTCCGAGACAGCGGACATGTTGCCCAGCTTATTACCAATTAGGGCCCTAACAGTTTGTGTCGTAGTGCCCGGCACGGGGTTCTCGGTGGCGCGTGATCCGGCCGGGCGAGTGTCTCTCGCCGTCGGCGTACGTGAGTTGTCTCACCCCTGTGGAATAGCAAGCTAAATGATAGTGTCCTAACTATTAGGGTACGAAGAGCATGGTGCTCGTCGACCTCATCAGGCAAAGGAGTCGTCATGGTCGCCGACAGTCCGACGTTCTGGCAGCGCATCACCTACGCCTACGGGCGGCGCTTACCGGACCACCTGCGGGAATGGGTTCGGCAGGACCTGACCGACGACGGCGCCGTACGCCGGCACATGATCCGGTACGCCATCCCGCCGATCTTCGTGCTGGCGCCGTTGTGGCTGCTGCCGGCATCGGTGTACGTGCACTCCGAAATGACGCTGCCGATCTACTTCTGGGCCCTCGTGATGGCGTTCGTGCTCAACAAGGTGTGGCGTCGCTACCGTCTGACTCAGCACGGCCTCGACCCGAACCTGATCGACGAAGTCCTGCGGCAGAAGCAGTCGCAGATGCACGACCGCTACGTCGAGCGTTTCGGTCCGCGACCGGAATCCGCCAAATGGCAGGCGAACAGCCGACCGTTCTGACGGGCGGCCCGGCGGCCGACGTCATCCCAGGAGGGATTCGCTTGCTTCCCGGGCGCGCTGCGCTGCCTCGGTATCGCCGGTGATGGCGGCGGTCACGATCGCGCCTTCGGCCAACAGGCACAAGGGTTCCGGCGGTGCCTCGGTGACGGCGGCGACCCAGCCCGCAATCTGCTCGTGGAATGCCTGCTTGTGGGCGCGTACTTCGGCCACGACTGCCGGCGAGGTGGCGCCGAGCTCGCCGTAGGCGTTGATCCAGGCGCAGCCCCGGAAGCCCGGCTCGGCGAACCACTGTCCCAGCCAGTCGAAGACGGCCAGGACTCGCTCTCGTGGATCTGCACGCTGTTCCACGTAGTCGGTGAGGCGGCCGCGCCAGCGGCGGTCGCGGCGTTGCAGCACGGCGACGATGAGTTCTTCCTTGGTTGCGAAGAGCCCGTAGATGCGCTTCAGTGCGATCCCCGCCGCCTCGCGAATGTCGTCCATGCCGACGGCTTGGATGCCGCGCTCGTAGAAGAGGGTCTCCGCGGCGTCCAGCAGCGCCTCGCGGTCGCGGGACTTCTGTTCGTCGCTGATCGGCGCGGGCATCCGAATTTCCTCCTTGACGTTGAGAACGCTCGTTCCCTACGCTAGTCGAATCGCGTAGAGAACGCACGTTCTCAATGAGAGAAAAGAGAGAGTCATGTCCGAACAACGTCCGCCCGTCCCGCCGTTCACGAAAGAGACCGCACTCCAGAAAGTGCAGGCCGCCGAGGACGCCTGGAACACGCGCGACCCGCAGCGTGTCGCCCTGGCGTACACGCCCGACTCGGTCTGGCGTAATCGGGACACGTTCGTCACCGGTCGCGAAGAGATCGTGCCGTTCCTGACCGCCAAGTGGCAGCGCGAGCACGACTACGCCCTGCGCAAGACACTGTGGGCGTTCTCCGAGAACCGCATCGCCGTCAAGTTTCAGTACGAGTGGCACGATGCCGCGGGCCAGTGGTGGCGCAGCTACGGCAATGAGCTCTGGCAGTTCGACGCGGACGGCTTGATGGAACGCCGCGAGGCGAGCATCAACGACGTGCGAATCAACGAGGGGGATCGGCGCATCTTCGGCCCGCGTCCGGAGCGTGACCGCGGCGTCGAGATTCCGCTTCAGTAGGTGCCGGGCCAGCGCCGTCCGCCGGCTCACCGCACGCCGAGGCAAGAGAAACGCCCCATGCCAGCACCTGGGCCACATTGGCCGGCAGGGCGGGCAGGTGAACCTGCCCGCCGCGGGAACTCACGCGAATCCCCGTGAGTATTGAGGCGGGTGCGGCAGCGTCACCCCGAGGTGTTGCGCGGCGTCGCGGACCCAGTTGGGATTGCGCAGCAGGGCACGGGCGACGAAGACGGCGTCGGCCTCGCCGCCGGAGACGACCGCTTCGGCTTGCTCGGCTTCGGTGATCAGTCCGACCGTCGCAGTGGGGATATCCGCCTCGGCGCGAACCCTTTTCGCGAAGGGCACCTGATAACCGGGGGCCACCGGGATGCGGGCATCGGGAATCGCGCCGCCGCTGGATACGTCGACGAGGTCGACCCCGGCCTTCTTCAAACCGACGGCGAGGGCGACGGTGTCCGCGACGGTCCAGCCCGGTCGCGGGTCGTCGGTGTCCCCGGCAAGCCAGTCGGTGGCGGAAACCCGGAAAAACAGGGGCAGATGCTGCGGCCACGCGGCGCGAACCGCTTCGGCGACCTGCAGCGCGAATCGCATCCGGTTGTCGAGCGATCCGCCGTACGCATCGGTGCGCGTGTTGGACTGCGGGGACAGGAACTGGTGAATGAGATAGCCGTGGGCGCCATGGATTTCGAGGACCTGGAAGCCGGCTGCGGCGGCTCGCCGGGCGGAATCGGCGAAGCTCGCCACGATTCGCTCGATCTCGTCGACGTCCAGTACGGCGGGAACGGGACGATGTCCGAACGCAATGGCGCTGGGGCCCAGCGTCGTCCAGGATTCGGGAGTCCGGCTGGGGTCCGGCCAGGGCCGCCCGGTGGCTGCCTTGCGGCCGCCATGCACGATCTGGATGCCCGGCACCGAACCCTGCTCGGTGATGAAGTGCGTCAACCGCCGAAATGCCGGAATCTGGCGGTCATCCCACAATCCGAGGTCATAGACGCTGCTGCGGCCGACGGGGTCCACAGACGTCGCCTCGACCATCGCCAGGGCGACGCCACCGACCACTCGCGCACCGAAATGCTGTAAATGCCAGTCGGTCGGGGTGCCGGCTTCCGGTCCGTCGGCGACGCCGGAGAACTGCATCATCGGCGACATCCAGGCCCGGTGCGCGAAGGTGACACTTCGGAGGGTGAGCGGTGTAAAGAGTGTCGACATCAGTTCACTCCCAGGAAGTTTCGGGCCGCTCGGGTCAGTGCGTCCTCGTCGGGCCCGTACTTGACCGCGAACCGTACCGGGTCCGATTCGGCCATGTCGAAGGGATAGTCGCTGCCGCAGACCACCTTGTCCTTGCCGGCGATCTTGCCGAGCAGTTCGAGTTGCGGGGCGTCATGGGTGACGGTGTCGAAATACAGATCGGCGACGACGTCGGACGGCAATCGGCTGCCTGCGGCGCGGACATCGGCACGGGCCCGCCAGCCGTGGTCCCACCTGCCGAGCAGACCGGGTGCGCAGCCGCCGCCGTGCAGGAAGCAAATGCGTAACTCGGGCAGTTCGTCCTTCAGACCGCTCAGCACGAGATTCGCGACCGCAGTGGCGGTTTCGACGGGGTTGCCGATGAGGTTGGCCAGATAGTAGTCGCTCCACTCCGGCCGGCCGATCTGCATGGGATGCACCAGCACTGCGAGATCGAGACGAGCGGCCTCGGAGACGATGTGCCGCAATGCGCCCCGATTCAGTGAGTCGCCGTCGACCACCGGCGGTATTGCGACGCCGACGATGCCTGCGGCGTCACGCAGCGCGGTCAACTGCGAGGTGATGTCTCCGGGTTCGCCCAGGGCGACGATGCCCAGCCCCAGGAGCCGTCCGTCGGATGTTCCGACGACATCGGCCAGCGCGGTGTTGAATGCGCCGGCGTACTCGGCGCCGGCCGCGGTGAGCGGAAAAGCGAACGGAGGCGCGGAAAGTACGCGTAGCGCGACGCCGGCGCGGTCCATGTCGGCGGTGATCGCGGTCGCGTCGCTCATGGCATCGGTGGCGATCGACAGCGGGAGGTCACCGAGATGCAGCTGGCCGTCGCGGTCATTCATCGGGCCGTACGGGGCGCCGGGCGGCAGTGCGAACAGTGCACGGGGCAACCAATGGGCGTGAACGTCGATGACGCCGTCGGCGATGTGCGGTCTCATCGCGCGATCTCCAACGCGTCGTTGGCGCTGTCGAGATGCTCGACGGTGGTGAAAATCAGCTCGGTTTCGCCGATGTTCTCGATGTCGTGCAGCAGGAATTCGCCTGGCCCGAAATGGAAGTGGCGGGTCTCGCCGGCTTGATAGGAGACTTCGCGGACGGTGCCGTCATGGGTGTGCTGGCGGCTGCTGCCTGCGTTGATCGCCGTCCAGAAGTAGTCCAGCACATGCCGGTGGGCGTGCCAGCGCTCACCTGGCGCCAACCGGATCTCCCACACCCGGACCCGAGAGTCCTCGCTCAGCAAGCGGGATCCGACGTTTCCGTCGAAGGCGTGCTCGGCGAACTCGGTCTTGAGCCAGCCCGGCCAGCTCTCGAAGTCGGTGGCCACCAGCTCACCGGCGAGCGGTAGGTCGGTCAGATAGTTGTTGTCGGTCATTTTCGAATTCCTTTCGTCGTGAAGAGCTTTAGCGTCCGGGGCCGTAGAGGCCGAATCGCAGGTCTGGGTCTCCAGGTGTCCAGCTGTTGCGGAACTGCGAGCGTTCGCCCATGTCCACCACGCGGCGCAGCAGGCTGTCGCTCAGCTGTAGCTGCGCCGGTTCCCATTTGGCCAGGGCTGCCACGATGTCTCCGGCCGAGGTGGACAGCGCATCGGCCAGCGCCCAGGCGTCGGCGGCGGCCTTGGCGGTTCCGGCGGCCGCATGTGGCCGCGAGGCGCACGCGGCATCGCCGATCAACGCCGCCCGGCCCAGAGCCATCCGCGAGGACCGCACGTCCGACAGCACCTGCAGGTAGGGCTGCGGCGTCTTGACGACCACTTCGGCCACTGCGGGTGCGAGTTGCGCCGCTGCCGCCGTGCGCAGTTCGTCGACGAAGCGGTCCTGCACCTGGCCTGGGTGGACCGATACCGATCCGCTGAATCCTCTTTTGTCGATGAGCAATTCGCTGAGTTCTGGGCCCGCCGGCACATTGCGGTACCAGACGTAGTTCATCAACCGGTCGGCCTCGTCGAGGCTCTGTTCACCCGGAATCGGGTACATCGTGATGTGCGAATTCGGGATCACGGTGTAGGTGATGGCGTCGCCGAGTACCTCACGAGTGGAGGCTGTCAGCTCGGACAGGGGGACGGTTCCGCGCCAGCCCACGTAGCCGGAGTAGGTGAGTGCGGCACCGGGATCGAAATGCTCGCGAGCCGGTGAGGTGATGCCGTCGGCGAAGACGACGAGGTCGGCATTGGCAGTCTTGCCGCTGACGAACCGCACCGTGGCGGTGTGTTCGTCCTGACTGAAACCACAGGCGAATTCGCCGTAGTGGTAGTGCTCGGTACCGAAGTCGGCGAGCAGTGCCCGGTAAAAGGTGCCCCACGAGGTGTAGGTCCAGCGGGCGGGCTCCCGGTGCACGGTGGCGCCATTGGGGTCGAGGTATTGCACGTAGGAGGTGGCGGTGTGCAGATCGGCCATGTGCTGCCGGCTGCGTTCGGTGAACCAGCGCACGGTGTCCGGCTGCAGGACGATGCCGCTGCCGCGACCGTCGAGGGGAGTGGGGGTGCGTTCGAAGACGTCGACATGGAATCCCAAGTCGCGCAGCAACAGTGCGGTGGTGAGGCCACCGATGGATCCGCCGACGACGATCGCCGAAGCAGTGGAGTATTCGGTCATGATGCGCTCTTTTCGCTGAGCCGGGTGGTGTGGGTGGTGGGGTGGTCGACGGGCATGGGTTCCCCGCGGGTTTCGCGGGCGAAGGCCAGGCCGATGACGGCGATCAGGCCTACCGCCGACACCGAGGCGGTGGCGACGCCGAGGTTGCCGTCGAACCACGACGAGGCGATCACCCCGGCCGTGAGAGGCCCGAGCGCGGTGACGTAACGGCCGACGCTGTTGCACACGGCCAGCGCGGTGGCACGCACACTGGGCGGGAAGAGTTCCGGACCATAGATGAAGGTGCCCGACAGGGCGCCGAACAAGCCGAAGCCCAGCAGCGGCATCGCGATGAGCAGCTCGGTGTGACTGCGGTCGAACGGAAACGTCCACGCGATGGTGGCGGCCGAGACCGTGAAGCTGATCGCGAAGGCGTTCCGGCGTCCGATCGCGTCGGCGACGAAACCCCATGCGGCGTAGCCGATTATGCCGCCGGCGTTGAACAGCATCGCGGCCACCGCGACCCGGTGATCGGCCACGCCGGAAGGGAGGCCTTCGGCCTTGGTCGCCTGCCGGATGATCTGCGGGTACCACGTCGACACGCTCCAGAACGCGATCAGCGCTCCGGTGGCCAGTGCGGTGCAGACCAGCATGGGGTGCAGTAGTGGCGGGCTGAACAGGCGTCGCAGCACGAATCGATCGTGGACGTGATTGTGGCCCAGTGCTTTCCGCTCCCGACGTGCTTGCAAGTGGGCGCCGATCTCGGGTGGCTCGGGTACGTAGCGGCGGATGAACCACACCACCAGGGCCGGGATGCCGGCGAGCAGCATCATGGCGCGCCAGCCGTGGTCACCCAGCAGTGCATAGGCGGCGGCCGCCATGAAGAAGCCACCGGCGTATCCGGCCATCATCACGCCGCCGGCGCGGGCCCGGAATCGGTTGCGCCAGGTCTCGGCGATCAGAGCGGCACCCACCGGTGCCTCGACACCTGATCCGAGGCCTGCGATGAATCGCAGGACGCCCAGCTGCCACCACGTGTCGGCGAAGAAGGCGAGCGCGCTGAACGCCGCGTAGGTGAGGATGCCCGCCGACAACACCCGGGTACGGCCGAAATAGTCGGCGAGTATGCCGAAAAGTATTCCGCCGGTCGCCCATCCGATGAGGAAGAGCGCGACGGTCAGGCCGCCGTAGAACCCGATGGCCGCGGCATCGGTATCGATGCCGCTGTTCGGGAGCAGCTCGTTCATGGCGGGGCCGAGGACGAGGACATAGAGGCTACCGGCGAAGCCATCCAGGCCCCAGCCCAGCGTGGTGCCCGCCAGGACCAGCCATTGCGTTCGGGTGATGTCGTGATGCCAGCGTGCTGCGGACATGGGTGTGCCTTTCGGGCCGTCGGAAGTGGGTCAGTTGAGGCGGCGCTGGGGCTGCCCGCCGTACCAGTCGACGGGCTCGGCAGCGGTGCGCACCACGATCGTCTTGACCCAGGAGAAGTCGTCGAACGACTCTGTGCCGGCGTCTTTTCCGGAACCGGATTCCTTGATGCCGCCCCAGGGGAGGGACGGTTCCAGGCGGTGGTGGTCGTTGACCCAGACCATGCCCGCGTTGATGCGCGCCGCCACGCGGTGGGCGCGGCTCACATCGGTGGTCCACACTCCGGCACCGAGGCCGTACGGGTTGTCGTTGGCCATCTGCACGCCGTCGTGCTCGCCGTCGAACGGGATGACCACGGCGACCGGCCCGAAGATTTCTTCCCGGGCGACCGTCATGTCCATGGTGGCGTCGGACAACACGGTGGGTTCGAGGTAGAAGCCGCCGTCGAAAGGGCTTGGCAGGGAGGGTATTTGGCCACCGGCGGCGAGGGTCGCGCCCTGGTCGAGGCCGGTCCGGATCAGCGCCGTGACCTTGTCGCGCTGCCGGTCGCTGATGAGCGGTCCCATCTGGGTGTCCGGCAGGGCGGGGTCTCCGACGCGAATGGCCCGGGCGCGCGCAGTGAGGGCGGCGACGAACTCGTCGTAGATGCCCCGTTGCACCAGGAATCGCGACCCTGCGACACACGACTGGCCGGCCGCGACGAACGCGCTGAAGGCTGCACCCTCGGCGGCGATCTGCGGGTCGACGTCGTCGAACAGCAGCACCGGCGTCTTGCCGCCCAGCTCGGCGGTGATTCGCGCGAAGCGTGACGCCGTCGCGACGGCTGCTGATCGCCCGGCCTCGGTGCCGCCGGTGAGAGTGATCTTGGCGATGTCGGGATGGCCGGTGAGACGCTCGCCCGCCTCGCGCGCGCCCGTGATCACATTGAGCACGCCGTCGGGTAGCCCGGCGTCGGTGACGATCTCGGCGAGGGCCAGCGTCGTCAGCGGTGTCAGCTCAGATGGCTTGACCACCACGGTGTTTCCATTGGCGAGGGCGGCCGACAGGCTCCGCGCCAGAATGAGCATCGGATGGTTGAACGGCGTGATGATGCCGCACACGCCGAGCGGTAGCCGCTGCTGATAGGTGAGGTAGGGCCCGTCGCCCGGCAGCACGGCTTGGCGTTGCGCGGCCAGCAGCCCGGCGTTGTACCGGAACCATTCCGGCACGCGAGACAGCTGGGCCCGGGTTTCGGTGATCGGCCGCCCGTTGTTCTGGGCCTCGAGGGTGTAGAGCTTCTCGGCGGCGGATTCGATGACGTCGGCGATGCGCAGCAGCAGCTTGGCGCGCTCGCTCCGGACCATGGTCGGCCACGGCCCGTCCTCGAACGCCGCGCGGGCCTTGGCCACCGCGGCATCGACCTCACGCGCCCCCTGCTCCGGGACGGTGGCGATCACTGCGCCGGTGGCGGGGCTGAGGATGTGGCGGACAGGGGTGAGGGGCGCATCCGTGACCACGGTGGGGGCCGGTGAGACTTGGGTCATGCCAATGAGTCTCATCACAACGCCAACTGCGTTCAATGTCGTGCAAGACATATTATTCGGCTGAATATGTGTGTGGCTACATCTCCTCGTGATGCACACTGATCGGATGACGACGTCGACGGGCCGCGAACGGCCGGGGGCGGAACTGGTCACGTGGCTGGCAGCGTTGCGCACCCTCAGTGCCCTTGCCGGTGCTGAGACCGATCTGGCCGAGGTGCTCTGCCTGGTCGCCGACACCGCGCGGACGCTGCTGGGCTTCGACTTCTGCGGCGTGCTCATCCCCGACGACACCGGCGAGCAACTGCTCGTGCGGGGCTGGAGCGGATTGTCGGATGAGTACGTCGGACGGGTGAACTCCGACCGCCCCATCCGGCTGGACAGCACCTCGCCGTCGAGTCGCGCTTTCCACAGTGGAGAACCGGTGGCTATCCGCGACGTGCGGATTGAACCCCGATTCGCCCTCTGGGCCGGTGTGGCACAAGAGCAGGGCTATCGGGCGATCGTCGCCGTACCGCTCATTGCCGGCACCGAGGTGCTGGGAACACTCAACGGCTACTACGCCTCGGTGCACACCTTCACCCGCTACGAGATCGAGCGGCTGACCTTGCTCGCCAACCATGCCGCCATCGCGGTGACTTCGGCGCGCCGGCTCGATGAATTGCGCACTCTGACCAAATCGCTACGGGAGCAACGCGATGCGCTCGCGCGTTCGGAACAGATCCACGAACGGTTGCTCGCAGTGACCTTGCGCTCGGGAGGCGTCAGCGGGATTGCCGCGGCGTTGAGCGACCTGATCGGCCGGCCCGTGCTCATCGACGACGCCCGCCAGATCGAGCTCGCGCGCTCAGCCGACGGCATCGATTACCCGGCCGTCGCAGTCCGGACCGCGACGACGGATGCCGAGTCCGCAGCAGACTCGTCGACGGTCGGCGAGGCCGTCGACGATCAGGGTGCTTCGACTGGCTGGCTCGTCGCACGGGTGCGTCTGGGCAGCGAGGTCGCAGCCCGCATCTGGTTCCCCGGAGTCCCCGATTCACTTGACCCCCTACAGATTCGGGCGGTAGAGCACGCCTCCATCGTCATCTCGGTGGAGTTGCTGCGGATGCAGACCGCCGCCGAGGTCGAACGACGGGTGCGTGGCGAACTGCTGACCGATGTGCTGACCGGCAGCGGTCAGCCGTCGGACCAGATTCGGGAACGTGCGCGACGCTCGGGCCACGATCTGTCCGTCGCCCACGTCGCCGTCGTCGCCACCCTCGCCGGCCCCAGCGAGTCGGCCACCCGCCGGGCGTGGCAACGTGCGCTCTCCGCTGTCACCGAGCTGGCATCGGGGCGTCAGCCGCGTCCGCTGGTGGCGATGCATGGCGGAACGCTGGTCGCTCTCTGGCCACGTGAGGGCGACGAGTCCCCGGGTGTCATCATTCAGCGGGAGTTGTCCAGGATCGCGCCGAACATTTCCGCGACAGTCGCGGTGTCGCCCGTTTACGGATCCGATTACGGCGACGCCTACCGGATCGCCAGGAGTGCGCTCGAGATCTCCGTGCGTTCGGGTCGCACCGATTCCGTTGTGAGCCTTGACGATCTCGGCATCGTCGGATTGCTCCTGCAGCTCAATGACCCGGCCAAGCTGACAGCTTTCGCCAACCGGACGCTGGCGCCGATCGTCGACTACGACGCCAAACACCGCACCGACCTCGTTGCCACGCTGCGAACCCACTTCGCCTGCAAACTGGACCGCACCGCGACCGCAGAAAAACTGTTGATTCATCCCAATACGGTTGCCCAGCGCTTACGGCGCATCGAGTCGCTGTGTGCAGTGGACCTGGCCGATCCAACCGCCAGCGTGCAGTTCTCATCCGCGCTCATCGTGTATGACATTGCGGAACAAGGCCTCGGCTGATAGATCGTGACTGCGCAGGCGGGTGCGAGGACGCCCCTCAGAAGATCGGTCTCGTGAACCGGTCTGGGGCGATTAGGCTGAGTCGTGTTGAGGTCCCGCGACCCCGCGGGTCCAGACACTTTGGGGGAGAGATGTCGATGAAGATCCGTCTGACTGCCGGCGTGGTTGCCGCAGTCTCCGCGTTGTCCGTCGCCGCCGCTGGACCTGCGTCGGCGTGGCCGATGCCGTTCACGCCGGAACAGCAGCGGTTCATCAACCAGGCCCGCAACGCGGGCTTCCCGGGCGATGACGACGCGATCATGCAGGCCGGTCTGCAGGCGTGTCAGATGGCGTTCAGTGGCCAGTCGCGGCCCGACGTCGTCGGCGCGCTGGCCGGGCAGTACGGCGCCGACGCGGGTCCCACCGGCGCGCTGGCGAAAGCTGCGCACGGCATCTTGTGCACGTCGGCCCCGAACTGACCAGCCCATGACGCAACCGCCACCGCAGCAAGGCCCATGGGACCCGACGCCGACGCCGCACGGACCGCCGGGAAACCCACCGGGCCAACCGATCCCGCCCGCGCCGGGGCAGCAGGCGTGGCAACCCCAGCCGGGTTGGCCGCCGCCGAATCCGCAACCCTGGGCCGGCCAGCCGCAGGCCAACTACGGTGCCCCGAACCCGTTCCCTGGATATGCGCCGCCGCCGCGCAAGTCAGGCATCAAGCCGTGGATGTGGATCGTGGGCGCGGTGGTGGTGCTGGTCGTACTCGGCGGCATCGGCAACATGGCCCGCAAGGGACTACAGACCACGACGGTCTTCGGTTCCCACCTCAAATCGGGGCAGTGCGTCACGACCTCGGACTACGAGAAGTTCGATTTCACCTCGACCAGCTGCGAATCCTCCGACGCCGTCTACGAATTGGCGGGCGAGACCTCGAAGGGACTGTGCCCGGACGGCAAGGCGCCGTCGGAGGGCCCGTACTTCTACGCCACCAGCAATCAGGACGATCCCAAGGCTGCGAGCCTGTGCTTCGCCCTGAACCTGCATGAGGGTGACTGCTACGCGCTGGATCTCACCGGCAAGAGCGTCAGGAACATCGAATGCGCACAGGCTCCGGCGATCGCCAACTCGCACACGGGGGTGTTCAAGGTGGCCCAGCGCGTCGATGACAGCACCGATGAATCGGCCTGCGCCACTGCGGCGAAGGCGATGGTCTTCACGTCCCCGAAGCGGGTGTACTGCTTGAGCAAGCTTGTCGAGTGACGTCGGACGGCGTCACCGCGTACTGGCCTTGTGCAGTGCCCGCAGGACGCTGTGCTTCCCGAGGTCGATCTTGAACTGGTTCTGGCCCAGCGCAGCAGCGTCGCGCAGCGCGATCTCTGCGGCATCTCGAAAAGCCTTGTCGTCGGGGGCATTACCGATCAACGCGGATTCGGCTGCGGGTACGCGCCACGGTTTGGCGGCGACGCCGCCGAGTGAGATGGCCGCTGAAGTGACGATACCGTCGTCGAGTGTCAGTCCAACTGCAACGGACACCAGGGCGAAGGCGTAGCTGTGCCGGTCACGGACCTTGAGATACCAACTGCGACGGGCGTATTCCGACGGCGGCAGGTGGATACCGACGATCAGTTCGCCGGGTAGCAGGGTGTTGTCGCGGTCGGGTTCGTCCCCGGGAAGCCGGAAGAAATCGGACAGCGAGATGCTGCGCGAACCGGTGGTCGCCCGGACGTGCACCACGGCATCGAGCATCGACAGCGCCACCGCCATGTCGGACGGGTGCACCGCAACGCAGGACTGACTGGTCCCGAACAGTGCGTGCTCACGGTTGAAACCTTGCAGCGCACCGCAGCCGGAACCGGGACGGCGTTTGTTGCACGCCGGGAACTCGGGGTCCATGAAGTACGGACAACGAGTCCGTTGCAGCAGGTTGCCGCCGGCGGTGGCCATGTTCCGGAGCTGGGTCGTCGCTCCGGACAAGATCGCCTGCGACAGCACGGGATACTGTGTCCGGACCAGATCGTGGTTGGCGATCGCGCTGTTGGTGACGCCGGAACCGATCATGATGCCGCCGTCATCGGTTGCAGTGATCTGATCCAGGCCGAGCCGGCTGACGTCGACCACAGCCGTCGGCGCCGCGACGCCGAGCTTCATCAGGTCGAGCAGGTTTGTGCCGCCCGCGTAGTAGGTGGCACCGGTGCGGGCGGCAAGATCGAGGGCGTCATCGACATCGCGGGCGCGGTGGAAGTCGAAGGTCTTCATGGGCGGTGCTCGGGCAGACAGGACGCGATCGCGTCGACGATGTTCGGGTAGGCGCCGCAACGGCAGATGTTGCCTGCCATGCGCTCGCGGATTTCATTGGTGGACAAGGTCTCCGGTCCGTTTGCGACGTCGGTGAGCGGGCCGTCGAAAGTTGCGGCGGACAGATCCCCGCGCGCGTGTTCTGCGAGCATCGCTCGTGCCGAACATATCTGGCCGGGCGTGCAGTAACCGCATTGGAATCCGTCGTGTTCGATGAACGCTTCTTGCAACGGGTGCAGCCGGCTGTCTTGGGCGATGCCTTCGATGGTCACGACGGTGGCGCCCTCGATCGTCACGGCCAGGGTGAGGCAGCTCAGGACCCGCGCATCATCGACCGAAACCGTGCAGGCGCCGCACAGTCCGTGGTCGCAGCCTTTCTTCGTACCGGTGAGTTGCAGGCGTTCACGCAGCAGGTCCAGCAGCGTGGTGCGGACGTCGGCCACCACCGTGACGGCGGTGCCGTTGATGATCAGCTCGATGGTGTGGTCACTCATATGGATTTTGCCTCTGGGACGCTGCGCCGAACGCGGGCAACAGATTCTCGATGGTGATCGGCAGGTCGCGTACCCGGCGACCGGTGGCGTGGAAGATGGCATTGGCGATCGCGGCGGCCACGCCGCACACTCCGATTTCGCCGATGCCGCGGGCACCGAACGCGTTCAGGTGGTCGTCGGCGCTGTCGATGAAGGCGATGTCGAACCTCGGGATGTCGGCGTGAGTGGGCACGTAGTACTCGCCGAGGGCGTGGCCAGTACCGGGGTCGTAGGGCACCTGTTCCAGTAGCGCCATGCCGAGACCGAAGGTGATGCCGCCGATGATCTGGCTGCGCGCCAGCTTCGGGTTGATGACGCGTCCGCAGTCCATGACCGCGACCCACCGGGTGACGGTGGCTCGCCCGATGCTCTCATCTACTTCCACCTCGCAGAAGTGGGCGCCGAACGATTGCGACACGGGGCCGCCTTCCGGCGCCCCGTCGCTGGTGCTGGTGAAGGTGAGTCGCTCGTGAAATGCATTGTCGGATGCCGCAAGCAGTGGGATGACCGCGGTGACCGGGAGCTCCGGATCGGTGCTGATGACCTCGCCGTCGCGGATATCCAGCGTGTGCGGGTCGCATCCGGCGTATGGCGCATGCTCGTCGGCGACGAGAAGTTCGAGCAGCCGGCGTTTCCATTCCCGACCGGCCTCGTAGACCGCCGAGCCGACGGCCGCGGTGGTTTGTGATGCTCCGCTGTACGGGGCGCTCGGGAAGGCGGAATCACCCGAGAAGAAGGCCACCTGCGGCAGCAGCAATCCCGCGGAATCCGCGGCGATCTGCGTCATGACGGTCCGCACCCCGGTCCCGACTTCGTGTGTGGCTGAGGAGAATTCGACAATTCCGTCGCGCGTGGTCCGCACATGACAGCCGGCGGGCATGCGGCGCCCCGGATAAGTCGCGGTCGCCATACCCCAGCCGACGAGCACATCGTCGCGGCGCTGCGACCGTGGTTCGGACGGTCGGTGCGACCAACCGAAACGATAGGCTCCCTCCCGGTAACACCGCAGCAGATTCTCGTCGGACCACGGGCGTCCGCTGGCTTGATCGTCCCCGGCATAGTTGGTGATGCGCAGCTGCAGCGGGTCGACGTCGAGCTCGTGGGCCAGCTCGTCCATGGCGACCTCCAGAGCGAACAGTCCAGGTGCTTCGCCGGGGCCGCGCATGAAACATGGAGTGGGGGAATGTACCCGAGCGACCGTGTGCGAGACGACCATTCGGGGTGATCGGTAGAGGAACCGTGTGCTGATGCCGGCCGGTTCGCAGAAGTGCGCGATTGTCGACGTCTCGGTGAGCGTGTGGTGCTCGATGCTGGTCAGTCGGGTGTGAGCATCGCCGACCAGCCGCACCTGCTGCTCGGTTGGCGGACGGTGTCCGGTCGAGGTGAACATCTGGGCGCGGCTGAGGACCATCTTGACCGGTTGTCCGGTCACTCGCGCAGCCAACGCGCACAGCACGACATGCATCCACAAGAAACTCTTGGAACCGAACGCTCCACCGACCAGCGGGGCGATGATCCGCACGTTGTCGACTGGGATGCCCAAATAGGCTGCCAGAGCGAGCCGTTCGCCGGCGATCCACCGCGTCGTGTCGTGCACCGTCAGCAGATCACCGTCCCAGCTCGCGATCGTGGCGGCCAGCTCGATGGCGTAGTGGGCATTCTCGGGCGTGGTGTAGCGCGAAGCGATCTTGATGCCGTCGGCCGGCTCATCGGCCGGGCCGCGGTGGTCCTGGAGCTTCTCGTCCTCGAGTTTGACGAAATGATCGGGTCGGTAGGTGCCGCTGCGCACGACCCCGTCATCGCTGGCCGGCAGGTCTCGTGCCGCGAGCACATCGTGCGCCGTCAGGAGCGCGGGCAGTTCCTCGTAGCTCACGTCTATCAACGACGCGGCGAACTGCGCGTTCTCCAGGGTGTCGGCGACCACCAGAGCCACGTGCTGGCCTCTGTGTTGGACCGTCAGATCCGACAGCGGTGGCCGCCGTTCCAGCGGCAGATCCCACGTCAGATCGACTGGAAGATGCTGCAGAGTAGGGCAATTCAAGGGCGTGAGGACCCAGGTCACTCCCGGTGCGGATTGGGCTCGCGTCGCGGCGGCCGCCAAGGAGTCGGCGATGATGCGACCGTGCGACACGGTGGACTGCACCAGCACCGCGTACTGCACGCCAGGCACTGCGGTATCGGCCGTGTAGCGCGCGCCGCCGGTCACCTTGTCGCGTCCCTCGACCCGGCTCACCGGCCGACCGATTGCTCCATCGCCTGTCACTCTCACCCTGCCTTTGCGCGTCGTCGCGCGCTCGCTGTCACTTGAGGCGGTAAGAGCATCGCACCGTCCGCCTCCTGTGTCATCAGATGGCCGGCACCTGGGGCTCGACCTACGCGTCGACCTGGCGATGAGGCCGGAGGCCGGGCGCGTTGCGACATCGTCTGAGTAACATGCCTCACCGAGTACCACCATGAGCACCACGACCCTTGGCATAGTCCTGGCGGCAGGCAGCGGGCAGCGCTACGGAAAGCCGAAAGTGACCGCCGCCGATGGTCATCGGCTCGATGACCTGCTGCAGAACGTCTCTGGTGACACCGGCGCCGGCCCATTCCTGACGGCACATCCCGATCTGCTCCAGGTCGAATGCTCCGATCTGGCGAGCGGGGAGGACATCGATGAAGAATAAGGCTGTGCTGCAATGGATTGCGCGGCGATACCAGCACGGTGAGCCGGTTCTCGCGGTCACGGTCCTCGACACCTACGACCGATCGCCGTACCCACTCGGGTCGATGATGGCCTTCGACCGGAACGCGGCGATGGCCGGCAGCGTGTCATCGGGCTGCATCGAGGCGGACCTGTTCGAGCGGGCCCAGCGAATCTTCGCAGAAGCTGCCGGTTTCGTGGAGGGAATCGGTTGCCGGACCGTCGAATACGAAGCAGACCGGCTGAGCGGTGACCCGTTTGCGCCGCGCGGGCCCTGCGGTGGCGCGGTGCGGGTGGCCATGCATCCGGTGACACCGCGGCACTTTCCGGAACTGCCGGCCCTGCTCTCGGCACTGGAAGCCGGTCAGCCGGCAGCCACGTTCTTGAACTTGCAAACCGGGCACATTTCGTTGGCCCAGGCCGGTGATGCGCCCGAGTTCTGCACGCGTTACGAAGCACCGCCCCGCATGGTGATTTTCGGCACCAGCGAGATCGCCGTCGAGCTCGCGGCGCTGGCCGCCCGTATGGGATTCGCGGTGGTGGTTTGTGATCCACGGTCGGCATTCCTGCGTCCCGACCGGTTCTCGGGCCCGCTGGAACTCGTCATTGATCGGCCCGATCGCTATCTGCGGCGCGAACGGGAAGCGGGACGCATCGACGCGAAGACGGCAATCGTCGATCTGACCCATGATGATCGCTTCACCGTGCCGCTGCTACTCGAGGCCCTTGATTCGCGGCGATGGACCGGCGGTCTGCAGCCGTCGTTCGTCGGCGCTCTCGGCTCGAGCGCTCGCTCGGCGAACACTCGAAGTGAGCTGTCGGCGCGGGGACTTCTCGCCCATGACCTACACCGTCTGCAGGCGCCGATCGGGCTGGATCTCGGCGGTCGCGCCGGGCCCCACATCGCGTTGTCGATCCTGGCCCAAGTGGTCGCGGGTGCCGAAGGTGGCAGCGGGCTACCGAAGTCCGAACGCGCATTCCATTCGGTGTGATGCCGGGGCCGGCGACGGGCTGCGCACAGCAATCGGCCCAGCCGGGGCAAACCCCGGCTGGGCCGATCTGTGAGTCAGCGGCGCTGCTCAGCTTCCTGTCGCTGCTCGGCGCTCTTGGCGCCCGCCCGCGCGGCGTCCGCCTCGGCTTCCTTCTTCGCGGCGTCGCGCTGCGCATCGGCCTTGTCCTGCTGGGCCTGGCCCTCACGCACGACGTCGTCGCGGCCCGTCACGGTGCCGATGACTTCCTTGGCCTTACCCTTCACACCTTCCACGACGCCACGCACGGCTTCTTCGGGTCCGGTGTTCTGCTTCTCGCTCATGTCTGCCCTTCCGGTAGTCATGGATGGATTCCTCAGGAGCGGTATCGCTGTGCCGCGCCCTGGTTGCAGGATTTCCGATCTGCCTCGACTCGAAACACCGTGTTGTTGTGACCTGCCGGACATTGGCTGTTCGGTGTGAGGGGCAGCTGGTGCTCAGGTGCCATCGAGCCGCGGAAACAGCACCTCGCGGGTGATCAGCTGCACGGCAGCTGCGACCGGAATGGCCACCAATGCCCCGACGATGCCGAGCAGAGCGCCGCCGATGAGAACCGCCACGACGGTGACCAACGCGGGCACCTTGACCGCGTGTCCGATGATGCGGGGGACAAGCAGATAGTCCTCGAGAGCTCTGAATACGATGAAAAAGACTGCGGTGGAAACACATACGGGTAGCGAGACCGTCAGGGCCACCGCCGCCACCACGACTCCGGCGATGGTGGAGCCGACGACCGGCACCAGATCGAACAGTCCGACGAAGATGCCGAGCAGTAGCGGATAGGGCACGTCGAACGCGCTCAGCCACACCGCGGTGGCGACTGCGGCGATCGCCGATATCGCCACGTTGCCCAGGACGTAGGCGCCGACCTTGGCGAAGACATCGTCGCCGATGAGAATCGCGCGCGGCCGACGGGTCTGCGGGACAAGGCGATACAGGGTGGCGCGGATGCGCGGGAAGTCGATCAGGAAGTACACGGTGAGCACGATGACGATGAGCACATCGGCCAGCGCGGCGAACACCGCCGAACTGGCAGTGACGATCTCGTTGAGTATCGACCCGCCCGAACCGTTCATCGTGTCGGTGATCCGCTGCTGAATATGGAAGCGGTCGTTGAGTTTTCCGATCGTGGACGAGTGGCTCTGCGCTTGCTGAATGTAGTGCGGCGCCTGATGGATAAGCTGGGTGGCTTGCTGCGACAGCGGCGGAATCGCCGCTGCCACGAAGGCGGCCATCAGCGCAAGAAAGATGATGAAAACGGCTGTGGTGGCGAGCCAACGCGGCAGATGGTGGTTGACGAACCACGAGACGGCGGGTTCCAACCCCAGCGCCAGGAAGAACGCCACTCCGATCAGCACCAGCACCGACTGCGCGGCGACCAGCATGTGCACGGCGCCGTACGTCACGGCAACGCCTGCGGCCGCCGTCATCCCGACGAAGAAGGGTGAGTGCCGATCGAACCGCCGCCCCAATTCGCCATGGGGACGCGCATCGGTTTTCATCTCCGCGGCGACAGCTTCTGCCGCGGCGATCGGTTCCTCATCTGTGCCGTGCGGCTGCGCCACCATGTCGTGGTGCGCCGGCTGACCGGCCTCACCCGTCTTCTCTACCTGGTTCGCCTCGTCGGGTGGTTCGCGGTCACCGCACGGCCGGGCGCTCGTGACCACAGGGCCCGCGGTGCGCAGGAACGGTTACCGCGCCGGCTAGAACCACACCTTGCGTCCTGCGACCGGCCGCCCGACGGCGCCCAGGATCCACAGGACCGCACCGATCACGACCAGGATTGCACCGATGGTCTCCAGAATCGGTACTGCCAGGGCGTAGCCCAGGATTAGCAAGATAATGCCCAAGATGATCATGTGCTGCGCTCCTCGCTCGGGGTGTTGACGTCTTCGTCAACACCGGCGGCTTTCAGGTACCCATGCCGACACCCGGCCAAACCAACCGTGCATTCCGACCGTCGCGATGATTGGATGGCGCTGATGCGGGCTATTCCTCCCACCCCAGTACTGGCGCTCGAGGAGAGCACATGACAACGTCCGCCGACTCGGAGGACAACCGCCGCACCGAGGTATGGCCGGGCAAGGCGTACCCGCTCGGAGCGACGTATGACGGTGTCGGAACGAACTTCGCCGTCTTCAGTGAGGCCGCAGAGCGGGTCGAGCTCTGCCTGTTCGCCGACGACGGCACCGAAACGCGGGTGGTGCTGCCGGAAGTCGACGGCTTCATCTGGCACGGATTCCTCCCCGATGTCGTGCCCGGACAGCACTACGGCTATCGCGTCCACGGGCCGTACGATCCTGCGGCGGGACAGCGCTGCAACCCGAACAAGCTGTTGATCGATCCCTACGCCAAGGCGATCGACGGCGAATTCCGTTGGGACCAAAGTCTCTTCGGGTACAACTTCGGTGACGAAGACAGTCGCAATGACGATGATTCGGCCGCCCGCATGCCCAAGTCAGTGGTGATCAACCCGTACTTCGACTGGGGCAACGACCGGCCGCCGCAGCGTGCGTACGCCGATTCGGTGATCTACGAAACCCACGTGAAGGGGCTGACGCAGCTTCACCCCGACGTTCCCGAGCGTGATCGCGGCACCTACGCGGGCGTCGCGCATCCGGCGATCATCGACCATCTGAAGAGCTTCGGTGTCACGGCCGTCGAGTTGATGCCGGTGCACCACTTCGCCAACGACTCCGTGCTGATCGACAAAGGGCTGTCGAATTACTGGGGGTACAACACCATCGGGTTCTTCGCGCCGGACCCCAAATACACGTCAGGGGTGACGCCCGGGGGCCAGGTTCAAGAGTTCAAGGCCATGGTGCGCGACCTCCACCAGGCCGACATCGAGGTGATCCTCGATGTGGTCTACAACCACACCGCGGAAGGCAACCATCTGGGCCCGACGCTGTCGTTCCGGGGCATCGACAACGCCGCCTACTACCGGCTGGTCGATGGGGACCAGAAGTTCTACATGGACTACACCGGCACGGGCAACAGTCTCAATGCCGGTCACCCGCATGCGCTGCAGCTCATCATGGATTCGTTGCGGTACTGGGTGACCGAGATGCATGTCGACGGTTTCCGTTTCGATCTGGCGTCGACGCTGGCGCGCGAGTTCTACGACGTGGACCGGCTCTCGACGTTCTTCGAGATGGTCCAGCAGGATCCGGTCATCAGCCAGGTCAAGCTGATCGCCGAGCCGTGGGATGTCGGGCCCGGTGGTTACCAGGTCGGAAACTTCCCGCCGCAGTGGACGGAATGGAACGGTAAGTACCGCGATGCCGTGCGTGACTTCTGGCGCGGTGAGGAATCCACGCTCGGCGAGTTCGCGTCACGGCTCACCGGATCGGCGGACCTCTACGAGCACACCTCGCGCCGGCCGGTCGCCTCGATCAATTTCGTGACCGCCCATGACGGATTCACGCTGCGGGACCTGGTGTCCTACAACGAGAAACACAACGAGGCCAACGGTGACAACAACTCCGACGGCGAATCGAACAACCGGTCCTGGAACTGCGGTGTGGAAGGTCCGACCGACGATCCCGACATCGAGGCGCTGCGTCGACGCCAGCAGCGCAATTTTCTGGCCACCACCTTGCTGAGCCAGGGCGTGCCCATGATTTCGCACGGCGACGAACTGGGGCGCACACAAGGGGGAAACAACAACGGCTACTGCCAGGACAACGAAATCACCTGGATCGATTGGGAATCCGCCGACACCGAGTTGACCGCGTTCCTCGGCGGCATCGCCGCAATCCGCACCGCGCACCCGGTTTTTCGGCGCCGACGCTTCTTCAACGGCCGGCCGGTGCGCGCCCGGGGCGCGCAGGACGTTCCGGACGTCGCCTTCTTCACGCCGAGCGGTTCGGAGATGACCGACGATGATTGGAACGCCGCCTTCGGCAAGTCCGTCGCGGTCTACCTCAACGGACACGGCATACCGGACCTGGATGAGCGCGGGCAGCGGGTCGTCGACGACTCGTTTGTGCTGTGCTTCAACGCTCACCACGACGCCATCGAATTCGCGCTGCCGCCAGCGCAATTCGGTTCGAGGTGGCAACTGATACTCGACACCGCCAGTGGTCTGGCCACCGTCGACGCCGAGACTGCGCCGCTGGAGGCGGAAGCCACCGTGACGGTGGAAAGCCGTGCCCTGACGGTGTTCCGTACTGTTGCCTGAAACAAGCACGCTGCCCGCGGTGACGCTCCACCATTTCGTCGCCCACTGCGGCTAGCGTTGGTCCCGGAATCAGCGAGTACTGGGAGGTCGGCGCTTTGTCGGGAGCCAATGACTCCGGAATCCCCGCAACTGCGGCGGGAGGCTCCGACGCCGTGCCCGGTGACGGTGTGCGCGATGGCCACCCGGCGCTGTCTCGAGAGTTCATCCTGGACACCGCGATCGAGTTCATCGACCAGCATGGGCTGGACAAGCTGACCATGCGCCGGTTGGGCGCGGCATGTGGTGTGGAGGCGATGGCCCTGTACCGGTATGTCCACGGCAGGGGAGACCTGCTGACCGGGGTGGTCGACCATGTCGTCGACCGCCTGTACGCCGAGCAGCTGGCGGCCCGCCGGCAGGAAGACGGCTGGCAGGACTATCTGATCCGCCTTGCTCACGGAGTGCGTCAGATCGCGCTGCAGCATCCCGAACTCTTTCCGCTGGTGGCGACACAGGCGCCGGAGGCGCCGTGGGTGCGCCCGCCGCTGCGCAGCATGCGCTGGATGGAAAGCTTCCTCGATACGTTGCTTTCCTATGGGTTCGATGACGTCGCGGCAGTGGCGGCATACCGGGCGTACACCACGTTCCTGGTGGGTCAGCTGCTGCTGGAGGTGTCCGCTCGCGGCGCCCAATTGAGCCCCGCCGAGGCGATCCTCGAAGAAGCCGACCGGCCGAGGGCCAAGCTGTCGGATTACCCGCAGCTGCAGCGGCTGCAACCCCTGCTGTCGGAAGACTACGGCGAAACCGAGTTCGAAGAAGCGCTCGAAGCGCTGTTGGACCGGCTCGAATCGAACTTGCCGCGGCGCTGAGCGGGCGTCTGACGGTGCCCGCTGCCAACCCGGCCGTTTACAATGTAAACTGATCGTGGTTGGGGATGTGTGTCATGGCAGGAGACTGCCGGCGCCGCTGATGGAAACGCCGAACCCGCCGTGTACTCGCATTCCCGGCGCGGCCGGACGATGGATCGAACGTCATCTACGTATAGGTGGGGAAGGTGTGCACGTGACCGTGCCGCGCGACAGCAGGGCGATCGACATTCTGTTGATCGAGGACGATCCCGGTGACCAGCTGATTACCCGGGAAGCCTTCGCCGACAACAAGATCAAGAACGTTCTGCACATCGCCCACGACGGTGAGGAGGGCCTGGACTTCCTTTACCGGCGCGGTGCCTATGCCGATGCGCCGCGACCGGACCTGATCCTGCTCGATTTGAATCTGCCCAAATACGACGGCCGGCAGTTGCTCGAGAAGGTCAAGTCGGACGTCGAACTGTGCGACATCCCCATCGTCGTGCTCACCACATCGTCAGCGCAGGAAGACATCCTGCGCAGCTACAAACTGCATGCCAACGCGTATGTGACCAAACCGGTCGATCTCGAGCAGTTTCTGAGCGCGGTACGCCAGATCGACGAGTTCTTTGTGCAGGTGGTCCGGTTGCCGCGGGGCTGACGGCGGCCGGGTCTTCGGCTCGGGCAGACCGGCTACGTCTGCACGGCCAGGCACAGATCGCCGCCGGCGAACTCGGCGGTAGTCCGGAAGCTGAAACGGTCCATCCAATGCACGCCGGCGGCATCGTCGAGCAATGGCTTGCTGTCCTGCTCAGCGGCGCTCGCGGCCAGCTGCCACTGCAGATCCGTCGCGCTCACAGGGCTGACGTCATCGCCGTGGTGCGCCGGTCCGAACGGTGAGGCAGTGGAGTCGGCCCGGTGCTGGGCGCGGTACCGGACGACCGCGCTCCGCAGCGTCGGATGCGCGGGTCGCGCCAGAGTCAGCACGTAATACGCGCCTGCCGCGACGGAATTGATGGCCAGTACCTCTTCGCCCATGCCCTCGAGCAGATCGATGAAGTCGGCCGCCTCGTGACCGCCGATCACGTCGCCGGCAATGCCGGTGGTCACCGCGATGCCCATGGCCGCCCGGCCGTCGCGGTCGGCGGGAATGAAGCGGAACGCTCGTCCGCCCACCGACGGCAGGCTGTCGCCCGCGGGGCACTGGACCGCGCGGGCCGGCTGCTCGGTGTCGAACAACCAGCGCAGGCCCACCAGCAACACCGGCAGGTGCACAGTCACGCCGGATGCGGCGGCTTCGTCGGACAACGGCTGGACAATGCCGGCCGCCTCGTCCGCACTTCGTGGCGCCGCCATCAGTTCGAGTGTCATCCCTGAATCCTTCGAGTCGGGCAACGCGCGAGTGCGTCAGCTGACTTCACAGTTACCCGCTGCATTCGAATGGCAAACACTCAGCGGACGCGGCGCGGGTGTACGCGTGTCCCTGACCTTGAGCTGACGAAAGGTCTTTCAATGCAAGGGCTTTCCGGGCGAATTCCGCGCACACCAGAGCGGCCCAGTCCAGCATGTCGCTGGACTGGGCCGCTGACTGTGCTGCGGTCTCAGCCGCGCCTAGTTCTGCTGCTCGGCTTTCTCGCGCGCCTCAGCGGCTTTGGCGCCCGCGCGTGCGGCGTCCGCCTCGGCTTCCTTCTTCGCGGCGTCGCGCTGCGCATCGGCCTTGTCCTGCTGGGCCTGGCCTTCACGGACCAGGTCGTCACGTCCGGCGACGGTGCCGATGACTTCCTTGGCCTTGCCCTTGACGCCTTCCACGACGCCCCGGATGGCTTCCTCGGGACCGGTGTTCTTGTCCTCGCTCATGGCTACCCTTCCGCTCACGGATCGGATGATCGCACGGAGAACCGTTCCCCACGCCTGCCGAGAATTCCCAGCTCCGGTGCGCGTCAAACGGGGAGAATTGCGATCTGCACCACACGGATGTGGGTGCCCCACAGGGCATTCCGTGGAGAAATTCCGAAATGTTTGGGCAGCTGACGCCCGTGGGTACGGAAGGACTGCCGCTGACCGGCAAGGTCAGACCGGGCGGGCGTCACGACGACGTGCGTGCGCTGCCCACAACGGAAAGAGGCACCATGATTTTGGTCGGAGCTGTACTGCTTGCTCTCGGGCTGATCTTCAACATCTACCCCCTGTGGGTGGCCGGCGTGGTCGTGCTGGTGGTGGGCGCGGTTTTTTGGCTGCTGGGGGCGACCGGACGTCCGATCGCCGGCCGCCGCTACTGGTACTAGCCGGCCGTGCGTCGACGCGGTCGTCTTCGCGACGAAGTACGGCAGCTGATCGAAAAAGCCTGCGGCACAGGATGAATCGGACGGCTGCACAGACGGCGAAGCGCGCTGACACCGTAGCCCGCCTTCGGGTACTGCCGCCGCCGACAGCGGGCGGCGGCGGGCGATGCATGTTTGTTTGAGCAGCCATGGACAATGGGTACACAGAGTGCGACGTGGAGTGGCCTGCACAGGGACGCTGGAGGAAATAGGTGGTTGAGGCAGTGGGGCAGGGCACCAGTGACCGGTCTGTTGAGTTGATCGTTGCGGCATCGCCGGAGAGCCTGGCCGTCCTGCGGACGCTCGTGGCAGCGGTCGCCGCCTTCGAGGATTTCGATCTGGACGCCATCGCCGATATCCGGCTGGCGGTCGACGAGGCCTGTACCGGACTCATCCGGGCCGCGGTGCCCGGGTCGAGCCTGCGGGTCGTCGTCGACCCGGCGAATGATGCTGTGGTGATTCGTGCTTCGGCGACGTGTGTGGCCGACGACAGCCGCGGCAGCGCCGTGGTGAAGCCGGACAGTTTCAGCTGGCACGTGCTCAGCTCGCTGGCCGATGACGTGTCGACCTTCGCCGACGAGCCGGCGACCGACGGCACCCAGGTGCTGGGTGTTTCGTTGACCTCGAGACGAGTGAGTCTGCAGCGGTGACGGCGGAGTATGCGGACGTTCTCGAGATGTTCCGTCAGCTCCAGGGGACGACCGAGGACTCAGCTGACTACATCGAGCAGCGGGACGCGATCATCGAGCGGTGTCTGCCGTTGGCCGACCACATCGCGCGGCGCTTCGAGGGCAAGGGCGAAGCACGCGATGATCTGCTGCAGGTTGCGCGCATCGGCCTGATCAACGCGGTGAAGCGTTTTGACGTCGAGATGGGTTCGGACTTCGCCTCATTCGCGGTCCCGACGATCATGGGAGAGCTGCGTCGCCACTTCCGCGACAACAGCTGGTCGGTGAAGGTCCCGCGCCGCATGAAAGAGCTGCATCTGCAGATCGGCACGGCCAGCGCCGAGATGTCGCAACGCCTCGGGCGCGCGCCCACGGCTTCTGAGCTGGCCGCCGAGCTCGGCATCGATCGCGACGAGGTCCTCGATGGCCTGATGGCGGGCAGTTCGTACAAGACAACCTCGATCGACGGGGCCGCGGGGAGCGAGGAGCGCCCGTCCCTGGCGGAGACGCTGGGCGACGTCGATCCCGGTTTGGAAAAGGTCGAGTACCGCGAGGCGCTCCGGCCGCTGCTGGCCGAACTGCCGGAACGCGAGCGGACGGTGCTGGTGCTGCGATTCTTCGAATCGATGACGCAGTCTCAGATCGCCGCCAAGGTGGGCATCTCGCAGATGCACGTCTCGCGGTTGCTGGCGAAAACCCTGGCGCAGCTTCGGGAGAAGTTGGAGTAGGGCTGCGCCCCGGTGCCCGGCGACTGCGGTGCGCGTCAATGGCGGGAGCGGTGTGGGGCCAACTGGTAACGTCCGCGACGGTAAGCACAGCGCAACACGATGGTCAGCACGACGTAGGTGGCCGCTTGGTGAAGGATGTGACCACTTGTCCATGCCGGCAGAGCCGCGGATGAACCGTTCCGATTCCGCCAAGGCGGAGCCCCCGGGGGACCGGCCGCTGTCGCTGCTGCTGGTGGAAGACGACCGCGGTGACGCACTCCTGGTCGAGGAGCTCATCGCCGACGCCGCGATCGACATCGACTTCCACTGGGCGTCCACCCTGACCCAGGCCGCGGCAGCGCTGGAAGCGCTGCATCCGGATTGTGTGCTGCTCGACCTGCACCTGCCCGATGCCGGCGGAGTCGACGCTCTCGATCGGTTGGGTGCGTTGGCCCCGAGCCTGCCGATCGTGGTTCTCACCGGTCTGAACGACGAGCATTTCGGTGTTGCCGCCATGGCGTCCGGTGCACAGGACTACCTGGTGAAGGGCCGTGTGGACCCGGAGACGCTGCGCCGGGCGGTGCTCTATGCGATCGAACGCAAGCGTGCCGAGGTCACCGCGGTGGATCTGCATGCCAGCCGACTGCGCGCACAGGAGAACGCCAGACTGGAGCGGGGCCTGCTGCCCTCTCCGCTCCTTCTGGACGATCCCGGCGTCGAGATCGTCACGCAGTCCCTGCCGAGCCGGCGGGATGCCCTGATCGGTGGCGATTTCTACGACGTCGTGCAGACACCGGACCGCACGGTACACGTCATGATCGGCGACGTGGCCGGCCACGGACCAGACGAGGCCGCGTTGGGGGTCGCGCTGCGAATCGGCTGGCGCGCACTGACTTTCGCCGGTCTGCGCGGCAACCAGCGGATGTGCCAGCTCGACCGCATCCTGACCACCGAGCGGCCCAGCCGCGGCACCTTCGCGACGCTGCTGAGTGTGGCGCTGACCCCCGACACCGGGGAGTTCGACGTGGTGCGGGCAGGTCATCCCGGGCTGCTCATGCACGGCGCGGGCACCGTCGACTGGCTCGAACCGGTCGCCGGCCCGGCCTTGGGACTCGGCGCCACGGAATGGCCGGTCAATCGGTTGCGATTGCGGCCGGGCGACGGATTGATGCTGCTGACGGACGGGCTGTTCGAGGGGCCCGCGGGCGGCGGGGGCGAACGCCTCGGGGAGGACGGACTGCTGGCGACGGCCCGCTCGTTGGCGCGCCTACCCGGGGCCGAGTTCGTCAAGGCGTTGATCAGCGAGACGGAGGCGCGGGCCGAGCCCTTCGGTGGTCTCACCGACGACATCGCCGTCATTCGAGTGGAGCGCTCGGTTCGATGAAGTTGACGGTGCAGGGCTGGCAGAACCTGGTGCTGGCCGCGATGGGCGCGGTGGTGCTCTCCGGTGCCGTCGGCGGTGCGCTCTTGATGAACCGGACCGACACGGTTTCGAGCGAACTGATCGAGCACCTGCAGCCGGCGCGTGTGGCCGCCTACCGGTTGCAGGCCGGGCTGCGCGATCAGGAAACCGCGGTCCGCGGTTACGCGAGCGCCGCCGACCGCCAGTTCCTGGCGCCGTACGAGGACGGACAGCGCGCCGAAACCGCTGCGGCGCAGAAACTCAGAAGCTTGCTGGGAGGTCGCGACGCCCTCATTGCCGATCTCGATGCGATCGAACGGGCTGCGAGTACCTGGCGCAGCACCTACGCCAAGCCGTTGATCGCCAGTGTCGTCGTGGGACATCCAGCCGTCGTCGACAGCCGTACCAACGAGGACGGCAAGAAAGAGTTCGACAACCTGCGAGCGCTCTTCGATATGCAGAACCGGCACCTGGAACAGGCGCGCGACGCCGATACCGCCCGGCTCGCGTCGATTCGCCAATGGCGGGACCGAGTGCTGGCCACCATGGTCGGCGCCTTCATCGTCATGGCGATGGTGCTGGCCATGCTGGTGCGGAGTTCGGTCACCCGTCCGCTGGGCGCACTCGCCGCGGCGTGCCGCCGCATCACGCAGGGCAACTTCGACGAGCGGATAGTTCCCCAGGGGCCCACGGACATTCGCGCGATCGCCGTCGATGTCGAGGAGATGCGGCAACGCATCGTCGAGGAACTCGAAGCGTCCCAGTTCGCCCGCCTCGCTCTCGACGAACAGGCCGAGGAATTGCGCCGATCCAACGCCGAACTCGAACAGTTCGCCTACGTCGCATCGCACGATCTGCAGGAGCCGCTGCGCAAGGTCGCGTCTTTCTGCCAGCTGCTCGAGAAGCGGTACGGCGACCAGCTCGACGAGCGCGGCACCGAGTACATCAACTTTGCGGTCGACGGCGCCAAGCGCATGCAGGTGCTGATCAACGACCTGCTCACCTTTTCCCGCGTCGGCCGGATCAACGCCAGGCACACCGAGGTCGACCTGGTCGAGGTTGTTGAGTCGGCCATGCAGAACCTCGCGACCTCGATCGCCGAGTCGGGCGCCGAGGTGCTGCTGCCGCCTGATGGCCTGCCGCGGATCGATGGCGACCCGACATTGCTCACGATGCTGTGGCAGAACCTCATCGGTAACGCGGTGAAGTTCCGGCGCGAGGGGCAAGCGCCCCGCATCGTGATCGAATGCACATCCGGAACGGGTGAAGAGGCCGACTATTGGGTATTCACGGTCACGGACAACGGTATCGGGATAGCCGAGGAGTTCGTGGACAAGGTGTTCGTGATCTTTCAGCGGTTGCACGGTCGCGACGCCTACAGCGGTACCGGCATCGGATTGGCGCTGTGCAAGAAGATCGTCGAACATCACGGCGGCACCATCGGGATCGACACGTCGTACACCCATGGCACGCGGTTCGTGTTCACATTGCCGGCCACCCCGACCACCGAGCCGAACGTCATCACATCTGAGGAGCCGGAAGGAAGTCACCCATGAACGCGTCGTCAGCGGGCAGAGTGGTGGACATCCTGTTGGTCGAGGACGATCCGGGGGACGAGTTGATCACCCGTGAAGCGTTCGCGGACAACAAGATCAAGAACACCCTGCATGTCACCCGCGACGGTCAGGAAGGTCTGGATTTTCTCTACAAGCGCGGCGTCCACGCGGATGCCCCGACTCCGGACCTCATCCTGCTCGACTTGAATCTGCCGAAGTACGACGGCCGGCAATTGCTGGAGGCGATCAAGTCCGACGCCGACCTGTGCCATATCCCGGTCGTCGTCCTGACCACCTCCTCGGCCGAGGAGGACATCCTGCGCAGCTACAAGCTGCACGCGAACGCCTACGTGACCAAGCCGGTCGATCTCGATCAGTTCATGAAGGCAGTCCGGGAGATCGACGAGTTCTTCGTGCAGGTGGTGCGGCTGCCGCAGTAGCGGTCACCCGCCTGCGGTAGCGGCTTCCACGGCATCCCACTGCAGGCGCACCTGGGTACCGGCATCGGTCGGCTCGATCGACGCACGATCGGTGAGCGCCTGCATCAACGGAATCCCGCGCCCCCGGGCAGAGTTCGCGACCTGTGCGGCGGCGGGGCGCCACGTGCCCTCGTCGGTGACGGTCACCGTCAGCAGGCCTGACTCGCGGTCGAAGTCGGCGTGAACGTGCATGACGCCGGGCGCGGGTGCATCGGCGTACGCAGCCTCCACGGCGTTGGCCAACGCCTCGTTGACGGCGAGCACGATGTCGCTCGCTTTGACCCGGTCCAGTGCGACGTGCCCCGTCAACCAGCTCGAGAACTCCTGACGGACGGACGCGGCATGTTCGGGGATCGCCACCACGTCCGTTTTACTGAAACGCGCCCCGCTGCTCGACTGGTCCGGCTCCGTCATAGCGACCTGCTCGACCTACCTTCCGATGGACAACGACCGCGCTCTAGGCGGTGACAGCCGCGAGCGCCTCGTCTCGCGTGGCGAACAACTCGATCAAGTCGGCGATGCCGACCAGCTTGAGCGGCCGGCTGGTGGTGGGGCTGTCGGCGACGATGACGAGCCGAACCGCCGGCGCCAGGTCCGCATGCGCCGCCACCAGCACGCCCATTCCTGCCGAGGCCAGGAACTCCACGGCACTCAAATCGACGACGACCGCCTGAGCTGTGCCGACAGCCGCCGGGCTCAGTACGGCTTCGAGCTGCGGAGCGGTGAGCATGTCCACCGTCCCGGATACCGTGACCACGCTGACCGCGCCGATCTGGCTCTGTTCGACTGCGCAGCTCGCCGCGGCGGGGTTGCCGCTTCCCTGGACTGGCTGGCCTGACATTGTCACCTCCGAAGGGCCCACACGCGTGAGCCGATAGTTCCAAATACTATCGGCGCTTCCGGTGCCCGCTGCACCAAACCTAGTAGGACACAGCCCGTCGGCCGGTGTGGCAAATAGCATGTTTCGCCCGGCTCATCGGTGGGTATCAGTAAGGGCCGATTTTGTCGGCCGATGCGGGTCCGGAACCGACTCGGCCGTGGGGGCGATGGCCAATCCGATTGTGCCGCATACCGATTGATCGGGGGAGTGGTAAGACGCGTTCGGTGCGGCCCGCCGGCTCGGCGTCCCGGTCTTCGGCGCTGTTTGTTTCGCCACGCGCGTAGGCGCCGACCACCGGAAATCCCTTGCCATCAGTCTATAACAATGTTATGAATGGTCATAACATTGTTATGGCGAATGGAGTTGCACCATGCACCACCATGAAGTCCTCCCGTTTCCCGAGCCGGCGCGAAACAGCGGCGGTGGCGCCGCGACCGAGACGGTCGGCAGCCACATCCGGATCGGCGATGCCGAGCGCGAAGTCATGTCTCGCCGGCTCATCCGTGCCGTCGCTGACGGCAGGCTGACCCTCACGGAGTACGACACCCGCCTGCAATGGCTCTACCGGGCCGAAACCCGCGGCGAGCTCGCCGACATCGTCTCGGACCTACCGCCATCCGACGAGCGGGGTAAGCCCAAACGGCAACGGAAGCAGTCGATTCCGGCCTGGGTCGTGATCATGTGGATGCCGTGGGCCGCAGTGAACCTGCTGTGCCTCGCGATCTGGCTCGCCACGGGCGCCGGCTACTTCTGGCCGTTCTGGGTGGCGGTCCCGTGGGGCTGCGCGTTGTTCGTGCCCAGCGCAATCGGCGTGTTCACCAGTGGCGGGGTCCACGGCGGAGAGGATTCGAAGGCCGTTGGTTCGGCCACCCCCGAGCGATCCTGCAATGCCACGTCCCGATCCAGCCGCGAAGCGCAACGGTGGTCGCCAGCGGCCACCTGATGGTTCGTGCTTGACCGGCGTCTGGGCGGGTATACGTCGTTGGTGAACGACCCGCCACCGCTTGCGGACACGACCATTCCGGACCAGCACACCGTCGTGACCGGCACCGAGACCGAGACATACCGGTCATTGCTGCGTACGCCGGCCACGCGGGACGAGCGGTACGCATTGGGCAAGGCCCTGCGCAAGAAGGTGCCCCGGCGGGCATTGGCGACATGGTCGGATCATGCGGGGCGGCCGGACCCGGTCGACCTGATCAAGGCCAGCCATGAGGGGCGGATCGAGCGGCTCATCCCGATCAGGGTCGGGCGGATGGCTGCATCGCCTTATGGCTTCCTGCGCGGAGCCGCGGTCGTGATGGCGCGTGACGTCTCGCACCTGCCGACGACGGGAATCATGCCGGTGGTCTGTGGCGACGCGCACCTGGGCAACTTCGGGTTCTACGCATCGCCCGAGCGGGAACTGGTCATCGACCTCAATGACTTCGACGAAGCGCACCCCGGCGGCTGGGAATGGGACCTGCGCAGGCTGGTGGCGAATATCTGGGTGGCCGGGCGGGAGAACGACGCGTCGGAAAGCGCTTGCGGTGACGCCGTGCAAGCGTGTGTCGCGTCGTATCAGAAGGAGATCCGCAGGCTTGCCGATCTGCCGCTGTTCGTCAGGGCCTTCAACCGACTCAGCGTCGACCGCGTCGCCACCGAGGCCGACGGACCACTGGAGCGGCTGGTCACCCGCTCGGCGAAGCGGGCACGTCGCCGTACCGGCGATCGCGCGTTGCCACGCTTTACGCACGAGGTCGACGGGGTGCGGAAGATCGTCGATGAACCGCCATTGATCACGCGGCTACCGGCGGGGGAAGAAGCGCAGCTCACCAAGGCGATGGACGATTACCTGGAGACCCTGCCGCTGTACTGGCGCCGACTGGTCGGTGGCTACACCCTGCTGGACGTGGCACAGAAGGTCGTCGGGGTCGGCAGCGTCGGGCTGCGGGCGTACGTGGCGCTGCTGGCGGGCTCGTCGTCCAAGGACGTCATCTTCCTGCAGCTCAAGCAGGCCCGACGATCCGTACTGGCGCGCTACGTCCACGGTGATTCGCCGCTTCACGCCCATCAGGGGCAACGTGTCGTCGAATACCAGCAGTGTCTGCAGACGGTCAGCGACCCGCTGCTGGGCTGGACGACTGTGGACGGCCGCCAGTTCTACGTCCGGCAGCTGCGAAACATGAAGGGCCGCATACCTCTCGACGAACTGGATGCCAAGATGCTGACGGGCTACGCCAGCGTGGTCGGCCAGCTACTGGCGAAGGGACACGCCAGGACCAGCGGAGCCTCGATGATCGCCGGTTATCTCGGCCATTCCGACCGCGTGAGCGAGGCGCTGTCCGGCTTCGCCCGGCGCTACGCCGACCAGACCGAGGCGGACCACGCCGTACTGCTCAGCGCCGTCGACCGTGGGGCATTGCCTGTGGACTACGAGTGAGCCGTCGGGCCACAGCCAGATCACCTGGGGCGCAAGGGGACTGCGCCGGCCGCAGCTGCCTCGGCGTTTGTGACCCGTCACAATCGCTTGGTCTGATACTTCGGCGCTCGGTGTAGAGACGGCGGCCACCCGGACACCGATACTGATTCGGACAACGAGGCAGCATCGGCGCTGCTGCAGCCACCGAACGGGGCTCGTTGAAACAGGAGGGCTACACCGTGGTTGCCGCACCCGAGAATCTGTTCCCGCTTGACCGGAGTAACGCCCGTCGCGTCGAGTTCGAAGGCGGCAGCATCCAGTCGCGCCTTGTCGCGTTGGCGTTGAAGGTCACGGTCAAACCGGCATTGACGGTCTGGGCGATGGCTCCCGGCCTGCCCTGGCCATATCGGGCGGTCGATCATGTCGGGCGCGTGCTGTGGTCGGTTGCTGGCACCACCCGCCAGCCTGTCCACCTGGCGTGCTGTCCGGCCGAGACGACCCGCCCGGCGGCCGTGCGCGGGGATCGCTACGTCGTGTACATGCACGGCGGTGCCTTTCTCGTCGGGGGCCGTCACCTGCACCGTCAAATGATCTCGCGGATTGCCGCGGCGCTGCAGAGCGAAGTTGTCGCAGTGGATTACCGCAAGCTGCCCGAGCACACCATCGCCGACGGTATCGAAGACTGCATCGACGCATATCGGTTCGCGCTCGGCCGAGGTGTCGCGCCGGAGAACATCGCATTCATCGGAGACTCGGCCGGCGCTTACCTGGTCTTCATCACGGCGCTGTTCGCGGCCAGGCGCGGGTTGCCGATGCCCGGCGCGATCGTCTCGATGGCGCCACTGACCGACTTCGACGTGCAGGCCAAGATCGATGCGCCCTCCGGATCAACCGATGTGCTGTTCTCGAAGGCCTTTGCCCGCGCGTTCCATCGATTCGTCATGCGGCACAGTCCGCCGGAAGCTGAGCACCGACTGCTCGATGCGGATCTGGGTGGGCTGCCGCCATCTTTGATCCAGGTGAGCTCGACCGAACTGCTCACCCCCGACGCCGAGGAGCTCGCCGTCGAACTGACGAAGGCCGGTGTGCCGCACCAATTGCAGGTGTGGCGGGACCAGGTCCACGTCTTTCAGGCCGCGGCCTCGATCGTTCCCGAAGCGGCGCGTGCACTTCGCGAGGTCACGCAGTTCATCGAGTCGGCATTCGCCCGAAACGGGGCGCAGGAGCAGTCCGCTTAGTTGCTCATGGCGCGGCGAACCCGAGGGCGTTCGCAACCGCGGTTCGTGTCGCCTCCTTGAGGTACTCCGGCGAGGCGTGCCTGCCAAGGGCCGCCTGCGTGACGATCATGCCCGTGACCAGATGAAAGATCGACTGTGCATCGTCATCAGGGCACTGTGACGACATCTCCCCGCTCCTGCATCCGACGCGGATGGCCTCACGCAATGGCTCGATCAATTCGTCCACGAGCGCATCGTTCTGGTCGGCATGGCGTCCGGAACGCTCGAGCCAGGCGGTTGCCAGCACCGAGGCTCGTCCGCACCGCTCTACCGGGTAGACGTAGTCGATCATCGTCGCGGTGTACGACAGGATGCGCTCGATCGGGCAAGTGCTCTGCGTGGCCGCGTGCCGCAACTGCCTTGCGGCGCTGCGAAGTTCGTCGGACAGCAACTCTTGGTAGTTCACCACTGGATTCACATCTCGTGCCGTAGGGATACGAAGAACTCGCGTTCGATGACCGAGGTCTGCTCAGCTAGCCGGGATTGCCCGGGCCTGTGTCGGCGACCGGTGTACCTGCATGGTCGATGGTGTACACGGTCATGGCCGACGCCAGCAATCGGGACTGGTGGGGGTCGGTGGGGTCATAGCCGGTGATCTCCTGAATACGCCGTAGGCGGTAGGTCAGGGTGTTCGGATGAATGAAAAGCTCTGCCGCGGCGGCCTTCCGGTCGGCGCCGTGCCGCAGATGCGATTGGAGCGCTTGCAGTAACCCCGGGTGGTCGCGCAGCGGCGCGATGTGGCGCGCCAGCAGGTCCCGGGCGGGCCCGGGGCGCGTCGACTGGTACTCGAAAAGGACATCGGCCAGTTGGTAGATACCGGGCTCTCTGTTCAGTTGCCTTGCCAGGCAGGTGATTTCGGCGGCTTCCGCGGCCGCCGCGGGAATGGCCGCCAGCGTCGCGCCGGGATGGTACGCGGCGTAGATCGCGACCTCGAGTCGTTCACCGAGCGCGTCGATCAGTGCACACAGGTGTGCGGCCATGGCGGAGTCGTCCCGCTGTTCCACGACCTGTGCGGGCAGCAAGATCACGCCCGTGTGTCCGTCGAACGTGTTGAGGATTTCGCCGGCGCCGCGCCCGTAGAACACTTGGTTGGCGAGCCGTAACCGCCGGCGCGCCGCCAACGTCTCATGCGTGGTCCGCGGTTCGTCGCCGTCCACCCGGATCGCCAATACGTCATAGCGGTCGCTGAGCTTGACACCGATTTGTTTGGCGATCATGTCGCTGCCGGGCTCACCGTCGATGAGGTGGGCGCACAGGGCACTCATCTGCTGGCGCGTGGTGGCCCGGAGGACGAAATCGGAGTCCTGGTAGACCTCAGTCATCAGCACGCTGATGGTCCCGGTGAGGTCGGCGAGGTACATGCCCAGCGCAGCGATCGTTTCCGCGTCGCCCTCGGAGGCCGATTCGAGCACGATCTCCCACAGTTTTCGGATACCGGCATGGAGCGCGGTGAACAGGAACGGCAACGGGATCCCGTCCTCGGCATGCCGCTCCGCGACCGGCAGGACGAAGGTCGCCGCCTCGGCACGGGTCACCCTGCGTCCTTCGGTGATCAGGTCGAGCCCGTACAGAAATCCGCCGATGATGTACGGGGTCACCTCGCCGTCGAAATGTTCGATCGGCATGGGTGTGGGCCAGTCGATGGATTCGACGGCCTCATGGAGAAGCGTCGTGGCGATCTCGTCGATCCGGTCCTCGATCACCTTTCGCAACGGTGCGTCCGCCGGGATCGGCGGCAGCTCGGACGGGGACGGCACGTGCCGATTGTGATCTATCACAACGCGGTGGCGGAAGATGGCGGGACAAATCGGCCGAAGGTTTGTTTCCGGCACCAAAAGCGTGGCCCATTCTTCTCACGCCCGCGCGGCGTGTTGGGCGTCAGAGCACGTACGGCGCGATGAGCATGGTGGCACCCAGTACCGCGACGCCGATCAGGAACGCGACGACCGTAAAACCCATCACCTGACGAACATTCAGCTTCGCGATCGCCAGCAGCGGCAGCAGCCAGAACGGCTGGATCATGTTCGCGACGCCTTCGCCGACAGCGACCGCCATGGAGATCAGCCCCAGGTACTCCGGTGAACGCTGGCCGATGGCCAGTGCCGAGTCGACCGCGATGGGGCCCTGCACGGCCCAGTGGCCGCCGCCCGACGGGACGAACAGGCTGATGATCAGCGACCCGACAAAGGTCAGGAACGGCAGCGTGTGCTCCGTCGCGCCGTTGACCACGGCCTCGGCCAGGAGCGTCTGCAGCGGCTTGTCGGCCTTGGTCGCCTGATAACCGAGCAGGCCGACCAGACCGCCGTACAGCGGGTACTGCAGGAGCAGCGGGCCGGACACCTTGGCGGCGCCGGTGAACGCTCTGATGAAGCGGATCGGCGTGCGGTGCAGCAGCGCACTGGTGATCGTGAACAGCATGATCATCGACGAGATGTTCAGGGCGAATCCACTGAGCACGAAATAGGCCATGCCGGCGGCGAATACGAGGACGTTGAGGATCCAGAGGTTCTCGAGCCACTCGGCGAAGGTCTTCTTGCCGGGCACCGGCGGAGCCGGCACCTCGTCTTCGAACACCGCGGGGTCCGGTGCCAGACTCTGCGCCGGGGCCATCCGCCAGACCGCGAGTGCGAGCAGCGCCAGCACCGCGATCGCCGACAGCCAGCTGTAGGGCTGGAAGATGGTCTGGCTCAACGGAACAGTGCTGCCGGTGAGCTTGTGGATCACGTTGATCGGGCTGCTGCTGTCGGTGTTGGCCAGCGCGATCGATGACGAGAGTCCCTGTGTCCAGACGATGAAGCCCATGAACGCGGCCGCGATCAGGTAGCCGAAATGTGCGTCGGTGAAGCGCTTTGCGACCTGCCGGGCGACCAGCGCGCCGGCGACGAGTCCCAGTCCCCAGTTCAACAGCGACAGCACGGCGCTGACGCCGAAACACAGTAGGGCGCCCTGCACCTGGTTGTTCGGCTTGCCCGCGATGTGGACGATGGCCCGCTTCAGGACGGGCGCCTCGGCGAGCGTGTAACCCGTTACGAGGATCAGCACCATTTGGAACGCGAACGTGAAGATGTTCTGCGAACCCCACACGCCGCCGTACCAGGCCTTGAGCATGCCGCTGGGGGTGGCGCCGTGCACCATAAGTGCCACCGTCGCGGCGACCAGGACGGTCAGGATGACGGCGAACAGGTACGGGTCGGGCATCAGGCGTTCGACGTAGCGGACGCACAGTGCCGTCAGGGATTGCATGACGCCGCGGCGTTTGGTGCCTGCGCTCGTGCCCTTCGGATGTTCGCTCGTTGCCACGTGATCCACCTTCGCCGTGTCTGGTTACGGCACCCATCATGGCGGGTGCGGGGCGTCCGGGTGGCGCCTTTGCCGAACGGCTTCGCCGGTCCGGGAGCGTTCGGCCAGCGCCCGACGGCCCTGCCCGATCGGGCAGTACCCGGCCCGCCCGGGCAGGTCCGGTACTCGGCCCGATCGGGGCATGTGGCGGCACGTCGCTGTCAATAGCGTTGTGTGCTATCAGCTTTGCGCCAATCAGAACCTCAACACCTTCCCCGCAACAATTCTCATGAATGGAGTGAACCGATGACACAGACACTGGCCACTGAAACTGTGGCGGGACACGCCGACACCATGCGGGCCGCGGTCGTCACCGACTTCGGCATGCCGCTGCAGGTGCACGATCTGCAACTGCCGACGCCAGGCTATGGCGAAGCCCTGGTCAAGCTCGAGACATCCGGTGTCTGCCACACGGATTTACATGCCGCACATGGTGATTGGCCGGTGAAGCCGCAGCCGCCGTTCGTGCCGGGGCATGAAGGCTACGGCACGGTCGTGGCACTCGGTGAGGGCGTGGTTGACCTGGCGGTCGGCGACAAGGTCGGCAACGCCTGGCTGTGGTCGGCGTGCGGCCGCTGCGAATACTGCCGGACGGGCTGGGAGACCTTGTGCGAAAGTCAGCGCAACGGCGGCTATTCCGTCAACGGAAGTTTCGGCACCTACATGCTCGTCAACGCGGACTATGCGGCGCGGATCCCCGACGGCGCCGACCCGCTGGAGATCGCGCCGATCCTGTGCGCCGGCGTCACCGTCTACAAGGGACTCAAGGTCACCGACACGCGGCCCGGCCAGTGGGTGGCGATCTCCGGCATCGGCGGGCTGGGACACATCGCCGTTCAGTACGCGCGCGCGATGGGGCTTCGCGTGGTGGCGATCGATGTCGACGACGCCAAGCTCGCGCTCGCCACCCGCCTCGGCGCCGAGGTCGCCATCAATGCCCGTACCAGCGACGTGGTGGAGTCGGTGCAGCAGGCCACCGGCGGTGTCCACGGTGTCCTGGTCACCGCGGTGCACCCGCAGGCGTTCGGCCAGGCGATCGCACTGGCCCGGCGCGGTGGCACCATCGTGTTCAACGGCCTGCCGCCGGGCGACTTCCCGGCCCCGATCTTCGACATCGTCCTCAAGGGCCTCACCATCCGCGGGTCGATCGTCGGAACGCGGCAAGACATGGCCGAGGCACTGGACTTCTACGCACGCGGCCTGATCAAGCCGACCGTCACCAGCGCGCGCCTCGACGAGATCAATGATGTGTTCGCACGGATGGAACAGGGACAGATCGACGGTCGCATCGTCATCGACTACCGAAATGCCTAGCGGCACATAGGGTCAACCCCTACATCCACACCAGCTGATCTAGGCCGACGAAGATCGTCGGCCTAGATCAGTCCGCGTTTACTGGCCGCGTACACGGCCTCGGCGCGCCGGCTGACGTCGAGCTTGCGCATGATGTTGCTGACGTGGAACTTGGCGGTCGTCGCCGAGATGTACAGCTGCTCACCGATTTTGTGGTTCGACAGCCCCGCCGCGAGCAGCCGCAACACTTCGATCTCCCGGTCGGTCAGCTTCTCGCGCTGATCGCCGCGTCCGCTGAGCGAGCGGACCACAGCCGCGGCGCTGCGCGAGTCGAACGCGCTCTGCCCGGCGGAGATGGCGCGGATCGCCCGCACCAGTTCGGTGGTGTCGACGTCCTTGACCACGTAGCCGCGCGCTCCGGCGTGCACCGCACGTACCACCAGGTCCTCATCGAGAAACGTGGTCAGCACGAGCAGGCCGAGGTCGGGATGGGCGCCGGAAAGCCTGGTGCACAAGGACAATCCCTCGAAGTCCGATCCTGCCGAGAGTTTCAGATCGACCAGCACCACATCGGGTTGCGTCGCCGCGACCATGGCCACGGCTTCCGGTTCGCTGGAGGCCTCGCCGACCACCACAAGGTCGTCCTCGCGCTCCAGTAATGACCGCAGCCCCTGGCGAAGGATGGCGTGGTCGTCCACCAGTGCAAGGCGGATGGTCCCGGTGCTGGTGTCAACGGTCATGGCACGACTCCTTCGGCCGGAGCTTCTTCTAGGTCCCGCGGAATGGTGGCCACGACCCGCACGCCACCGATACGCGAGCGGCCGACGGTGAAGGTGCCACCGTATTCGCGGCACCGTGCCAGCATGTTGGCCAGCCCGCGATGATGCCCGTCGAGGTCCGCGACGTCCGCCAGCCGGAGCCGAAGCCGGAGTTTGTCCGGGTCACCGATGCCGTCGTCGGACACCGACAGGGTGACCCCGGCGGCGCGGTAGCTCAATCGCACGATGGCCCGGGAGGCGCGGCCGTGCATCGCGGTGTTGAACAGAGCCTCACCGGCGATCCGAAGCAGGCTCCGTTCGACAGCACTGGGCAGTTCGGCGACATCTCCGTCGACCCGCAGGGTCACCCGCAGATCCTTCGGCATATGCACGGTGGCGAGCTGTTCGAGCAACTCGGGGAGGCTGGACCGGTCGGCGTCGGAAGAATGGTTGAGCGCATAGATGGCCGACCGTAGCTGGTCGATCGCAGATCGGGTCAGCGCTTTCGCCGTGTCCAGCCGTTCGGCCAGACCCGTTGGACCGGAACGTGATTCGACCTCGCTTCGGCACACCTCGATCTGCATGCCCGCCGACAGGACGGTTTGTGTGACGCTGTCGTGCAGCTCCCGTGCGATGCGGTGTCGCTCGGAGTCCAGCACCTGATGACGTTGTGCCGCACCGAGTTCGCGTTGCGTCGCCAGCAGCTGCGCATTGCGCGCCTCGGATTGCGCCAGCAGGGTTTGCGAGCGCTGGAACAGTTCACAGTTCTGTAGCGCCACCGCCGTCTGACTGGCCAGGATTCGCATCACCGCTTCGTCGATGCCGTCGAGCAGCCGGTGCGGTGGTGTCCACGCCGCGAACGCGCCGACGACGCCGCCGTCGAGCTCGATCGGGACGTGTGAATGGTGACTTTCGATGACGGGTACCCGGAACTGAGCAAGCTGACCGCGAAGGACATCGTTGAGCCGGTTCAGGACCGCATCCGGAAGGTGCGGTACCGGATGTTTGGTGCCCGACAGGCCTTCGAAGGAGTATGCGTGCCCCTCGGCGTCGAGGATGAGGTGACGGGGCCGTGCCTCGGGCAGGGCACCGTCGGCCAGCGCCAACAGCACCCATTCGGCACCGAGATGGGTACGGGCTGCCTCGGCGACGGCCCGCACCAGGTTCTCGGGGCCGTTGACGGTCTGCACCAGAGCGCGGGAGATGGCATCGAGCGCTGCGACCACCCGTTCGGTGCGTTGCGCGGCCACCCGGAACTCGGGATAGAACGTGCCCTTGCCGGATCGGACGCCCGTGAGTTGGTCCAGATCCGGGACTGTCGCGCGGCGCGGCACCACCGGGTTGCCGGGCAAGGTCGTCATAGTGCGGCCCGGAACAGCGCGCGCAGCTGTGCATCGTCGATGGGGCGGGGGTTGGTGCTCAGGCACGCGTCTTGAAGGGCGTTGTGGGCCAACACCGGTACGTCGGAGTCGCGTACCCCCAACTCGGCGAGCCCGCGCGGCACGCCGACCTGTCTGGCCAGCTCTTGGAGCCGATCGGCGAGTGCCAGTGCGGATTCCAGTTCTGGCGCACGCCTGTCGGCGATGCCGAGGCAGGTGGCGATGGTGGCGAAGGGAGCCGGGTCGGCCTCGGCGTTGAACCGCACCACGTGGGGGAGCAGTACGCCGTTGATGACGCCGTGCGGCAAGTCGAGGAGCCCGCCGACCTGATGGCTCATGGCATGCGCGGCCCCCAGGATGGCATTGGTGAACGCGAGACCCGCTTCCAATGCGGCTTGGGCCATCAGCACCCGCGCCGGCATGTCGTGTGGCCGCTCGATGGTGGTGACCAGGTTCTCGGTGACCATCACGACCGACCGCAGCGCGTGGTGGTCGGTCAGCTGGTTGTGCCCGAGCGACACGAACGCCTCGATGCCGTGCGTCAGCGCATCCAGACCTGTTGCCGCATTGAGCCATTCGGGCATGGTGGTGAGGAGCCGGGGGTCGATGACGGTGATGTCGGGGACCAGGGCGCGGCCCAGGATGGTGATCTTGGTGTTGTGGGTCGTGTCGGTGACGATGCAGAACTGAGAGACGTCGGCGCCGGTACCCGACGTGGACGGCAGCACCACGAGGGGCGGGATCGGCGCCGTCGCCTTGTCGACTCCGGCGTAGTCGAGGATGTGGCCGCCGTTGGCCGCCAGGATCGCGATGCCTTTGGCCGCGTCGATCACCGAGCCGCCGCCCAACGCGATGAGCACATCGCAGCCGTGCGATCGGTAGAACTCGTGGCCGGCCGTCACCTCGTGGTCCTTGGGGTTCGGGGTCAGCGCGCTCCACACGTGCGCCTCGACGCACTGGGCGCGCAGGTGCCCCACCAGCTCGGCCACCCAGCCGGCCTCGATCAGCCCGGGGTCGGTGACCAGCATGGGCCGCAGCCCGCCCAGGCGGACGGCGGCGTGCGCAGCCTCCGCCATCGAGTCGATACCGAACACGATCTCAGGGGCATGAAACTTCAACAGCCGCGTCGGCACGGCCGTCGCTGCCGTCGTCGCCGCGAGCTGCGCGGGCGCCATCACATCGAGTCTCACCAGACCCATTCCTCATCCTGTGATCCAGGTAACACGCCCAGCCTACGGTGTGCCGCCGCTCAGACCAATGTGCACGTGGGTAGGTCGGCACCTACCCGATCGGGTAGGTGCGCCGACGGTTTGCCGGTTTCCGCGGCGGGTATCCACGTCCCAGCAGCTACGCCAGTCGAAGAGGCCACGAAGATGCCGTACTCCGCGATCGCAGTAGCGGCGGTTGCCGCACACTTCGCCTTCCTCGGCTATCTCATCGGAGGCGGGTTCCTGGCGTGGCGGTGGCCGGCGACGATCTGGTTGCACGCCCTCATCGTCGGCTGGACCGTCATCATCCTCACCGGTGTCGTCGAATGTCCGCTGACCACGATCGAGCGGTGGGCCCGCGACGGCGCCGGCATGTCACCGTTGCCCCGCGCGGGTTTCATCGACCACCACGTCGCCGGGGTGCTGTATCCACACGGCTGGGGAGCCGCGGCTGAAATCGTGGTGGTCGCAGCTATTTTGGCGTCGTGGCTCGGGCTGTGGCGCCGGCACGATCGAACGCCGAGGCGTTCTCATGGTGGTTGATCAAGGGTGTCGGGCGGCCGGGTGGACGCTGGTGACCGCCGCGGCGGCGCCGGCCGTGCTGGTGGTGGCCGCGATTCTCGCCAGGGCTGCCCTCACGACGAGTTACGACTCGCTGTCGGAAACGCTGAGTGTGCTCGCGGGACGGGGCAGCGGCCAGGGGATCATGACGGCGGGATTCATGTTGAGCGCGGCGTGCCAGATCGCGACCGCCATGGGACTGCGTGTGGTGCGGCTGTCCGCGCGGATCGCGCTGGCGACCGCCGGCTGCTGCGGGCTTGTCGTCGCCGCCTTTCCGGTCACGGTGCGCGCCAACGAAAGTACCCATCTGCTGGCAGCCGGTGGGGGCCTCATCGCGCTGGCCCTGGTGCCGATCCTGGGTATGAGCAGCGGGTCGACAACACCGCTGGTGTGTCGTCCCCGTTGGGCGCTGACCGCGACGCTGGTGCTGTGTGCCCTGGTGTTGTGGGTCTATTACGAGGCCAACCATGGCGTCTTTCTCGGCTTGGCCGAGCGGCTGACTGCGGTGGCAGGGCTGACCTGGCCGGTGGTCGTTGTGGTTTTTGCCAGGCGGGTACAGGTGGGGGAGCGCTCGCTCGCCGGTCCACTCCAGCCCAAACCAGTTCCGCGGGAACGCATTCGTATCGGAAACCGGTACGCGCAGCGGTGCTAGTGGGCGGTGTCGTCGACCTGCAGGGGCAACGTCGGATCAGCGCTCCATTCCTCCAGGGAACCGTCGTAGACGCGGACCGATTCGACACCGCAGGACGCGAGCGCCAGCGCGTTGGCCGTCGCCGAGATACCGCCGCCGCAGTACAGCAGCACCTCGCGGTCCAGATCCGTTCCGGCGTCCCGGTAGCGTTCTCTGATGTCCGCGGGTGGACGCACCAGGCCACGGTCGTCGAAGAGTTCGCGGGCCGGCACGTTGACGCTGCCGGGTATGTGTCCGCGGCGGGTGTAGCGCGTCGGTTCGATGCCCGAGAATGCCGGCGGCGACAATGCGCATACCAGATTGCCTGCATGGCATTGGATTTCACGTAGCTCGTCGAGATCGATCCACGCCTCACGTATCGGTCGTGCCGACCACGACGCGACGGGCCGGGCGGGCACGGACCCGGATTCCACGGGAAGTCCCGCGGCCCGCCACGCGTCGAGTCCGCCGTCGAGCACCCGCACCGGAATTCCGATCCAGCGCAACAGATACCAGGTTCTCGCCGCCCAGAAACCACCCGTGCTGTCGTACACGACGGTCGGAGTGTCGGCGCCGATGCCGAACCGGGCGAGGCGGTCGGCGAGATCTTGTGGTGGCGGGTGGTGATTGTGGGTCGCGGCGGCGATCGAGAGATCGGTGTCGACCTGCACGTGGAGGGCGCCGGGAAGGTGCGCGGCTTCCCAGGCGCTGCGGCCGCTGTCCGCGCGGAAGTCGCCGTCGACCTGTGGGCGGTGTAGCACCAGGCTGGCGTCGAGAATCACCGGCGTGGCGTCGCTCGCCAGCGCGGTGGAAAGCTCCTGAGCGCTGATGAAGGGTCCGGAGTTCACCATGCCGGATCCGTCGTGACAGCAGGGATATTCGCGAACGCCGCAGGCCACCGTTCGGGCGCAGTGAGAATTCCGTGCCCGGCGAGCCAGTGTGCGTACGGCTCGACGAGCTCGGGACGTACTGTGCCCCAGGAATTCTCGTGGAACCAGGTGCTGGAGATGGCGTCGAGTGAGCGGTCGATGACGTCTGCTGGGAAGTACGGCATGACATCGCTCAGCAGGTCGGCCGCCTCGTCGGGGTGCTGGGCGGCGTAGCGGAAACCTCGTTCGCTGATCGCCCGGAAGTCGGAGACCAGCAACGGATTTCGGTCGATGAGGTCATCGTGCACGCCGAGCAGGTAGCTGTGGTACCCGAACGGCAGCTCTTCATCGACGCGCCAGATGCGCTCCGGGCGGTCCGGATGCTCGCTCAGCAGGATGTCCCAAGCCCAGTAGGAACCGAAGGTGGCGTCGGCGACGCCGGCGGCCAATTCGGCACTGGTGAGCTCACGCGCGCCGACGTCGACAAGGGTGACGGCATCGGGGTCGCCGCCTGCTTGCGCGACCAGATCGCGCACGACGGCCACCCCGCGGGGTGTCGGATTGAGTGCCACCCGCTTGTTGGCCAACTCGGCCAAACTGCTGATCCCACTGCTGACGAGAGTGCGAATCGTCTCCAAGCCGCGCTGGTTCACCGCGGCGATCGCCTTCAACGGCTCGCCGCGCTCGGTACGCACCAGCAGCCGGTTGGTCGGGAATACCGCGAGATCCACCAGGCGCCGGCCGAGGTGTTCGAGGCTGTCACCGATGCCGGGGTCCACCGTGCGGATCTGCAGTTCGATCCCTGCGTCGGCGTACCAGCCCCGGTGCCTGGCCAGATAGAAGCCGGCCGAGTTCGGCCACGGATGAAAGTACTCCAGGGCCAAAGAGATCGAGGTGGTCATGACGTCCTTTGCGAAGCGGTGAATTCGAATCCGGTCGGCGTCGCGAGTGCGATCAGGTCGGCACACCGCCGCGGCCGATAGCGGGTGACGAATTCCTCTTCCTGGGCCGCCCAGCGGTCCCAGTGCGGCCGGTACAGATCGCCGTCGCGGCGTAGTGCCCGGCGCTTGCGCACCTCGTCGTCGGCGTCGACCCAGATGCCCAGATCGGCGAGCCGCCGCCCGGCGGGCGTGAGGGCCCCGGTGCCTTCGACGATCAAGCGCTGTCCGCACTCGACACGGTGCCAATCTCCCGGAACCTCACCGGCCCAGTCCCAACTCCGCCAGCGTCCCGCCTCGCCGGCGGCGCGAGGTGCCAACAGCGATTGGTGCACGTGGTCTACGGCCCAGAACAATCCGTCCCAGCCCGGGTAGATGTCGTCGAGGCGGACCACCACACTGCCGGACCAGGCATCGTGCAGTTGCGTTGCCAGCGTGGACTTTCCTGATCCTGAACGGCCGTCGACCAACACCGTCGCTGCGTCGTCGAGGCGCTCCACGATCTCATCGAGTACCAATGAAGTTCCACGCTCCGGTGGCGACCGACGTGGCGATCGCCACCGCGGTGATCGTGAATCCAGCTGTGACAAGGGCGAACTCACGTCCAGCGAAGGGCGAGGGGCGAGCCCAGGTCCGGTGGCGGTGCGCGCCGAACCCGCGCGCCTCCATCGCGGTGGCGAGTTTGGTCCCGCGTCGGACCGCGAAGACCAACAGCGCGAAGGACTGTCCGGCGATGCGGCGCAGCCGCGCGTGGTCGGCGACGCCCCGGGCCCGGCGCGCGTATCCGAGGTACTGCCAGTCCTGGCCCAGCAATCCGACCAGACGCAGGCCGGCCAGCGCGCCGAGCACAAACCGGGCCGGTAGTTTCAGTACCTGCCCGAGCCCGTCGGCGAGCTCGGTGGGATCGACGTCGGCGAACAGGATCACTGACGGCAGTGCGATCGCGAGGACGCGCAGAAAAGTGGCCAGCGCCAAGGTGATCGAGCCGTCGCTGATGGTGACGAGCAGGAAGTGCCAGTGCACGGCGCCGCTCGGCTGGCCGTAGAGGAGGATGGTGACGGCGGTCAGTGCCGCCGCGACGGCGATCACCGCACCCCGCGTCAGGACCGGGCGCAGCCGGGCGCCGACCACGAAGAACAGGACGAGCTCGAGCACCAGCGCCGTCAGGGCCGACACCCAGTCGACGGACAGCACCAGCCCACCCGCGATGAGGAGGGCGGTGAGCAGCCGGGCGACGGGGTTGACCGGGCGGGTGCCGACGGCCTCCGCGGTAGTCATTCTGTTGTCTCCGTTGCGGTTCGCCACGCAGGTAGCTCGATGCGGGTGTCGGCGAGCAGGGCGGTGAAATCGAGGTCGTGCGTGGCCGCCACCACGGCCGTCCCCGCGTCGGCGACGTCGGCCAGCAGCCGGACCAGTTCCTCCCACGTCCGGCGGTCCTGCCCGAACGTCGGCTCGTCCAGGACGATCACCGCGGGCCCCGTGGCCAGGACGGTGGCGACGGACAGTCGACGTTTCTCTCCACCGGAGAGGGTGTACGGATTCGCGTCGGCGACGTGCTGCAAGCTCAGTCGCTGAAGCAATTCGTCTGTGCGGGACTCGATTTCGGTGCCCGCTCGCTTCAGCGCCCGTGGTCCCAACGACAGTTCGTCGCGGACGGTACCGGTGAGAAACTGATGCTCCGGGTCTTGGAAGACACTGCCGATCCGGGTGAGCAATTCCTTCGACCGCCACCGGACGGGCTCGAGCCGGGAGCGCGGGGGAGCGAGCGCGGCGTCGGCCGTGAGCCGCCCGGCCGCCGGTCGCAGCAGCCCGCCGAGCGTCAGCGCCAGGGTGGACTTGCCCGCACCGTTGGGACCGGTGACGACGGTGGTCCGTCCGCGCCGGATCTCGAAATCGAGCCCGGTGTTCAGTGGGGCGTCGCCGTGCTGCCCCACCAAGAGGTCGGTGGCGCGAAGCAGGACGCTGTCGTCCCCACCCCGGCGCCTGGCGATCTCAGGCAGAGGGACGCCCGGCACCCAGACGCCGGACCGGACCAGGTAGTCGTGTTCGCGTCGGATCGTGTCGTCAGGCATACCGTCGGCGGTCACCGTGCCGTCGGCACCCAGGACGATCACGCGGTCGATGACCGGCAGCCATACGTCGGTGCGGTGCTCGATGACGATGAGCGTCGCGCCCGTCCGGCGCGCGGACTCGACGATCGCGTCGCGGACCTCGATGACGCCGGCGGGGTCGAGATTGGCCGTCGGTTCGTCGAGCAGGATCAGGCCGGGGCGCATGGCCACCACACCGGCCAGCGCGAGGCGCTGCTTCTGCCCGCCGGAAAGCTTCGAGGTGGGATGGGAGAGCGGCGCATTCAGTCCGACCGCGTCGAGCGCCTGGCGCACCCGAGGCCAAATCTGATCGCGCGGAACGCCGAGGTTCTCCATCCCGAAGGCCACGTCGTCTCCGACCCGGGGCAGGATCACCTGCGAATCGGGATCCTGCAGCACCATGCCGATGCGGGACCGGCGTTCGGCCGGCGGTGCACCATCGACGTGCAGCTGTCCCGCCTGACGGCCTTCCTCGGCGCCGCCGAGCAGTCCGGCGACGCCGTGCAGGAGTGTGGACTTCCCGGCGCCCGACGGCCCGAGCAGCAGCACCCGCTCTCCGGGCGCTATCGACAAATCGAGATCGCGCACAGCCCAATTCGCGCGCGTCGCATGCTGCCAACCCCAGCCGCGCGCGGTGACCGCAGCGCCGACGGAACGCGCCGCGTCCGTCGAGGTCCGCGCCCGGCCGCCCAGGGCGTTCACGACGCCGGGCTCGGTTCCAGACGTCCCGACGCGAAACGGCTGAGAACTCCGGTCCGGGCCAGGTTTCTCACCACGACCCATGACAGCAGTCCGGCAACGAGGGCGCCGGAGAGGATCGCCGAGGCCACATAGACCGCGGCGAAGCCGGCGGCGGAACCGGGGTACCACAGGATCAGGTCGTTGATGGCCAGGGCGATCCCGGCGACCGCTCCGGAGAGCACTGCGGTGGGCAGGCCCCACCGCCGGTACAGGAACACCGCGAAGACCAGTTCCGCACCGAGACCCTGGACCAGGCCGGATTCGAGGGTGAGCACACCCCACTGATTGCCGACCAGCGCCGAAATGGAAGCGGCGACGAGCTCGCCGTAGACGGCCGCACCGGGCTTGCGGATGACCAGAGCAATGAGCACACCGGCGAACAGCCACCCACCACCGAGCAGTGCCTGCAGACCGGGGAGCACTGCGCCGAGAGGCGCGCTGACCGGATTGGATGCGATGTTCCACAGCACGAAGATCAGTCCGGCAGCCGTCGCGAGCACACTCGCAACGACGATGTCGACGACGCGCCAGCGCAGTACCGGGCGATCAATGGTGGACGGGGTGCTCATACGTCTCCTTCATGCCGTCGCGCGGGACCGCGACGGCAACAAGTATGGACGGCCGGCACAACCGCTGTATGCCTTCGCGTCATCATGAGTATTTTCTGTATACAAAACAGCTTCAAATGTATTCTCGATGGAACGCAACACTTGGAGGACGGGTGCAACGGACCGCTTTTCACAGTGCATTTCGCGCTGACCTGTTGGCCGGCCGGTTCTCCGCAGCCGAACCCCTGACCGAGAGCGCGCTGACCGCCGCATACGGCGTGTCCCGAACTCCGGTACGCGAGGCGCTGAGCCGCCTGGAACAGGAGGGGCTGATCAGCCGCTCCGCCCGCGGCTATCGCATCCGATCGGGCTCGCCGGACGATGTCATCGAGATCTACGACGTCCGCATTGCACTGGAGAAAGCGGCTGCCGAGGCAGCATCGGCACGACGAACCGAATTGCAGGTCGCTCAGCTGGCGCAGCTGCACCAGCGCGCGGCCGCGGCTGAGGACGCGGCCGTGGCCCGGCAGCTGAATTCGCAATGGCACGAGGTGCTTTGGGCCGCATCGCACAATGCGACGCTCCAGGAAACGCTGACCAACCTCGTGGCCAGACTTCGCCTGTGTGACAGGGAGGCCATGCACAGGGACGATCTGGCCGACGTGGCGACCGAACACGAGGCGATCATGGATGCAATCCGGCGGCACGACGCGGCAGCCGCCAGTGCGGCCATCGCCACGCACCTCCAGCGGACCAAGCAGGAACGTCTCGATACGTTTGCGCGGCTCTACAGTCAGCCGCCACTGGCCCAGCGGTGAACCTCGGCAGGAGCGCTGTGAAAGGCTCAGTGTCCGAGCTGTTTTGGTGATCTGTCCGATTGGTTCTCGAGCCGTGATGCGCGGTGTTCAGTCTTTGTTTGCTGCAGGGAAATTCAGATGACTCCTGTGAAGGCGCTGTGATATCCCTTGGGGCATGAGTGATTTGACGCTGCGCTCGGTCAGTGACAGCGATGATTTCGATGCGTTCATGGCTACGTCGTACGGGGTGTTCCTGCAGGATCCGCAGCAGGACGAGATCGACCTGATGCGCGCCTTCACCGAGTACGACCGCATGTTCGGTTTTCACGACGGCAGCCGTTGGGTGTCCACTGCCGGAGCCTTCGGGAAGCAGGTGGTGCTGCCCGGTGGGGCGACGACGGCCGTGGCTGCCGTCACCGCCGTCACGGTGTCGCCCAGTCATCGACGCCGCGGCCTGCTCACGGCGATGATGCGCCACCAACTCGAGGACATTCGGGCACGCGGCACCGAGGCGCTGGCCATGTTGTACGCATCGGAGGCCACCATCTACGGGCGCTTCGGCTACGGCATGGCAGTGCCGGTGGCGGAGCTCTCGGGCAAGGTCCGTGAACTGGGATTCCGCTCGGACGTCCAGCTCGGCGATGGCTCGGTGACGCACGTCGACGCCGAGACGTTGCTGGCCAACGGACCCGAGATTCATCAGCGCGCCATGGTGCAGCGGGCCGGACTGATGGAGCGGCCGGGTCCGTGGTGGGACAACTGGATCCACGACAACGAGCCGAGACGCAAGGAGTTCGGCAAGCTTCGCTTCCTCCTGCATCGCGAGGCCGACGGCACCGCCAGTGGATTCGCGATCTACCGGCCCAAGGTCCGCTGGACCGACGGCGGCCAGCCCGACAGCGAGCTCCAGGTTCAAGAGGTGCTGGCCACCAATCATCGTGCGTACGCGCAGATTTGGCGCTATCTCCTGGATATGGATTTGATCAGGACCGTCGGATACGACGGTGCGGCAGTCGATGAGCCGCTCCTCAGCCTGGTGGCCGACCGGCGCGCGCTGGCATGCCAGGTCAGGGACGGCATCTACGTACGACTGGTCGATCTGCCTCGCGCGCTTAGTCTGCGGAGCTACTCGGCTCCGGTCGACGTGGTGCTGGAGATCTCCGACGAGTTCTGTCCGTGGAACACCGGCCGGTGGCAGCTTCGCGGCGGACCTGATGGGGCCGAATGCGAAAGCACCACGGCATCAGCGGATATCGCCATGTCGGTGCGTGACCTCGGCGCCGTCTACCTCGGCGGGGTGAGTCTGCAGGCGCTGGCGAGCGCAGGGCTCGTTCGCGAGCTCACGCCGGGTTCGGTGCACCGCGCCGCCGTTGCCTTCGGCTGGCCGACCGCCCCGGGTGTGCCCGACGACTTCTGACGACTACGCGGTGCGCCTGGATATCAGGCGCACCGCGGGGTCGACGGCGGCCAGTGCCTGCCGCAGTACATCGATCTCGTCGGCCGCGACCTGCGTGACGAAGTGGACCAGCGCCGCGTGCCGGTCGCTTCGTTCGGCAGCCTGCCCGAGTGCATCGACCATGAGACCGGCCACCAACTCGTCGCGGCTGCGCGACGCGACGTAACGGTGCGCCCGATCATCACGCAATTGGTGGACGACGCCCTTCCCGGCGAGTCTGCGCAGCACCGTCATGACGGTTGTGTACGCGAGTTTGCGTTCGGCGCAGATGGCGTGATGGACCTCGCGAACGGTCTGTGGCCCGTCCGCGTCCCAGAGGTGATCCATCACCTCGCGTTCCAGATTGCCCAAGTGCCTCAGCATGGCCATCGTCCGTCCCTCTCTGGCGCCCTTTGGGATCTAGTCGCATGGGAGTCGCCCGAGTTCCCGCGGACCCAGCGCCTCTGGTGTTCGAACAAAGTTTCGAATATTCTGATGGGGTGGGTTGGCACAACGGGCCGCCGAGCTGGGCGGAGATGCAGCGGGTGCTCGAGGGTAAACCTCGGGTGGCCGGTGCTGCTCCGGAGTCGCCGGCCGACGGCGGTGACAGCCCCGCCTGGTCGCGCAAGCGGGGTGACTATCGACCGGTGAACCGCCCGGCCCGGCCGGGAACGTCGGTGCCGTACGCCGAGCTGCACGCCCATTCCGCGTACAGCTTCCTCGATGGGGCCAGCACTCCGGAGGAACTGGTGGAGGAGGCCGTCCGGCTGGATTTGCGGGCCATCGCGCTGACCGACCACGACGGGCTCTACGGCGTCGTGCGTTTCGCCGAGGCCGCCAAAGAACTCGACATGGCGACGGTTTTCGGTGCGGAACTGTCGCTCAGCAACACTCCGCGCACCGAGTTGCCCGACCCGCCCGGCCCGCATCTGCTGGTGCTGGCCCGCGGGCCCGAGGGGTATCGGCGGCTGTCCCGGGAACTGGCCCGGGCGCATCTGGCCGGCGGCGAGAAGGGCGTGCTGAGTTATGACCTGGACACCCTCACCGAAGCCGCCGGCGGACACTGGCAGATCCTGACCGGCTGCCGTAAAGGCCATGTACGCCAAGCCTTGTCGTCAGGTGGTGTGGAAGCGGCGGACAAGGCGCTGGCCGGCCTGGTGGACAGGTTCGGCGCCGGCCGGGTGACCATCGAACTGACCCACCACGGACATCCGCTCGACGATGAACGCAATGCGACGCTGGCGGCTCTGGCCCCGCGGTTCGGCCTCGGTGTCGTCGCCACCACCGCCGCGCATTTCGCCGCGCCGTCGCGGGGAAAGCTGGCGATGGCGATGGGCGCCATTCGCGCGCGCAACTCGATGGATGAGGCCGAAGGCTGGCTGGCTCCGCTGGGCGGGTCGCACCTGCGGTCCGGGGCGGAGATGGCCCGGCTGTTCGCCCATCATCCGGGTGTGGTGGCGGCCGCCGCCGAACTGGGGGAGCAGTGTGCGTTCGAATTGCGTTTGATCGCACCGAAATTGCCGCCGTTCGACGTACCGGAAGGGCACACCGAGATCAGTTGGCTGCGCAAGCTGGTGGCGGACGGAGCGGCCCGCCGCTACGGCTGGAAGCCCGACGCGGACCGGGAGAAGGCGTACCGGCAGATCGAGCACGAGCTCAAAATCATTGAACAGCTGGAGTTTCCCGGCTACTTCCTGGTGGTGCACAGCATCACCGAGTTCTGCCGAAACAGTGACATCCTGTGCCAGGGCAGGGGATCGGCCGCCAACTCGGCGGTCTGTTACGCCCTGGGCATCACGAACGTCGACCCGGTGGCCAACGAGCTGCTGTTCGAGCGGTTCCTGTCCCCGGCGCGCGACGGCCCACCGGACATCGACATCGACATCGAATCGGACCTGCGCGAGAAGGTCATCCAGTTCGTCTACGAGAAGTACGGCAGGGACTACGCCGCGCAAGTGGCCAACGTCATCACCTACCGCGGTCGGAGCGCCGTGCGGGACATGGCTCGGGCCCTGGGGTTCTCGCAGGGGCAGCAGGATGCCTGGAGCAAGCAGATCAGCCGGTGGAACGGGCTCGCGGACTCCCCGGATGTCGAGGACATCCCCGCGGCGGTTGTCGACCTGGCGCTCCAGATCAGGAATCTGCCGCGGCACATGGGAATTCACTCCGGCGGCATGGTGATCTGCGACCGGCCGATCGCCGACGTCTGCCCGGTGGAGTGGGCGCGGATGGAGAACCGCAGCGTGCTGCAATGGGACAAGGACGACTGTGCCGCAATCGGTTTGGTGAAGTTCGACCTGCTCGGGCTGGGCATGCTCTCGGCCCTGCACTACATGATCGACCTGGCCAGGGACCACATGGGCATCGAGGTGGATCTGGCCAAGCTGGATCTGACCGAGCCGGCGGTGTACGAGATGCTGCAGCGCGCCGACTCGGTCGGGGTGTTCCAGGTCGAGTCCCGGGCCCAGATGGCCACGCTGCCGCGACTGAAACCCAAGAAATTCTACGACCTGGTGGTCGAGGTGGCCCTGATCCGGCCCGGTCCGATCCAGGGCGGCTCGGTGCACCCGTACATCCGGCGGCACAACGGGCTGGAGGCCGCGGTCTGCGAACACGAGTCGATGAAGCCCGCGTTGGACCGGACCCTGGGCGTGCCGCTGTTCCAGGAACAGCTCATGCAGCTGGCCGTCGACTGCGCCGGGTTCACCCCTGCCGAGGCTGATCAACTGCGGCGGGCCATGGGGTCCAAACGCTCCACCGAACGGATGCGGCAGTTGCGCGGACGGTTCTACGACGGCATGCGGGAACTGCACGGCATCACCGGCCAGACGGCCGAGCGGATCTACGAAAAGCTCGAAGCCTTCGCCAATTTCGGCTTTCCGGAGAGTCATGCGCTGAGCTTCGCGTCGCTGGTGTTCTCCTCGTCGTGGTTCAAGCTGCATCACCCCGCGGTGTTCTGTGCGGCATTGCTGCGGGCTCAGCCCATGGGCTTCTACTCGCCGCAGTCGCTGGTGGCCGACGCCCGCCGGCACGGGGTGCTGGTGCACGGTCCGGATGTGAACGCCAGCCTGGCGTATGCGACGTGCGAGAACCGCGGCACCGAGGTGCGGCTGGGGCTGGGGACCGTCCGGCACATCGGGGACGAGTTGGCCCAGCGCATCGTCGACGAACGAAATACCAACGGGCCGTTCGCTTCTCTGCTCGACCTGACCGGGCGGGTGCAGCTGTCGGTGCCTCAGGCCGAGGCGCTGGCGACCGCAGGCGCGCTGGGGTGTTTCGGCATCACCAGGCGCGAGGGATTGTGGGCGGCCGGGGCGGCGGCCGCGGAACGCCCCGACCGGTTGCCCGGCGTCGCGTCGGCCGGCGGCATACCGGCGCTGCCCGGGATGACGGACCTGGAGCTGGCGGCCGCCGATGTGTGGGCCACGGGTATCTCGCCGGACAGCTACCCGACCCAGTTCCTGCGGGAAGGCCTCGACGCGCTGGACGTGGTGCCGGCGAACAGGCTGCTGGAGGTACCCGACGGCACCCGCATCGTGGTGGCCGGCGCGGTGACGCACCGGCAACGTCCGGCCACCGCGCAGGGGGTGACGTTCATCAACCTGGAAGACGAGACCGGCATGGTCAACGTGCTGTGCGCACCGGGGGTGTGGTCCCGGCACCGGAAACTGGCGCAGACCGCGCCGGCGCTGTTGGTGCGCGGCATCGTGCAGAACGCCAGCGGGGCCGTCACCGTGATCGCGGACCGGATGGGCCGGCTCGATCTGCGGGTGATGACCAAATCCCGGGACTTCCAGTGAGAGGGAGTCGGCCCGAATCACCCGAACGGACTCCCGGACCAGACGAAGTGGGTAATTTTGCCCAGTTCATTGACATAACGGCCGATTTGTAAAAAGCTGGATCTATGGCAGCCGCACGCTGTCGAGTAGTGTTACCGAGACCGCCGGTACCGCAAAATTACCGCGCATCCGTGATCGACTCAGGAGAGCCAGTATGCCCGCACCGTCAGCGCAGGTTTTCGATCGTCTGCGTCAACTGGCCGCCATTGAGAACATCGACGACCGGCCGACCCGCACCATCGACGAGGTCTTCACCGGTAAGCCGCTGACCACCATCCCGGTCGCGACCGCCGAAGACGCCGAGAGGGCGTTCGCCAAAGCGCGTGCCGCCCAGCGTGATTGGGTCAAGCGGCCGGTCGCGGAGCGGGCCGCGGTGATCGCGCGCTACCGCGACCTGGTCCTGGAGAACCGTGAGTTCCTGATGGACCTGCTGCAGGCCGAGGCCGGCAAGGCGCGGTGGGCGGCCCAGGAAGAGATCATCGACCTGTTCGCCAACGCGGACTACTACGCCAAGGTTGCGGCCAAGCTGCTCAAGCCCCGCCGCGTCGCGCCGCTGCTGCCCGGCCTGAACCGGACCACCGTCGCCTACCAGCCGAAGGGCGTCGTCGGCGTCATCTCGCCGTGGAACTACCCCATGACCCTGACGGCCTCGGACGCCGTGCCCGCCCTGCTCGCCGGTAACGCGGTGGTGCTCAAGCCGGACAGCCAGACGCCGTACTGCGCGCTGGCCTGCGCCGAGCTGCTCTACCGTGCCGGTCTGCCGCGCGCGCTCTACGCCGTGGTTCCCGGGCCGGGCTCGGTGGTCGGCACCGCGATCGCCGACAACTGCGACTACCTGATGTTCACCGGTTCCTCGGCCACCGGCAGCCACCTCGCCGAGCACGCGGGCCGTCGTCTCATCGGGTTCTCCGCCGAACTCGGCGGCAAGAACGCCATGATCGTCGCCAAGGGCGCCAACCTCGACAAGGTCGCCAAGGCCGCCACCCGCGCCTGCTTCTCCAACGCCGGTCAGCTCTGCATCTCGATCGAGCGCATCTACGTCGAGCGGGACATCGCCGACGAATTCACCCGCAAGTTCGGTGACCAGGTGCGCAAGATGCAGCTCGGTACCGCCTACGACTTCAGCGTGGACATGGGCAGCCTGATCTCCGAGGGCCAGCTCAAGACCGTCTCCGGCCACGTCGACGACGCAAAGGTCAAGGGCGCCAAGGTGATTGCCGGTGGCAACGCCCGCCCCGACATCGGCCCGCTGTTCTACGAGCCGACCGTGCTCACCGACGTCACGCCCGACATGGAGTGCGCCAACAACGAGACCTTCGGTCCGCTGGTGTCGATCTACCCGGTCGCCGACGTCGACGAGGCCGTCGCCAAGGCCAACGACACCGAGTACGGCCTCAACGCCAGCGTGTGGGCCGCCTCGATCGAGGAGGGCGAGCAGATCGCCTCCCGCCTGCGGTCCGGCACGGTCAACGTCGACGAGGGCTACGCGCTGGCCTGGGGCAGCCTCGGTGCGCCCATGGGCGGCATGGGCATCTCGGGGGTCGGTCGCCGGCACGGCGCTGAAGGCCTGCTGAAATACACCGAGTCCCAGACCATTTCGACGTCGAAGGTGCTCAACCTCGACCCGCCGTTCGGCCTGTCGAAGTCGCTGTGGCAGAAGTCGCTGGTGCCGATCGTGCGCGCAGTGACGAAGCTGCCCCGGCACTGACGGCGACGAGCCCGCCGCCACGGGGTGACGGCGGGCCGGCGGTAATGTGCGGCTATGACGCTGAACCTCACCGCTGACGAAGTGCTGACCTCCACCCGATCGGTCCGCAAGCGACTCGACTTCGAGAAGCCCGTGCCGCGCGAGGTGATCATGGAGTGTCTGGATCTGGCGCTGCAGGCGCCGACCGGTTCCAACGCCCAGGGCTGGCAGTTCGTCTTCGTCGAGGACGCGGCCAAGAAGAAGGCGCTGGCCGATATCTACCGCGCCAACGCCACGCCGTACCTGGACCTGCCCAAGCCCGAACGCGGCGATATCCGCGACCAGCAGATGGACGCCGTGATGGGCTCGGCCAAGTACCTCAACGAGAACTTCGAGAAGGCGCCGGTCCTGATGATCCCGTGCCTCGAGGGGCGGCCCGACGGGATGGACGCCGGCATGCAGGCGTCGTACTGGGGCTCGCTGCTGCCGGCGGTGTGGAGCTTCATGCTCGCGTTGCGCTCCCGAGGTCTCGGCTCGGCCTGGACGACGCTGCACCTGATCGGCGAAGGGGAGAAGCAGGCTGCAGAACTGCTGGGGATCCCCTTCGACAAGGTCACGCAGGGCGGACTGTTCCCGATCGCCTACACCAAGGGCACCGATTTCAAGAAGGCCCAGCGGCTGCCGGCCGAGCAGCTCGCGCACTGGGACAGCTGGTGAGCTGGGGCGTCAGCTCGGTCAGATGCCCTCGGCGAAGCCGAGCTGACGCCACGCCTCGTACACCGCGACCGCCGCGGCGTTGGACAGGTTCAAGGACCGCCGCCCCGGGATCATCGGGATCCGGACTTGCTGGGTGATGTGGGGGTCGGCGAGGGTCTCGGCGTCCAGTCCGGTGGGCTCGGGCCCGAACATCAACACGTCATCCGCCCGGTAGGCCACGTCGGCGAACGACGAATTCGCATGCGCGGTGAAGGCGAACACCCGCGCCGGCAGGAGTGCCTGCCACGCAGTCTCTAGATCGGGGTGCACCGTCACCGAGGCCAGATCGTGGTAGTCCAACCCGGCGCGGCGCAGCTTCGGCTCGGACAGGTCGAAGCCGAGCGGCTCGACCAGATGCAGCTCGGCGCCGGTCGCGGCGACCATCCGGATCGCGTTGCCGGTGTTCGGCGCGATGCGGGGTGAGTAGAACAGCACCTTCAGTGCCACCCTGCCGCCTCTCTGTCTGGGTCTAGGTGGGGCCGAAGTAGGTTACTGTGCCGCGGCGGAATCACCGACGCCGTGCGGCAGCTGGTTCAGATCGGCGTGCGGTGACACCAGTGCGTCCAGCGCGGTCATGCACAGGTCGACGGCGGCGTCACGAGAAAAGCTCTGCAGCTCAAGCCATTCCAGTGCGACTTCGCGAACCAGGGCCAGCCATCCGGACAACGCCACCGACACCAGATCACGACCGGACCCTGCGAGGTCCAGGGCGTCCAGCGCGTGGTCACGCAGCCGGGTGAGTTCGAAGGTGATCGGGCTGCGCACCGCGGGATCGGCGGCGATGGCGCTGCGATTGGCGATCATCATCAGCGTCAGGTTCTGCTCGTAGAACGTGAAGTGCGCGACGAGCGCACCACGGATCTGGGCGCGCACGGTGTCGACGGCCGTGAAGTGCGAGTCGTGCGCCAGTTTCTCGTGGGCCCGCGCCCAGAGCGCCGCGAACAGTTCCTTCTTGCTGGGGAAGTAGTGGTAGATCAAAGCCCGCGAGATTCCGGCCTGCGCTGCGATGTCCTCCATCGCCACCTGCTCGAACGGCAGGACAGAGAATGCCGCCATGCCGAGATCGAGAATCTGATCCCGACGTTGGTCGGGTGTTAACCGACTCCGTGCCATTCAGGCACTGTAATTCAACCGTTGACCGTATCCGTGCAGGGTCGATAGCCTCGTATTGGATTACGTCCAATAGGGGTGTGAAATGGTGGCGAAATGGTGGCTGACCATCTTCGGTGCGGTGTGCGTCCTGATCGGACTGGCACATCTGCTGATCGGTGCGCCGTCGATCATCGGTGGTGGACCCGTCAACGCCACCATCGATAGCGATCTGCGGTTCTATGCCGTGTTGTTCATCGGTTTCGGTGGCGGATTCGTCTGGGCGGCCGCGGACCTGCCCCGGCGCGCCGCGACAGAGCATGTGCTGGGGGCATTGTTCCTGGCCGGGGGACTGGCGCGGTTGCTCGCGATCTGGCAGACCGGCGTCCCGCACATCTTCTATGTCGCGATGATTCCGGTTGAGTTGGTGGTCCCGGTCGTCAACTGGGCGCTGCTCAAACGCATCGCCTGACCATTCGATCGAATCTGCACGCTCTTACCACACAACTGTGCAACACATAGGTCACGAACGCTGTTCGTTGGATGTGAAGCATGGAAACGGCTGCTCATCGCTGTCATACTGCGACAGATTGCCAGGCGGATTTCCCGTGCCCGAGTGGGCTGATAATCCGGCGGGGAACACCAATATGAACCAAGCGCCTGTAACCGATCGCGGACCCATGGCCGGCGGGAAAGCCGAGCCGCGATGACTGCTGCGCAACAGTTTTCGGCAGCCGACCAGATCACCCGCGCGCCCGCCAAACGCCCGTCCCGCTTCGCGCCGTCGAATTGGCCCGTCGCCTGGAAAGTTTTCGCCATCGCCTTTGTGCCTCTGGTGCTGGCCGGCACGTTCGGCGGAATGCGCATCTATTCCGGCTGGACGGACGCCGCGGATTTGCGCCGCGCGGCGGACCGCGCCGAAATGGTGCCCGCCATCGAGAACTACATGGCGACGTTCGACGCCGCGCTGCTGGCCACGTCCACCGGCGGCGATGCGCAGCAGGCGCTGAGCGCCTACGACGAGAGCAAACGACGTCTGCAGCACCGGCTGACGGAGACCGACGTCGCGACCGACGTCGGCACCGGCGTCAAAACCCTGCTCGACGGTGGTCAGGGGCTGCTCAACAAGGTCGCGGCCAACAGCATCGGGCTGCGGGAGCGCGTGACGCTGTACGCGCCGATCCTGCTGACGGCCGAGGACACGATCACCGGTTCGGTGCGCATCGATGACGAGAAGATCCGCGCCCAGACGCAGGGCCTGAGCCGGGCCGTCGGCGCCCGCGGCCAGATGATGATGCAGCAGCTGCTCGTCACCCTGGGTGGCGAGCTGCCGGACAACGAACTGCGCAGCTCGATGACCACCCTGGCCGGCACGGAGCCGTCGACGTTGTTCGGCATGAGTGAAGTCCTGGGTGTCGGCTCGCCGGAAGCGCAGAAGCTGGCCCAGGAAATGGTCAAGCGGATGTCGATGATGTCCGACCCGAACGTGCAACTGGTCAACAACCCCGACCTGAGCCAGTCGATCCAGACCACCAGCGGCATCGCCGGGAAGCTGCTCGACAGCGTGTCCGCGACCGTCGTGTCGGCGGTCGACGATCAGGCCACAGCCAAGCGCACCGAGGCCATCCGTGATTCGGCGATCGTCGGCGCCGTCATGGTGCTGGCCCTGCTCATCGTGCTGTACATGGCCCGGACACTGATCCGTCCGCTGCGGCGGCTGCGCACCAGCGCCCTCAAGGTCGCGCACGAGGATCTGGTCCGTGAGCTCGACGAGGTCCGGTCCGGCGCCGATGTGACCGTTCGCCCGCTGCCGGTGCAGAGCACCGAGGAGATCGGGCAGGTGGCACATGCCGTCGACGAGCTGCACGAACAGGCCGTGCTGCTGGCAGGCGAGCAGGCCCGGCTGCAGCTTCAGGTCAGCGACATGTTCGAGACGCTGTCGCGGCGCAGCCGGTCGTTGATCGACCTGCAGCTGACCGTCATCGACCAGCTGGAGCGTGACGAACAGGACCCTCAGCGCCTGTCCAAGCTCTTCCGGCTGGACCACTTGGCCGCCCGGATGCGGCGCAACGGCGCCAACCTGCTGGTGCTGGCCGGCACCAACGTCCCGCACGAACAGGGCGAGCCGGTGCCCGTGACCGCGGTGATCAACGCCGCGGCGTCCGAGGTCGAGGACTACACCCGGGTGGCCATCGTGGCCGCGCCCGACACCGAGATCCACGGTTCGGTCGCCGGCGACCTGGTGCACATGATGGCCGAGTTGCTGGACAACGCATTGCGGTACTCGCCGCCGAGTTCGGAGGTACAGGTCTCCGCCGTGCACGCGCCCAACGGTGCACTGGTGATCGAGGTGAGCGACAGCGGTCTCGGCATGACCGAAGCCGATCTCCGCATGGCCAACAGCCGTCTGCGCTCTGGCGGCGAGGTCAACACGTACACCGCGCGGCACATGGGCCTGTTCGTCGTCGGCCGGCTGGCCACCCAGCACGGCCTGGTCGTCCGGCTGCGCGACACCGTCGAAGGCGATCCCGAATCGGGCACGACCGCCGGCATCTATGTTCCGGTCGAGTTGCAGGCCGGGCTGCCCGCGATCCCTGACTTCGGCACCTACTGGGACGGCTCGTCGACCGCGGAGACCGGCGTGACGGACCTACCGGGCCTCGGCCCCGACACCGGCGGGTTCGCGACGTTCGGCGCCGTGGCCCAGCCCCCGGCGCCGCCCGCGCCATCGGTGGAGCCGGCGTTCGTGGAGGCCGAGACGCGCAACGGCTTCGGTGCCGGCCCCTTCGACGCGGGTGACCTCAGCGGCGTCAACCTGCCGCAGCGCAATCCGGGCGCCAGCGGCATCGCCGGCCGCGCCGAGTCACCCGTCGAGCGACCCGCCCAGGCACCGACCGACACATCGTCGTTCTTCGCGGCCCGGGCCCAGACGCCGTCCACGGCACCCGAGCCGGTGCGTCCGGCGCCCGAGCCGGTCCGTCCACCAGCCCCGCCGGCGCCGCCCGTCCGCCCTGCCCCGACACCCCAGCCGAGCGCCACCGCCGGAAGTGAGGACGCCATCTACCAGAAGATGCTCTCGGAATGGCTGATCGACGATCCCACGCAGTTGGCGAACAGCACCGACCTCGACTGGCAGACGGTGTGGGACCAGGGTTGGTCGGCGGCGGCCGCCGCGCAGGACGCGCCGGTCGTCGAACACACCGAGGCGGGCCTGCCGGTCCGGCAGCCCGGCGCCCGGCTGGTCCCCGGTGCGCCTGACGAAGGCGCCCACCCCGAAGCGTCCGGCGAGGGCGCACCACGGCGCGATCCCGCGGCGGTGCGGGCCAGCATCAGCGGCCACTTCGGTGGTGTGCATGCCGGTCGGTCGCAGTCCCCGGACGTGGGGGAGCGGCGATGACCCGGGCCACTCAGCGCGAGTCACTGGATTGGCTCGTCACGAAGTTCGCGGACGAGGTGTCGGGGGTGGCGCACGCCATCCTGGTGTCCGCCGACGGTCTGCTGATGGCCGCGAGTTCGCGGATGCCGACCGAGCGTGCCGACCAACTTGCCGCCGTCGCCTCCGGGCTGGCCAGCCTGGCCACCGGCGCCTCCCAGCTGTTCGACGGCGGGCACGTGCTGCAGTCCGTGGTCGAGATGGAGCAGGGATACCTGCTGCTGATGCGCGTCGGCGACGGTTCGAACCTCGCGACGCTGGCGACCCGGTCGTGCGACATCGGCCAGATCGGCTATGAGATGGCGATTCTCGTCGAACGCGTCGGGACCGTCGTGCAGTCCGCCCGCAGGACCCGATAAGGACACATCATGGAGCCGACATCTGACGCCTGGGAGTCCGCATTCACCGCGGAGCAGCCCAGCCTGGTGCGGCCCTACACGCTGACCGCGGGCCGGACCACCACCGAGATCGAGCTGCCCATGGAGGCGCCGATCTACCCGCTGGCGGCCGCCCCGGCGTCGCACTGGCCGGGCAACGACGTACGCAGCGAGATTCTCAAACTCGGTTCCACCCGGCCCTCGGTGGCCGAGGTCGCGGCAAAGTTAGCAATACCACTCGGTGTTGCGCGTGTGCTGATCGGCGACCTCGTCAAGCAGGGTTATCTTCAAGTACACGCCACGCTCGGCACCACGGCGAGCATCGACGACCGGCGTGACTTGATCGGGAGGACACTGCGTGGCCTACGGGCTCTCTAATCGGCACGCCCCCGCGTCGACGAAGATCGTCATCTCGGGTGGGTTCGGCGCCGGTAAGACGACGTTCGTCGGCGCGGTCTCCGAGATCATGCCGCTGCGCACCGAGGCCATCGTCACCAACGCCTCGGCCGGCGTCGACGCGCTCGCCGGTACCCCCGACAAGAACACCACCACGGTCGCCATGGACTTCGGCCGCATCACCCTCGCTGACGACCTGGTGCTCTACCTGTTCGGCACACCGGGGCAGCGCCGGTTCTGGTTCATGTGGGACGACCTGGTGCGCGGCGCCATCGGCGCGATCATCCTGGTCGACGTCCGGCGGCTGCAGGACAGCTTCGCCGCCGTCGACTTCTTCGAGGCGCGCGGTCTGCCGTTCATCATCGCGGTCAACGAATTCGACGGCGCGCCAAGGCATCCCGGCCACGCGGTCCGCAAGGCGCTGGCGCTGGCCGACCACATCCCGGTCGTCACCGTCGATGCGCGACAGCGGCAGTCGGCGCGCGACGCACTGATCACCGTCACCGAATACGCGCTGACGCGGTTGGGCGCCCCGGCCTAACGAACCAGGTCCCACTGGCCGTAGTCGGCGGCCAGGATGTCGTCCTCGTCGACGTGGAAATCACCGATCATCGTGCCCGGGTCGGAAGCCGTCACCACCGTCGACTGATACAGCACCGCCATCGGCGCGCGGGCGCCGCCCGACCAGGCCCGCGTCTGCCAGGCCCAGCGATGCCCCGGGGTGGTGGAGCGGCCGATGACGCCGTCGTCGGCCGCCCAGGTGACCTGGCGGGCCCCGCCGTAGATGCCGGTGCGCTGCACCCCGAGCACCGAATTGATGCCCTTGAACCATTGCAGCGCAACGTTTTTCCACGTGTCGGCCGAGATGTCCTCGTCGACGCTGAAGAAGATCGGTGCGGTGTCCGGCCCACCGGCCGCGCCATGCAGGCGCAGTGCGGTGCGGGCGTCGGCCACGCCGCCGTCGAAGCCGCGGGTGAAGTCCGACGGGCTGTTCACCCAGCCCGGCTTGCCGTACTGGTAGACGCTCACCACGTGCAGACCCGCTGCCCGCAGCGCGTCGGTGTAGCCGCGGCTGACGGGCTTGAAGTCGAACGTGGCACCCGGCCGTAGCTCCGACACGTAGACGATGACGCCGGTGTAGCCGGCGGCGGCGACCTGGTCGACGGGTACCTGGAGATGCGTGAAGTCGATCAGTTTGCCGTTGTCGGCGGAGCCGACGGGTTTGCCGTTGTCGGCCAAGGCAATCGGGGTACTCAGCGCCGCGGCCAGTCCGGCGGCGGTCAGCGTGAGGAAACCACGTCTCGACAGGCGGTCAGCGGGGCGTGCCAGGTCTGCCATGGGGGCTATCGTACGAACACGTGACGGTTCCCGACGAGCACTGGCAAGACACGGAATTCACCGGAGTCGTCTTTCGCGACGAATACGACGGTGACCTGAGCCGGCTGCGCACCGAGCGGGTCGTCTTCACCGACTGCGACTTCAGCGGCGTCGACCTCACCGAATCCGAGCATTCCGGCTCGGCGTTCCGTAACTGCACCTTCCGCCGGACCTCGCTGGCGCACAGCACGTTCCGGCATTGCACCTTGCTGGGGTCGACGTTCACGGAGTGCGCGATGCGGCCCATCACCATGGTCGAGGTGGACCTGCGGCTCGCGGTGCTGGCCGGCTGCGATCTGCGGGCGGTTGACCTGACCGACTGCCGGCTGTCGGAAGCCTCGCTCGTCGGCACGGACCTGCGCAAGGCCGTGCTGCGCGCGGCCGACCTACGCGGCGCGCGGGTGCAGGACGCGAAGTTCGAGCAGGCGGACCTGCGCGCGGCCCGCACGGATGCGACGTTCTGGACCACCGCCGGGTTGCGGGGCGCCCGCATCGACGTCGATCAGGCCATCGCCTACGCCGTCGCCCACGGCCTGGACCTGTCCAGCTAGCCCCTAGTCGGCCTTCAGACGGATCCGCCAGCGCACGAAGCCGAGATAGCAGGCCGACAGCAGCAGCAGGGCGCCGATGTCGGTCCACCACGCGCCGGTGGTGTGATGCCAGAACTTGTCATTGGGCAGCACCGGCTCAGGCACCAATCTGGTCAGATCGATGGTCGATGCCGACGACGCGAAGCCCCACCGCGCCGGGGTGAGCCAGGACAGCTGATCGAGCACCACGCGGCCGGTGACCGGAATCAAGCCGCCCGAGAACACCAACTGGCTCATCACGGCCACCACGAGCAGCGGCATGATCTGCTCGGCGGATTTGGCCAAACCGGACAACGCCAGACCCGTCATGGCCGCGGCCACACACGTCATCGAGATATCGACGAACATCTCGAGGCTGCGGCTGGGTATCACCGAACCATTTGTGACCGACCCCGCGCCCCAGCCTTTTCCGATGATCGTGATGGCCACGACGATCGAGGACTGGACGATGGCGAAGGCAGTGAACACCGCGACCTTGGCCGCCAGGTACGCGGTGGTCGAGAGGCCGACGGCCTGTTCCCGACGGAAGATCGCCCGCTCACCGATCAGCGCGCGAATGGTCAGCGCGGTGCCCATGAAGATGGCGCCGACGTTCATCATCACCAGGATCTGGCCCGGCTCGCTCGGCGCGGCGCCGAAATCAGGTGGGCCGGCCGCGAGTGGTTTACCGAAGCCCACCCCGGATTTGTTCGGTCCGCCGCCGGGCACCGACAGCGACAGCACACCCATGATGAACGGCAAGAACAGCAGGAAGGCGGTGTAGGCCCGGTCGGCCAGGATCAGCTTCACCTGGCGTCGCGCGATGGTGGAGAACTGTCGCAGCAGCGACGTCTTCGCCGGCGCACCCAGGTCGGCCGGTGTTGCCGCGGCCGGCTGCGGTGGTGGCGGCCCGGAGCGCTGCAGGAATTTCTGGTGGGCCGCCTCCGGATCGCCGGCAACCGACGAGAAGATGTCGGCCCAGTTGGTGGTGCCCAGTTCCGGACCGATCTGGCTCGGCGGGCCGCAGAATGCCGTCATGCCGCCGGGTGCCAGCAGCAGCACCTGGTCGCAGACGTCGAGGTAGGTCAGCGAGTGCGTGACCACCAGAACGACACGACCGGCATCGGCCAGCTGGCGCAGCATCGTCATCACCTGACGGTCGAGCGCCGGGTCCAGGCCCGAGGTCGGCTCATCCAGGATCAGCAACGACGGCCCGGTCAGCAGCTCGAGCGCCACGGAAGCACGCTTGCGCTGACCGCCGGACAGCTTCGCCACGCGGGTGTCCAGATGCTTCGTCATCTCGAGCTCTTCGAGCACCTGCATGACGACCTGCTCGCGGTCTTCCTTCGTGGTGTCCGGCGGCAGTCGTAGCTCGGCGGCGTACATCAGGGCCTGCCGGACGGTCAGATCACCGTGCACCACGTCGTCCTGCGGCACCATGCCGATTCGGGATCGCAGCGAGGCGTACTCGGCGTGGATGTCGTGGCCCTCGAAGGTGACGGTGCCACTGGTCGGGTGGGTCAGGCCGGCGACCTGCTTGGAGAACGTCGACTTGCCGGCGCCGGACGGGCCGATGACCGCGGTCAGCGTGCCGGGGCGGGCGTCCAGCGAGATGTTGTTCAGCAGGGTCTTGTTGCCCTCGATGGTCCATGTCAGGCCGTGGACCTCGAGGCCGCCGGTGCGGGTGTCGGCGGTGGTGACGGTGCGCCGGGCCAAGGTGCCGCCGCTGTAGACGAGGTCGACGTTACCGATGGTGACGGTGTCGCCATCGCGAAGCATCGCTTCTTCGACCCGCTGGCCGTTGACGAACGTGCCGTTGATGCTGCGGTTGTCGATGATCTGCGCGCCGCCGCCGGCGGACGGCACCAACGTCGCGTGGTGCCGCGACGCCAGGACGTCGGGGATGACGATGTCGTTGTCGGTGCCGCGACCGATCTTGATGGCTCCGGCCGGCACCTCGGCGTTGCGGCCGGGCCGCAGGATCTTGAGCATCGTCGTGCCGAGGTTGTTCTCGCTGGGCCGCGCGACGGCGGTCGGCCCGAACTGGGTGGCAGGTGAGCTCGACTCTTCGGGAACGACCCGCGCCGGTGCCGGCCGCGACATCGGCGCAGACGGCGGCGCGTACTGCTGGGGGCCGGTCGGATAGCGCGGTGGCTGCTGCTGGCCATACTGCGGCTGCGGTCCACTCGGATACTGCGGCTGCGGACCCGACGGGCTGAAGGTCTGGGGGCCGCTCGGGTAGCGCTGCTGCGCCGCCGACGGTGGGGTGTACGGCTGCTGGCTGGGCCACGTCGCGCTGGGCCGGTGGTTGGTCGACGGCGTCGGGGTGACGGGCATGGACGTCGTCGGCGGCGTGCCGGCCGGGCCCAGGTGCTGGCCGACCTCGAAGGTCAGCAGCGGTCCGTCGGGGTTACCGATGTTCACCGCCGAGCCGTTGTGCAGATCGGCGGCCGGGACACGCTGCCCGTTGACGTACATGCCGTTGAGGCTGCCGTTGTCGACTGCGACCCAGCGGCCGTGATCGAAACGCAGCATCAGGTGCGCGCGCGAGATCAGCGGGTGGGCGACGCGGAAGTCGGCGCGCAGATCGCGGCCGACGACGACGTCGTTTCCCGGGGCGAACGTGCGCGTGGTGGCGTCATGGCGAACGGTGAGCGCTGGCAGTGCGGCTGGTCCAGTCATCGAAGGCAACTCTATCCGTTGCCGGGGACTTTCCTGGGGACCAACCGGGTCAGTACGGCTTGCCGGTCACCACGCAGTGGGTCTGGGTGTAGATGGTGGGCATGCACAGATTGCAGTGTGTGCAGCCCGATTTCACGGTGTGGTCGGCCTGGATCCGGTTGAGCAGGTCGGGTTCGGCCAGCAGCGCCCGGCCCATCGCGACGAACTCGAACCCCTCGGCCATCGCCAGATCCATGGTGTCGCGATTGGTGATCCCACCCAACAAGATCAACGGCATCGACAACTCAGCGCGGAACTGGCGGGCCTGCTCGAGCAAAAACGCCTCCCGATACGGGTACTGGCGGAAGAACCGGTGCCCACTGGCCCGGATCCCCCAACTCAGCGGCGGCCTGAAATTCGCCGCGAACTCCCGGACCGGGGCATCCCCACGGAACAGGTACATCGGATTGACCAGCGAGCTGCCCGCGGTCAGCTCCAACGCATCCAGGTTGCCGTCCTCTTGCAGCCACCGGGCGGTCTGCAACGACTCATCCATGCCGATGCCCCCGCGCACCCCGTCGCTCATGTTGAGTTTGGCGATCACCGCGATCTGACCCCCGACGGCCTCGCGGACGGCCGCCACGGTGCCGCGCGCCACCTTGGCCCGATTGGCCAGCGAGCCACCGAACTCGTCGCGGCGCTTGTTGATCAACGGGCTCAAAAAAGAGGAGGCGAAGTAGTTGTGGCCCAGATGCACTTCCACGGCGTCGAACCCGGCCTCGATCGCCAACCTGGCGGCGTTCGCGTGCGCGGCCATCACCGCCTCGATATCGCCGCGGGTGGCCTTCTTCGCGAACCGCATCGACAACGGGTTGAAGAATCGCACCGGCGCCAACGCGGGGGCCTTGTTGGTGCGGGGATTGGCGACCGGGCCGGCGTGCCCGATCTGCGCGCTGATCGCCGCCCCCTCGGCATGCACCGCATCAGTCAACTTGTGCAGCCCCGGGAGGGCGTCGGGGCGCATCCACAACTGCCACCCATCAGTGCGCCCACCCGGGGACACCGCGCAATAAGCCACCGTCGTCATCCCCACCCCACCGGCAGCCGGCAACCGGTGATACCGGATCAAATCGTCGGTGACCAGCGCATCCGGCGTCGCCGCCTCGAACGTCGCCGCCTTGATCACCCGGTTACGCAACGTGATCGGACCGAGCTTGGCTGCACTGAAGACATCAGTGGACACATTGGGCTGGGTGTTCACTTCCGCAGCTGACCACGTCGTCCTGGGTGGTGTCAACGGCGGTTTCCGCGGGCCTGACACAATGTTCGTCGTGGGTGCAATCACGCTGGACGGCAAGGCCACACGCGACGAGATCTTCACGGACCTGACCAAACGGGTGGCGGCCCTGACCGCTGCGGGGCGGACGCCGGGTCTGGGCACGGTGCTGGTCGGTGACGACCCGGGCTCACACGCCTATGTGCGCGGCAAGCACGCCGACTGCGCCAAGGTCGGCATCAACTCGATCCGCCGGGACCTGCCGGCCGACATCAGCCAGGCCGAGCTCAACGCCGTCATCGACGAGCTGAACGCCAACCCGGAGTGCACGGGCTACATCGTGCAGCTGCCGCTGCCCAAGCACCTCGACGAGAACGCCGCGCTGGAGCGCATCGACCCCGACAAGGACGCCGACGGGCTGCACCCGACCAACCTGGGCCGGTTGGTGCTGAACGAGCCCGCGCCGCTGCCGTGCACGCCGCGCGGCATCGTGCACCTGCTGCGCCGTTTCGAGGTGCCGATCGCCGGTGCGCACGTCGTGGTGATCGGCCGCGGTGTCACCGTGGGCCGGCCGATGGGCCTGCTGCTCACGCGGCGTTCGGAGAACGCGACAGTGACGTTGTGCCACACCGGAACTCGTGATCTGCCGGCGCTGACCCGGCAGGCCGACATCATCATCGCGGCGGTCGGTGTGCCGCACATGGTGACTGCCGACATGGTCAAGCCGGGCGCGGCCGTCGTCGACGTGGGCGTCAGCCGGGTCGACGGCAAGCTCGCCGGCGATGTCCACCCCGACGTGTGGGAGGTCGCCGGTCACGTGTCACCCAACCCCGGTGGCGTCGGACCGCTGACCCGGGCTTTCCTGCTGGCCAACGTGGTTGAGGCCGAAGAGGCGAAACTGTCTTGACCGCAAAGGAATTCGTCCGCAAGGTTTTCGCCGGCCAATGGCCGATCCTGTCGGTGGGCGTGTTCTTCGTGGTGGCTTTCGCGTTGGTGGTGGGCGGCTACTGGCGCCGCGGCGCGCTGGTGATGGCGATCGGCGTCGGGATCGCGGCGGTCATGCGGCTGCTGCTGACCGATGACCGTGCCGGCCTGCTCGTGGTGCGCAGCCGAATCATCGACGTCGCGACGACGGCGTCGGTCAGCGCCGTCATGTTGTACGTGGCATGGACCATCAATCCGTTGGGTACTGCCTAGCTTTTTGGCCCGGGTCCGGTGCCTCACACCGTCGGGAGCAGTGCGACCGGGCCGTCCTTGCGCAGCTGTGCCGGGGTGACCCCGAACCAGCGCTTGACCGACCTCGTCATGGACGAATGCTCGGAGTAGCCGAGGACGGCCGCGACTTGGCTCAGGGGCAGCTCGGTTTCGAGCAGCAGCCGGCGCGTCGCCGAGCGGTAGACGTCGGCCCGGATGTCCTCGAACGTGGTGTGCTCGTCCGACAGTCGCCGCTGCAACGTCCGCGGATGCATGTTGAGCAGATCCGCGATCTCTGCCTTGGTGCCCCGGTTGGCTCCGATGGTGCTCTTCAGTGTGCGCTGTACGCGTTCCGAAAGGCGCTGTCCGGCAGCGGGGTACCGGGTGGCGATGTAGGCGATCGCTTGGCCGCGGAGGCGAGGCTTGATGGACTGGATCCGGGCGTGCAGTACATCGCGGTCCAAATGTATTGCCGCGTAGGGCTGTTCGAACGCTACGGGCGCGTCGAAATGGGCGCGGTAGGCACTGCGTTCTCCGACCGGCGAGTGCGGCAGGGATACGCCTTGCAGGCGCAGTGGAATCGGCGAAAGAGTCTGTGCCATCCGGTATGTCGACGACAGGTACGCGTCGATCAGCTGGCGCTGCGGGACCGCGCGCTCGAGCCGGACGTCGAAACGCACCGTGATGCAGCCGGGCAGGTGCGGGCTGGGGTCCTCGATGACCAATTCGTAGCAGGGGCTGTGAAAGAACAGATACCGGGATGCGTTGGCCGTCGCCTCGTACACCGTGTCGCTGTTCTGCACGACCACGGCGAGCAGGCCCAATATCGACAGGTCCTGACGGCTGCCCAGCTGGAGGCCGAGCGTGGGCAGCCGGTGCTGCCGGGCGGCGTTCTCGAAGAGGAGAGCGACAGCGTCGAGGGGGACCATAGTTTCGGCATCGTGCAATGCATCCGGGTCCAGTCCGCTCTGCCGGTACAACCGGTCGGGATCCCCGGAAAGTTCTCGGATGAACGGGGCGAAGTCCTGCAGCACGCCGGCTCTGATCGACTCGTCCACGTTCGTCAGTGTCGAAATCGGTGTCTCGATATGTCAAGAGCGACTTCCCGGCTGGACGGAAGATCACACCGTGAACTTCGATGAGTACCGCAGATACGACGCCACCGGGTTGGCGAAGCTGGTCGCCGACAAGGAGGTGTCGGCCACCGAACTGCTGACGCTGGCGCGGGAACGGGCCGCGGTGGTGAACCCCAAGATCAACGCCATCGTGCGCGACATTCCCGCTGCGGAGCCGTCGGACGAGCTCAGTGGTCCATTTGCGGGTGTGCCGTTCCTGATCAAGGACCTGGGGCAGGACTACGCGGGCTTGCCGAGCTCACACGGCTCCCGTTCATTGAAGTCGTTGCCGGCCAAGGAACACGCGACGATCGTGCAGCGCTGGATCGACGCCGGGTTGGTGATATTCGGCAAGACCAACCTGCCGGAGTTCGGGGCGAAGGCCATCTCCGAACCCGAGGTCTGGGGTCCCGCGCGCAATCCGTGGGATCTGACGCGAACGCCGGGCGGCTCGTCGGGCGGTTCGGCCGCCGCAGTCGCTGCGGGAATCGTGCCCTGCGCCGGAGCGAACGACGGTGGCGGATCAACGCGCATCCCGGCGGCCTGCTGCGGACTGGTCGGGCTGAAGCCCGGACGCGGGCTGACCCCCTTCGGTCCCGGCAGCGGCGAGATGATGCACGGCTCAGCGGTGCAGGGCGTGGTCTCGCGGACGGTGCGCGACACTGCCGCGATGTTCGACGTCATCAGCGGCGGCGAGCCCTGTGGGCCTTATGTTCCGGGGATGCCGACGTCGCCGTTCGCGTCGGCTGTGGGTGAGCGCCCCGCGAAACTACGGATCGGCGTCCGGGTGCCCGCAGCGATCACGCCGGCGCCGCACCCTGAGGCATTCGCGGCGGTGGAGGCGACGGTGCGAACCCTGACCGAGCTCGGCCACCACGTGGAGGAATTGGCGCAGGCGCCGTTCGACGACGGTGAGTTGGCGCGGGACTTCCTGCTCACCTGGTTTGCGTTTCTGGCTTGGGAGGTCGCCGATGCCAAGCGACTGACTGGTGCGGGCGATGATGCGTTCGAGCGCGAGACGCTGATCATGGCGGCGCTCGGGCGCGCGACCAGCAGTGTCGACTACGTGGCCGCTGTGCAACGGCGCCACGACCATGCTCGCCGGCTCACCACGTTCTTCGAGTCCTACGACCTGCTACTGACGCCGACGCTGGCGACGCCGCCCCCAAAGATCGGCGAGTTCGACCTGCCGGCGGCCCTGCGGCCCGCGGTCGACGTGCTGCTCAAGACGCGCACCGCATCCTTCCTGCGATACACGAAGATCGTCGACGACATGGTGGACAAGAACCTGGGCTGGGTGCCGTACACGCAGTTGGCGAATTTGACCGGGCGCCCGGCCATCTCGTTGCCGCTGCACTGGACCGCCGACGGGCTGCCGCTCGGTGTCCAGTTCGTGGCTCCGCTCGGAGGTGAATCGCTCCTCATCCGGCTGGCCGCTCAACTCGAGGAAGCGATGCCCTGGGCCGACCGCGTCGCTCCGATCTAGCGGCGGCGTGTTCACGCCGCACTCGCGCGGGGAATTGAATCGGACTAAAGTCCGTTTAATCTGATCGGGTCATTCCGACCGTGAAACTTCAGCCCTGAGGAGCTCAACATGAACACGGCACTGTGGATCGTCGCCGGCGTACTGGCATTCGTCTTCGCCGGAAGCGGTGTCATGAAGCTGGTCCTTCCCAAGGAGAAGCTGGTTGCGCAGGGACTCGGTGGACTCGCCGACGTGGACCCGAACGCCATCCGCGGTATCGGCGTGGCCGAAGTGGCCGGCGCGATCGGCCTGATCGTGCCGCCGCTGGTGCACATCCTCCCGGTACTCACCCCGCTGGCCGCCCTCGGCCTGGCGGTGGTCATGGTCGGCGCCATCGTCGTACACGGCCGCCGCAAGGAGTACCCCAACGTGGCCGTCAACGTGGTGCTGCTGGGTCTCGCCTTGTTCGTCGCCTGGGGCCGGTTCGGCGCCTACGCCTTCTGATCCCCCGCGCCCCAGCGATTTGTGCACGATTTTCCGCGGTCACCGCGGAAAATCGTGCACAAATCACTGTCAGTGACCGCCGGTGCGGGCGAGCCGGTCCTCGTGAATCTTCACCAGCTCCCGGAAGCCGAGCCGGTGGTAATGCGGCACCGGCTGCACGCCCCAGGTGTCCTGGGCGGTTTTCTGCCCGGTCGCCTCTGCGGGCCCGCCGAACGGCGCACCTGAGAAGTCGTAGGGGAACTTGCATTCCACAGTGTCGTCGGAGTAGCGGACCTTCATCAGCTCGCTGCAGATCTCTCTGAACGACAACGTCGGCCAGCCGTACCAGACGGCCAGCGCCGGCATGGTGAACGACCCCTCGATGACGAGGCCGAACAGGCAGATGAAGAGCCCGCGCTTGAGCCACTTGTGCATGTTGGCGTAGACGGGTGTGGTGCCCAGGGGGAGGGCCGGCGTCGATTCGGCTTCCGTGGTGGTCATGGAATTCCTTTAGTCGCTGAAGATTTCGCGATTGACGGTATGCAGATACGGGATGGCCAGGAACGGCGTGATGTAGAAGATGTCGTACAGCCACCAGCCGACGACCGGGAAAACCACACCGGCATAACGGATATCCGCGAACATCGTCATGTTGAACGTGTAACCGATCCAGATGACGATGCCGAACCAGCAGGTGATGATGAGCCACTGGTGCCCCCACCGCTTCATCTGCAGGAACGCGATGCCGGCCGCGATGCGCATGGTGAACACTGTCAGGATCAGCGCGACCTCCCAGGCTTTTTCGCCCGGTGCGCCGGCCCCGCCGATCCACAGTTCGTTGTAGTGCCAGAAGTATCCGGCGTCGAACATGTTGCCCCACGCCGTGATGATGGTGCGGTTCAGCAGCGTGTGATTGGCCAACAGATCCAGTGACCACCCGATGCTGTTGAGCGCCGCGTCGAGGATCACCAGATAGCCGATGAGCGTCACGATGATCGGCCGCACCGACAGTCCCGCCTTCTGCGCACGCCGTTGCAGCCAGACGCCGCGCAGGAAGAACGGCAGCCCGACGAACCCGATGAACATCGACCCCATCAACAGCGTGCCGGTGATCAGCCAGCGGTCGGCCTGCCGTTGCGCTTGCCGGGATGCGTCGTGGTGCTGGTCGTAACCGACCGTGGGGATGGTTGTCGAACTCACAGTGACCACCAGCCACGGACGATCGACATGTGCAGCTGGATCAGGAACATCGCCAGTAGCCAGCCGTAGGCGAAAAGCTGGAAGACGATCAGCGCCCGTTTGCGTTTGCGGTCCTGCTCATTCATGGTCGTGAAACTCCCTTTCTGACTGTGACATTGGTGGTCAGCGGATGCCCGCGGGTTGCAGGCACGCAGCTGCGATCTCCCGTAGGCCTTCGCTGATGGCGCCGTCGCTGCTCAGCGGGGCCAGTACCGCGGCTTCGGCGGCCGACATCTCGTCGGCACCCGCGGCGACAAGGTGCGCCGCCGAGACCAGCACGCGGGTCGACGGCGGCTCGAAATGGAAGGCGTCGTCGGCCTGGCGAATGCTGTTGGCGCACTGCACGAGCCGCGATGCGGCGCCGATGTCGATACCGGTTTCGCCCACGAGTACTTCGGCCTCGCGGTCGGGTGGCAGATAGGTCATGGCGATGGTGACGAAGCGCTGCCGGAACGACGGTTTGAGGTCCTTGAGTGAATGCCGGTACGCGGGGTTGTACGAGCAGACGAGCAGGAAGGAATCGGGTGCCGGCACCACTTCGGCGGCGCGGTCCAGATAGAGGGTGCGGCGGTGGTCGGTCAGTGAATGCAGGATCGCCAGCGAGTCATGGCGCGCCTCCACCACCTCGTCGAGATAGCAGATGGCGCCGTCTTTGACGGCGCGGGTCAGTGGGCCGTCGGTCCAGAGCACGTCACCGCCGGCGACGACGAACCGGCCGACCAGGTCTGAACTGGTGAGGTCGTCATGACAGCTGATGGTGATTACGGGGCGCCCCAACAGGTTTCCCATGTGCTCGACGAAGCGCGTCTTGCCGCAGCCCGTCGGCCCGGTGAGCATGACCGGCAGCCGACGCTGATACGCCTGACTGAACGTGGTCACCTCGTCGCCGGTCGGCAGGTATGGCGAATCGGTCATGCGGATACCAACTCTCGGTGTACGTGCGCCAGAACACGGGGAAGTTCCTCGATGTGGCGGATCCGCCGGGATCGACGGGAGCCGAACACTTCGGGTAACGGATCGACCCGGACCGGTCCCAGGCCCAGGTAATAGACGCCGACGCCCGCCTCGTCGGCTTCAGCGACGGCGTGCGCGACGTCGGCCCAGGCGTACCGGCCTTCGTAGCCTTCGTCGGAGATGAGTCCGTCGCCGATCACGATGAGAACCCGACGCTGCGCGGGCTGGGTCAGGAGGCGGCTGGTCACGTGCCGGATCGGCGCGCCGAGTCGGGTGTACCCACCGGTCACCAGGCCGGACCTGCTGGGCAGCGCAAAGTGGTTGTCGCTGAAGTCTTTCAGGCATCGAACCTCGACGCGATGGCGGGTGTTTCCGCTGAAGACGAAGATGCCGTGGCGCTCGCGGGCCACGGTCATGGCGCGGGAAAGGGCGTCGGCACAAGCCAATTCGAGGTCGAACACCCGGCCTTGATGGATACCCAGCGACGAGCTGCCGTCCATCAGTACGGCGGTGACGGTGTCGCGCGCACTTGGCAGTAAGGCGCGGAACACCTTTGGCTCCTGCTGTGACCCGGCACGCCCGTCCGCATAGGCCGCGACGTAGGCGTCGACATCGAGGTCGCTGCCGTCCTCCAGTCGGTTGACCATCGTGCGGTGGGTCGGCTCATCGAACCAGCGCCGGATCTCGGGCGACGCGCCACCGCGGCGGTCGTGCCGGGTCTGTCGCCGTTCCAGGACCGCGACGTGATCGGGCAGGAACTGGCCACGCCACGAATTCCACTCAGGGTAGGGGATTCCCGCGCGTCGGTCGGGCCGGATGTCGAGGTCGTCGTCCTCGGGCCGGCTGGCCGGCGGCAGGTTGGCGTTGCGCACCCCGCCCTCGCCGCCAACCGGGATCGACATCAGCCGTTGGGTGTCGGAGCGGGATGAGGACCACGGCATACGGCCGAGGGTGCGCCGGATCGCGCTCGCCAGTGTGCGGGTGTCGGCCGTGCTCAGCGGCGATGCGCCGAGCAGCGGATAATCGGGCAATCGTTCCCGCGAGCGCGCCAAGATATCTGTGCGGGCGAGAATTTCGGTTGCAGAGAGGTCCGGATCGGCCGGCTCCAGTTCGGGCAGCACCCGACGCGCTTCGGGAAGGAGGCCGGGCCAACGCCCCGCCAGCCAACCGAGTGCGACTGCACCCTCGACCAGGCGAAGCGCAGCAAGTTCGCGCTCCGTCAGCCGGTGCAGTGGGTACTGCGCGATGCGGTCTTTCGACGGCGCGCATTGCAGGGCAACACCACATGTGTAGGTCCGCAGCGACCAGTCGGGTGCAGGTGCCGGGTAGGGGACGTGGACGACGGAACGGCTCGCGCTCAAACCGAAGTGGCGCAGGTCGCCGGAGATCAGCCGCACCCCGGCCCGACGTCGCCCGGACAATGCCACCGCGGTCAGCGCGCAGGCGCGATCGAGTTCTGCGGCGGTAATCGATTGGGACACTGGGGGACGGGCCGGCTCAGAAGGTGCCGATGTTCGAGAACATCCAGTACCAGAACGCGATGAGAGCGGCCATCGCGCCCCACGCGATGGCGAGGCGGGCGATCTCCTGCCACATGGTGTCTCCTCCGGTTATCGGGCCGCGATACCTCGCAGCGCGGTGTGGACGAAGTTGTCCAGCAGGGCGGTGCGGATCTGGTCCGCGCCGCGACTCGTGGTCAGCAGGGCATAGAGGCTGAGCAGGAAGTAGACCGCGCTGTGGAACGCGTCGACATCCGCATCGGCCTCACCGGCCTGGCGGGCCCGTTCGATCTCCTGGACCACCAGCACGATCACCCGGTGGTCGGTCCATTCGTCGTCCAGTGGCCTGTTCGAGGAAAAGTGCAGGGCCAGAACATCTTTGAACAGCAGCCGGCCGAGCCGCTGTTCGACCGCCACGATGACCCGGACCACCTCGTTCAGTGCCTCTTCGAGGGTGTGCGGCGTCTGCAGGAACGTGGCGAGCTCGCGGCCGGCTGTCTCCTCGGCTTGGCGCTCGAGCTCGAACAGCACGTGTTCTTTCGTTGGGAAGTGGAAGTAGAACGTGCCGTGTGCGACGCCCGCCGATCTGATGATGGCTCCGACGTCGGCATCTGCCATTCCCGCGCGCTTGAACTCGGTGATGGCGGCATCGAGGACGCGCTGGCGGGTTTCCAGCCGTTTGGCTTCTCGCAGCGACGGTTTGGCGGTGGCGCGGGTCATGGTGGCTCAAGTTGTACTCGTTTTACTGACCTGAGTCAATGACTTGAGTCAGTAATATTCACAGGAAATTGCCCGCTGGGCAAAGTTGCCCAGTGTGCAAAATCATCTGTACGGTGGCGGCATGCCCGAATCGGCTGAGACTGGTCTGCGCGAACGAAAGAAGCTCGACACCCGTCGGGCGCTCAGTGATGCGGCGCTGCAACTGGCGTTCGACCGCGGCGGGCTGGACGCCGTCACGCGCGAGGAGATCGCGGCGCTGGCGGGAGTGTCCCTACGGACGTTCAACAACTACTTCAGCGGCAAGTACGAGGCGCTGGCTTATCGCATCGCCGAGCGGATGCGGCGCAGTGTCGCGGTGTTTCGGTCGCGGCCGGTCGACGAGCCGCTGTGGACATCGATCATCGAGGCGGTGACGGGCACCCTCGAAGAGGAGATGGTCGACATCACCGGCGCCGATCTCATCCCGGACCGCCGCGAGCTCGTCGAAGTGCGAAAACTCATGATGCGAACCGAAGTTCGCAACGCGGTGCCGCAGATCCTCTATCAGGACTGGGTGGCGGCCATCGCCGAGCGAACGGGTCTCGGCCCCGACGACATGTACCCGCGCCTCGTGGTGGCCGTCGTGCGCGCCATCGGAGACACCGCGATGGAGGCGTACGCGAACGCCGATCCGCCGGTGGCCATCACCCAGCTGATGCGTGCGGGTTTCGACGCCGTCATCGCGGGACTGCCTGAACCGACCAGAACGAAGGAGTGACCATGCCCGCTGACGTCGTAATCTCCGGCGCCGGACCCAACGGCCTGATGATGGCCTGCGAACTCGCGCTCGCCGGCATCAAACCGGTCATCCTCGATGCGCTGCCCGGGCCGGGCGACGAACCCAAGGCCAACGGCCTTGTCGGACAGGTGATCCGGCAGCTCGACATGCGTGGTCTCTACCAGGCATTCACGGGCGATCCCAACGCGCCACAACCCGCCTATGGCTGGATGTTCTCCGGCCTGCCGCTGAATTTTGTTGGTGTCGAAGACAATCCGATGCGTGCTGTGCTGATGAAGCAGCCTCGATTGGTCCAGCTGCTGTACGAGCGGGCACAGGCTCTCGGGGTCGAGGTGCGATGGGGACACGCCGTGACCGCCCTGTCGGCCGGTCCTGACGGCGTCACCGTCGACGTGGCCGCGCCTGACGGCGCCTACGTGCTGCAGGCCGATTGGCTGGTGGGTGCCGACGGCGGCCGTAGCACCGTCCGCAAGCAGTCCGGTATCGGCTTTCCGGGGCATACGTCGCCGACGGTGGCCCGGTTGGCGCATGTGCACATCGCCGACGAGCTCCGCACCGCCGACGGCGAGCTCGACGTGCCCGGCTTCGGCCGGATTCCGTTTGGACACAACCGCTATGACACCGGCATGGTGATCTTCTTCGAGGCGCACGGAGACCCGCCGATGCTGGGCACGCTGGAGTTCGGTTCGCTGCCGGATGGCGCGCCGGGGGAGTTGACCTACGACGAGCTGAGGCAGAGTCTGCGGCGGGTGCTCGGGGTCGACGTGCCGTTCGACGTACCGGCCGGGCCCGGTCCGTTCGCGATGCGCCGCATCGACGGCCAGAACACCCGGCAGGCCGACGCGTACCGGTCCGGCCGCATTTTGCTGATCGGTGATGCCGCACATGTGCATTCGGCGATGGGTGGCCCGGGGCTGAACCTCGGTCTGCAGGACACCTTGAATCTGGGCTGGAAGCTGGCGGCGGTCATCAATGGCTGGGCGCCCGAGGCGTTGATCGACACCTATGAGTCCGAGCGCTATCCGGTCGGTGAGCGTGTCATGATGCACTCACTGGCCCAGATCGCGCTCACCGCGCCCGGGCCCGAGGTGCGCGCCTTGCGCACGCTTCTCGGCGAACTCTTCCAGCTACCCGAGGTCACCGCACATATGGCCGGACTACTGGCGGGGGCGGACGTGCGCTACGAGATGGGCGGCACCACCCACCGCCTCACCGGATTCATGGTGCCGGACGAGACGTTGGACGACGGGCGCCGGCTCACCGAGCTGCTGCACAGCGGTCGAGGCGTGGTCCTCGACCAGTCCGGCGGTGGTGTGGCCGCTGTCGTCGCACCGTGGGATCGCCGCGTCGACACGGTGGAGGCCGCCATGGCGGACGGGCCCGCCGCCATGCTGATCCGGCCCGACGGCTATGTCGCTTGGGCTGCAGACACTTTCGCCGCGGCGGATGCCGGTGACCTGCGCGCGGCCCTGGAGCGCTGGTTCGGCCCGGCCGAAATCAGCGACTGAGCGCGCGGCGCGCGACACCGGGGTGGGCGGCGATCCTGGGGCCGAGCAGCAGGGCGAAGACCGTCACCGCAAGCCACGGTCGCAGGTGCGGGCGTAGCCGCCGGATCAGCCCCGCATCGTCGAGCTCGAACACCAGGGCATCGGTGATGGTGAGTCCCGCGATGCGCCCGCGACTCACCGCGACACGCGTGCGTCCGTCGCCGATGACGTTCTCCCACTCCAGGTTTCGCATCCCGGCGTAGACCGCGGTCAGCAGGACGCGCAGGTCGTCCCGGCCGCGGAACACCATGCGCCCGGACAGTGGGGAGATCAGCTCCGCGTCAGGGGCGAGGGCGGCGATGAATCGTTCGACCTCGCCGCTGCGGGTGGCCGCGCAGAACGTCGCGACGGAATCTGTACTTGTCGTCATCAGGACCCCTGAGTGTCGCTTGTTATTTGCAACCCACTTAAACAGAGTCCATTGCAGAAAGCAATGGACTACGCTTGTGCAGTGTCCAAACAGTCCTTCGGTGACATCTCCTGCTCGATCGCGCGGACGCTCGACATCGTGGGCCCACGGTGGACGGCCCTGGTGCTGCGCGACCTCTTCGCGGGAATGGCCCGGTTCGAGGACATCCGCCGTGATCTCGGTATTGCGTCGAACGTCCTGGCCGCGCGTCTGGACGATCTGGAGCGCCACGCGATCGTGGCACGGCGCCAATACCAGAGCGCGCCTCCTCGTTTCGAGTACGTGCTCACCGACAAGGGGCGCGACCTCTATCCGGTGATCGCGACCCTGCTCGCGTGGGGTGACAAGTGGACGGCCGGCGAGGGTGGGCCACCGGCGCTACTTGTTCACGATGAATGCGGCTGTGTCACAACGGCAAAGGCCGTCTGTGCCGAATGTGGAGGGGAGCTCGGGGCGCTGACGACGACCGCGGTGCCCGGCCCCGGCGCACGCGTCGGCCCGGGCACCGCGGTCATCGGCGGATTTCTGACTTCTGGTGAACCGGGCGCCTAGGCCAGGGTCGCCCGCACGCAGTGCGTGACGTACGGCAACGCCAATCCGGTGCTGCTGGCCAGCGCCGGGTGCGTGCTCAGCAATTCGCGCACTTCGCCCAGCACCTTGCGGCGTACGTCGGCGGGCGAGGTGATGCAGTAACTCCGGGACGCGACGAGGTCCAGAAGCGCTTGCGGCGTAAGGTAACTCGTCCACTCGAAGCGGTGGGTCTCGATGTCGGTGAAGTCGCCGCACAGTGAGTCGGCCGACGGGTCGTGCTCGCAGCCGATGATGCGGTTCAGTTCCTTGACCCAGCCCAGCCGCTCGTCGCGGATGTTCCAGACCAGACCCAGCCGGCCGCCCGGTCGCAGCACCCGTGCCACTTCGGCCGCAGCCCGTTCCGGGTCGAACCAGTGCCAGGCCTGCGCGACCAGGACCGCGTCGACACTGTTGTCCGGCAACGGGATTTCCTCGGCCGTGCCGAGCAGTGCAGGCACCGACGGCAACGACCCGCTGAGCACCTCGAGCATCTCGGGGATGGGGTCCACGGCTGTGACCGCCAGGCCGCGCTCGGCCAGCCGGACCGTCAGCTTGCCGGTACCGGCGCCGAGATCGAGGACGTCGACGGCCCCTGCGGGCAGTAGCCAGTTGATGGACTCCGGCGGGTAGGACGGTCGTCCGCGTTCGTACGCCGCGGCCTGCTCCCCGAAGGACAGCGAGCGTTCGCCCGTCACCGGGACGCCAAGTCCAGGGTCTGGCGGATCAGCAGGCCCACCTTGTCGGTCTCGACCAGGAAACCGTCGTGGCCGTAGTCGGACTCGATGACCTCGAGACCCGGACAGCCCGGCAGCAACGCGGCCAGTTCCTCCTGCAGCCGAATGGGATACAGCCGGTCGGAGGTGATGCCCCCGACGATCACCGGCACCGGACAAGACCCCAGTGCCGCGGCCACCCCGCCGCGTCCGCGCCCGACATCGTGACTGCTCAGCGCATCCGTCAGCGCCACATACGTGCCCGCATCGAACCGTGCGGCCAGCTTGCGGCCCTGGTACTCCAGATAGCTCTCGACCGCGTAAAGGCCGTCGCTGGAACTCTTTTCGTGGTTCTGCGCGGTGTTGCGGAACCGGTCGTCGAGTTCCTTTTCGCCGCGGTACGTCAGGTGCGCGAACCGGCGGGCGATCTGGATGCCGTCGTCCGGGGTGAGCCCCGTCACGTAATAGTCGCCGCCGGCCCAGTTCGGGTCGGCCTTGATGGCCGCGACCTGCGCGCACTGCGTGCCGATCTGGTCCGCGGTGGCCCGGGCGCCGACCGCAAGTACCAGCCCGGCCCGCACCGTGTCGGGGTGTCCCACAAGCCATTCCAGCGCCCGCGCGCCACCCATCGAGCCACCGACGACCGCGGCCACCTGCGTGATGCCGAGGGCGGCAAGCGCCGCCAGGTCGGCGTTCACCTGGTCGCGCACGGTGATGGCGGGAAACCGTGAGCCCCAGGGCTTTCCGTCGGGAGCGAGCGAGCTGGGACCCGTCGACCCGCGGCAGCCGCCGAGCACGTTGGTGGCGATGGCGCACCAGCGGTCGGTGTCGATCGGGGCACCCGGACCGGCGACGCCATCCCACCAGCCGCCCGTCGGATGGTCCGGCCCGGCCGGCCCGGTGACATGGGAGTCACCGGTCAGCGCGTGCAGCACCATCACGACATTGTCGGCGGCGGGGGACAGCTCACCCCAGCGCTGCACCGCGATGGACACGTCGGGCAGCACGATGCCGCTCTCCAGCGTCAGCGAGCCGATGTTCACCACACCGGTCTCGCCTTCGGCAGGCAGCAGCGGCGCTGCGGAGATGTCAGACACGGGCACGTCGATAATCGTCACACCAAGGCCGCCTTTCGGTCGGCACCCCCCACCGATCCAGCAGCAGCGAAGCCCTGCTCCAGGTCGGCGAGGATGTCTTCGATGCCCTCGATGCCGACCGCCAGCCGCACCAGGCCCGGGGTGACTCCCGAGGCCAGCTGCTCCTCGGCGGTCAGCTGCTGGTGCGTGGTCGACGCCGGGTGGATCACCAGCGACCGGACATCACCGATGTTGGCGACATGGCTGTGCAGCGTCAGCGCGTTCACGAAAGCCTTGCCGGCCTCGACGCCGCCGGTCAGTTCGAACGACAGCACCGCACCGGTGCCCTTGGGGGCCAGCTTGCGGCCCAGCTCGTACCACGGGGACGACGGCAGGCCGGCGTAGTTCACCGAGAGCACGTCCGGGCGGCCCTCGAGGTACTCGGCGACCTTCTGCGCGTTGGACACATGGCGTTCAACGCGCAGAGACAGCGTTTCCAATCCCTGCGCGATGAGGAAGGAATTGAAGGGAGCGGCGGCGCTGCCCAGATCGCGCAGCAGTTGCACGCGCGCTTTGAGTGCGTAGGCCGGTGCGCCCAGGTCGGCGAACACCACACCGTGGTAGCTCGGGTCGGGCTCGGTGAAGCCCGGGAACTTGCCGCCCGTCCAGTCGAAGGTGCCACCGTCGACGATGACGCCGGCGATCGCCGAGCCGTGCCCGCCCAGGTACTTGGTGGCCGAGTGCACGACGATGTCGGCGCCGTGGGCCAGCGGCTGGATCAGGTACGGCGTGGCGACGGTGTTGTCGACGATGAGCGGCACGCCGTTGTCGTGCGCGACGCCCGAGACACCCGGGATGTCCAGGATGTCGATCTTCGGGTTGGAGATGGTCTCGGCGAAGAACGCCTTGGTGTTCGGCCGGACCGCGGCGCGCCACGAGTCGAGGTCGTCGGGGTTTTCCACGAAGCTGACGTCGACGCCGAGCTTGGGCAGCGTGTAGTGCAGCAGGTTGTAGGTGCCGCCGTACAGCCGCGGCGAGGCCACGATGTGATCGCCGGTGCCGGCGATGTTCAGGATCGCGAAGGTCGCGGCAGCCTGTCCGGACGACAGGAACAGCGCGGCCACGCCGCCCTCGAGCGCGGCGACGCGCTGCTCGACCACGTCGGTGGTCGGGTTCATGATGCGGGTGTAGATGTTGCCCGGCTCGGCCAGCCCGAACAGCGCGGCGGCGTGGTCGGTGTCGCGGAACGTGTACGACGTCGTCTGGTAGATCGGCAGCGCACGGGCATTGGTGGCGCTGTCGGGGCTCTGACCTGCGTGGATCTGCTTCGTCTCGAAGCTCCAGCGCGCAGTGGGGTCGATGGCCTCAGTGGTCATGTTAGGGGTGTCTCCTGTGAGTTTTTAGGTACGACGAATGGGTGCGCGAACTCGCACGAATCACAGACAGCGACGCATAGGAAGCCTCCACTCACCCAGTCATCCGGGTCCGTGGTGGCGGACCCGCGCTTGCCTCGCAGCCGATGTACGGCTGCTCAACCTGGTCGTCTCCCGGGGCACCCCACCGCGGATGGAGGGTTGCCGGCCAGCAAGCCGGGGCTTGACGCTGGCACTCATGACCGGACTCGAGGGTAACTCAAGAGGCTGGGCAACTGCTAGCTGGTGCCGTCCGGTGGGCGGGACACGGCGTGTCGTCGGCGGTCCGCTTCGCGCAGCCTGTCGGTATCGATCCAGATCTGTGCACGACAGACCGGACCACCGGAAACTCGCCCCGCCGGTCACGGTAGTTTCGTAACCGTCGTGCGACGGGGTAGTCATGTGCAGACGCCGGACTCGACATAGATTTTCGTACGTACCGTCCGTGACGCCGGGAGAGTGACCATGAGTGGCGAGAAACCATCCATCATCTACACGTTGACCGACGAGGCGCCGCTGCTCGCGACGTACGCCTTCCTGCCGGTCGTCCGCACCTTCGCCGGCGCCGCCGGTATCGACGTCCAGACCAGTGACATCTCGGTGGCGGCCCGCATTCTCGCCGAGTTCAGCGACTACCTGACCGATGAGCAGAAGGTCCCCGACAACCTGGGCGAGCTGGGCCGGCTGACCCAGTTCCCGGACACCAACATCATCAAGCTGCCCAATATCAGCGCCTCGGTGCCGCAGCTCGTCGCCGCCATCAAGGAGCTCAAGGAGAAGGGCTACAACCTGCCCGACTACCCGGGCGACCCCAAGACCGACGAAGAGAAGGCGATCAAGGATCGCTACGGCAAGTGTCTCGGCAGCGCGGTGAACCCTGTTCTGCGCGAAGGCAACTCGGACCGTCGTGCCCCGAAGGCCGTCAAGGAGTACGCCCGCAAGCACCCGCACAGCATGGGCGAGTGGTCGCAGGCCTCCCGCACGCACGTCGCCACCATGAAGACGGGCGACTTCTACCACGGCGAGCAGTCCATGACGCTCGACAAGGACCGTCGCGTGAAGATGGTGCTGAAGACCAAGACCGGCAAGACAATTGAGCTCAAGCCCGAGGTCAAGCTCGACGCCGGCGACATCATCGACTCGATGTACATGAGCAAGAAGGCGCTCATCCAGTTCTACGAGGAGCAGATGGAGGACGCCTACAAGACGGGCGTCATGTTCTCCCTGCACGTCAAGGCGACCATGATGAAGGTCAGCCACCCGATCGTGTTCGGCCACGCCGTGCGCATCTTCTACAAGGACGCATTCGCCAAGCACCAGAAGCTCTTTGACGAGCTGGGCGTCAACGTCAACAACGGGCTCTCGGACCTGTACGACAAGATCTCGACGCTGCCCAAGTCGCTGCATGACGAGATCGTCGACGACCTGCACAAGTGCCACGAGCACCGGCCCGAGCTGGCGATGGTCGACTCGGCCCGCGGCATCACCAACTTCCACTCGCCGTCCGACGTCATCGTCGACGCCTCGATGCCCGCCATGATCCGGCTCGGCGGCAAGATGTACGGCGCCGACGGAAAGCTCAAGGACACCAAGGCCGTCAACCCCGAGTCGACGTTCTCCCGGATGTACCAGGAGATCATCAACTTCTGTAAGACGCACGGCCAGTTCGACCCGCGGACCATGGGCACCGTGCCCAACGTCGGTCTCATGGCGCAGAAGGCCGAGGAGTACGGCAGCCACGACAAGACCTTCGAGATTCCGGAGGACGGCATCGCCAACATCGTCGACATCGACAGCGGCGAGGTCCTGCTGACCACGGCGGTGGAAGAGGGCGACATCTGGCGCATGCCGGTCGTCAAGGATCTGCCGATCCGCGACTGGGTCAAGCTGGCCGTCACCCGCGCTCGGCTCTCGGGCATGCCCGTGGTGTTCTGGCTGGACCAGGAGCGTCCGCACGAGGCCGAGCTGCGCAAGAAGGTCGCGACCTACCTCAAGGACCACGACACCGAGGGCCTCGACATCTCCGTGATGTCGCAGGAACGCGCCATGCGGCACACCATCGAGCGGGCCATGCGCGGTCAGGACACCATCGCCGCGACCGGCAACATCCTGCGCGACTACCTCACCGACCTGTTCCCGATCCTGGAGCTGGGTACCAGCGCCAAGATGCTGTCGATCGTGCCGCTGATGGCCGGTGGCGGCCTGTACGAGACGGGCGCCGGTGGTTCGGCACCCAAGCACGTGCAGCAGCTGGTCGAGGAGAACCACCTGCGCTGGGACTCCCTCGGTGAGTTCCTGGCCCTGGGCGCCAGCCTGGAGGACCTGGGCAACAAGACCGACGATGCCAAGGCCCTGCTGCTGGCCAAGACGCTCGACAGCGCGACCGGAAAGCTGTTGGACGAGAACAAGAGTCCGTCGCGGCGCACCGGCGAGCTGGACAACCGCGGCAGCCAGTTCTACCTCGCCATGTACTGGGCGCAGGAGCTGGCCAAGCAGACCGAGGACGCCGAGCTGGCCGCCAAGTTCGCTCCGCTGGCCAAGACCCTGGCCGAGAACGAGGAGAAGATCGTCGCGGAACTGGCTGCGGCACAAGGCAGCGCGGCCGACATCGGCGGGTACTACGCGCCGGACCCGGAGAAGACGACGGCCGTGATGCGGCCGAGCGCCACTTTCAACGCGGCGCTGGCTTCCGCTCAGGAGTAATTCACCTCGAACGTGAGCTTGTGTGCGAGATTTCCTCGATTTCTCGCACACAAGCTCACGTTCGTCGTTTCAAGCGTGTCGTACCGGGACGTTAGGGTTCTGCTTCGTGATCGTCACCACCATCAACGTCAACGGCATCCGCGCCGCGGTCAAAGAGCGCTCGGCGGAGAACCTCGGGCTGCTGCCGTGGCTGAAGGACACCAAGTCCGACGTCATCTGCCTGCAGGAGACCCGGGCCGACGACGCGCAGCTGACGCAGGCCCTGGCGCCGGCGCTGGATGCGGGCTGGCAGCTGGCGTCGGCCGAGCCGTCTGCCAAGGGCCGCAACGGGGTGGCGGTGCTGTCGCGGGCCCCCATCACCGCGGTGCGGGTGGGGCTCAGTCCGGACTGTGAATTCGTCGCGCACGGGCGTTATGTGGAGGTCGACACCGACGGCGTCACGGTCGCCAGCGTCTACGTGCCCACCGGTGAGGCCGAGACCGACAAGCAGGTGGAGAAGGAGCGCTTCATGGTGGCGCTCGCCGGCCGTATGGCCGAGTTGACCCGCAAGCGCCGCGACGTGGTGATCTGCGGCGACTGGAACATCTGCGCGACGGAACTGGACCTGAAGGCGTGGAAGGCCAACGTCAAGAAGTCCGGGTTCCTGCCCAGCGAGCGGCAGTGGTTGGCCGAGCTGATGGCCTCTGGCTGGACCGATGTGGTCCGGGAGCTGCACCCTGAGGTCCCCGGGCCGTACAGCTGGTGGTCATGGCGCGGCAAGGCTTTCGACAACGACGCCGGGTGGCGCATCGACTACCACCTGGCCAACGCGAAGCTGGCGCCCAGAGCCCATGCGGCGCGGGTGGAGCGGGCTGCGGCATATGCGCTGCGCTGGTCGGACCACGCGCCGGTCACGGTCGAGTACAGCTGATCGGACTCAGTCTCGAAGCGGTAGGGCAGACACCATCGGGGTGTCCACTCCGATGCGACCGAGCGCACTGGCGCCGCCGGGGGAGCCCAACGGCGCCTCGCGTCCGGGGAGTACCTCATCGAAGAATGCCGCGTTGTCGGCGAGGTATGCGAGCTGGTCTTCGGGCAGATCGGCATCGTAGTAGATCGCATCGACTCGGCAAATCAGTTTGCAGGCACCGCAATCCACACATTCGCGCGGGTTGATGTAGAGCGCCCGATCGCCTTGGTAGATGCAGTCGACCGGACACTCCTGCACGCAGGACATGTCCGTGACGTCAACGCATTCCCGTCCGACAACGTAAGTCATATAACGGACGGTATCGATGCCGTAGCACGTGACCTCAGTGGCCAAAGTTGCTGATAACAGGGCCGGAAGTCCCCAATCTGTTACTGGACGGCATGCCGTGACTCGTCGTCGGACGCATGGCCCCATTGCGGGTCCCGGCCCAGGTGGCGGAGTAGCCTCTCGAAATCCGTTGTGCTGTCGGCGGTCCTGGCCGGCCCGAACGGCGCATTGGGCATGCTGCGGAAGTCCCCGTCGGGCACGGCCAGGGCGAGGGGCAGGGCTGCGGCGACGACGTCGTCGGGCAGTGTGAAGGGAACGCCGAGGCCGGCCGCGACGTCCCAGCCGTGCACCGCGTAGTCGATCAGGTGAAATCCGATCGCCATCTCCGCCGGCACCGAGGTGCCCAATTCCGGTAGCGCGAAGTTGCTTTCGGGATCGGCGCCGGCAAACGCTTCGAGTACGTCGTGTGCGGCGACGGCATACGCGCCGACAGGATCCTGCGTGTCGCGAACCGGAGTCCAGAGGGCAAGGTCTTGGCCACCGCCACGGGCGGCGGCCGCGAAGCCGCGGTGCTGGACTGTCATGTGGGCGAGAAGGTCGGCCAAATCCCAAGCCGCGCAGGGCGTAGGGCGCCGCAGGTCGGCACGACCAACGGTGTTGACGACGTCGACCGAGGCGAGGATGGCACGGCGATGGGCGGTGAGAAGATCGGTTGGTAATGTACGCATGGGCTTATCGTAAGCAGATGCATACGATATGGCAACGCCTACGATGATCGGATGCCGGTCAAGCGCCCTGACCTCGCCGCGTTGCTCGCGCCGCTGTTGCGTGAGTTGATGGCTGCCGAACAGCCTGTGCTGGACGCGCACGGCATCTCGATGTGGGGCTACGTCGTGCTACTGGCGCTCGACGAGACCCCGATGCGGTCGCAAGCTGTCCTGGCACAGGCGATCGGCGCCGACAAGACCCGCATCATCCGCATCCTCGACGACCTGCAGGACCGCGGCTACATCGAGCGAACGCCGGACCCCGACGACCGCCGGGTTCGGCTGCTGTCGATCACGCCGGCCGGACGCCGGCTCAAAGACGCCGTGCAGGCCGATATTCAGCGCGGTGAGGAGCAGTGGCTCGGCGAGCTGAGCGCCGAGGAGCGGCGCGTGTTCCTCAAGGTGCTGCAACGTCTGGCGCCTCGACCCGACTGAACACAAACACTCGGCGTCAGAGCGTCTCCGTGACCTTTCGCAGCCCGCGCGGCTGGTCCGGGTCGCCACCACGGGCCAGTGCCAGATGCAGGGCAAGTTGTTGCAGCGGAAGGATTTCCAGCAGTGGGGAGAGCTCGTCGCTGACCCCGCTGGGCAGCGCGATACCACCGGCCAGGCCGGCCAGGGCTGTCGGGCTTCCCACCCCGAAGACATCGGCGTGACGCTCGGCCAGCCGTTCCAGCACCGGCGCCATGGCCTGGCCGCCTGCGCCCTCGGGCACCACCGCGAGCACCGGCACCTGGGGGTCGACGGTGGCGAGCGGACCGTGCAACAGGTCGGCGCCCGAAAATGCCTGTGCGGAAAGGTAAGACGTCTCCATCAGCTTGAGTGCGGCCTCGCGGGCAGTGGGGTAGGAGTAGCCGCGGGCGGTGGCGATGAGTCGTTGCGCGAACCGGTACCGCTGCGCGACCTCGCGGACCAGCTCCCCGGCAGCGAGCACCTGTTCGCCGAGATCGGGCAGCGCGTCGACACCCTCCTTGTCCCGTCCGAGCAGCAGCTGCAGGGCGAGCAGCTCCGCGGTGTAGGACTTGGTCGCGGCCACCGACCTCTCGGCCCCGGCCAGCACATCGATGTGAATCTCGACTGCCGCAGCCAGATCCGACGCTGGGTTGTTCGTGACGGCGACCGTCAGCGCACCTTGGGCGCGTGCGACCTCGACCGAACGTACGAGGTCCGGCGAACCACCGGACTGGCTCACCGCGACGTACAGCACGTCGCGGTGATCAGGTTGGGCGCCGTAGACGGTCATGGTCGACGGGGAGACCAGCCCTGCGGGCAGGCCGTGGTTGATCTCGACGAGGTATTTCGCGTACAGCGCGGCGTGGTCGCTCGTGCCCCGTGCCACGAACAGAACGAAGCGTGGCGCCGCCGCCGCGATCTGAGCCGCGGCGGCCCGGATAGGGCCGCGGCCATCGTCCAGCAGCCGGCGCCACACCTGCGGCTGTTCGGTGATCTCGGCGGCCATCAGGTGGCCGGGGGACGTTGGATCGGCGCTCACTTCGTCTCCTTGTCGGAGGTCGGCATCGCACGGGAACCCACTTTCCCCAGCGTAGACCGAGCCCCGGACAAAACCGGATGACAACAGTGCGAAAATCGAAGCCATCATGAGCAACAGCGGTGCAGGCGCGAACAAGCGCGTCGTCTTTTCCGGGGCACAGCCCACCTCCGACTCGCTTCACCTGGGCAATGCCCTGGGCGCGGTGCAGAACTGGGCCCACCTGCAGGACGGCTACGACGCGTTCTTCTGCGTCGTCGACCTGCACGCCATCACCGTCCCGCAGGACCCCGAGACGCTGCGCCGGCGCACGCTGGTGACGGCCGCGCAGTACCTCGCGCTCGGTATCGACCCGGCCCGCAGCACGGTGTTCGTACAGAGCCACGTCGCCGAGCACACCCAGCTGGCGTGGTTGCTGGGCTGCTTCACCGGCTTCGGTCAGGCGTCGCGGATGACGCAGTTCAAGGACAAGTCGCAGAAGCAGGGCGCCGACGCCACCACGATCGGCCTGTTCACCTACCCGGTGCTCATGGCCGCCGACATCCTGCTCTACGACACCGACCTGGTACCCGTCGGTGAGGATCAGCGTCAGCACCTGGAGCTGGCCCGGGACCTCGCGCAGCGGTTCAACGCGCGCTTCCCCGACACCTTCGTGGTGCCCGAGGCGATGATCCCCAAGGCCACCGCCAAGATCTACGACCTGCAGGACCCGACCGCCAAGATGAGCAAGTCGGCCGCGACCGACGCCGGGCTGATCAACCTGCTCGACGATCCGGCCAAGAGCGCCAAGAAGATTCGCTCGGCGGTCACCGACAGTGAGCGCGAAATCCGGTTCGATACCGAGGCCAAGCCCGGCATCTCCAACCTGCTGACCATCCAGTCGGCAGTCACCGGAACCGCCATCGACACGCTGGTGGCCGGGTACGAGGGACGCGGTTACGGCGACCTGAAGAAGGAAACCGCCGAAGCCGTCGTCGAGTACGTCACCCCGATCAAGAACCGGGTCGACGAGCTGCTGGCCGATCCGGCCGAACTGGAATCGGTGCTGGCCACCGGTGCCGAGCGCGCCGAGCAGGTGGCGTTCAAGACGCTGCAGCGCGTCAACGACCGACTGGGCTTCCTGCCGCGTCTGCGCTGACGTTGCGGACGCCGCGAGGGGACACCCGCGGCGTCGCACACTAGGCTTTTCGGCAGACAAGGGGGTTTGCCGAAAATGACCGACTCGGACCAGCCGGGCCTACTCGACCGACTGCGTCAGCGGCATCCGTGGCTGGATCGGATCATGCGGGCCCAGGACCGCTACCAGGACTGCAACGGCGACTTCTACGCCGCCGGCATCACCTACTTCACAGTGTTCGCGCTGTTCCCGCTGCTCATGGTCGGTTTTGCCGTGGGTGGTTTCGTGCTGGCCTCCCGCCCGGATCTGTTGGCCGAGCTCGAGGTGCACATCCGGTCCGCCGTCGCGGGCGACTTCGGAAATCAGCTGGTCGGCTTGATGGACTCGGCCGTGAAATCGCGCACTTCGGTCGGCGTCATCGGCCTGGCGACCGCGGCGTGGGCCGGCCTCGGCTGGATGGCCAATCTGCGCAAGGCCCTCACCGAGATGTGGGAGCAACAGAGCGAACCCGACGGCTGGGTGGGCACCAAGCTGTCCGATCTGCTGGCGCTGGTCTCGGCATTCCTGGCCATCGTCGTCACGATCGGCCTGACCGCCCTGGGTGACACCGGATTGATGACGACGGTCCTGCACTGGTTCGGCGTCGGCCACGTGCCGGGTCTCGGCGTGCTGCTGCGGGTGGCGTCGCTGACGGTGTCGTTCCTCGTGGCGTGGCTCATGTTCACCTGGATCATCGCCCGGCTGCCGCGGGAAAAGGTCAGCTTGCGCAGCTCGGCCCGTGCGGCGCTGATCGCCGCGGTGGGCTTCGAACTGTTCAAGCAGGTCGCTTCGATCTACCTGCGGACCGTCATGCACGGCCCGGCCGGTGCCACATTCGGTCCCGTGCTGGGTCTGATGGTGTTCGCCTACATCACCGCCCGGCTGATCCTGTTCTCGACGGCGTGGGCGGCAACTGCCGCGGACACCATGGCGCTGGCCCCGGTGGCGCCGCCCGGACCGGCTGCGATCGTCACCCGCTACCGCGAGCGCGAGGGCGTCGACGCGAACAGCGTGGCGGTGGGCGCGGCCGTGGGTCTGCTCGGTGGGCTGAGTCTTTCGCGGCTGGTGCGACGGCGCAGGGGGTAGCTCCAGCGCCGGTCCATTGCCGGGTGATGGTGTATATGCAACAATGGTGGCATGGCCAACGCCGCTGTCGATGAGATCGCCGGTAACTGCCTGGCGGTCCGCGTCCGGTTACTCGGCCGGGCGGTGACGAGCCTGTATGACCACGCCCTCGAAGAACATGGCGTCAGCATCGCCCAGATCAATCTCCTGGCGGCGCTGGGGAAGATCGGCCCGTGCTCGCCGGCCCGGATCGGTGAGGTGCTGCAGTTGGAGCGGTCGACCGTCAGTCGCAATCTGAGCCTGTTGATGAAACACGGTTGGGTGGAGGCGGTGTCGGTGAACGCCAAGGGTGTGCGTGAGGTCGTGCTGACCGCGTCGGGTCGCAAGAAGATCGAGACCGTGATGCCGGCATGGCGACGGGCGCAGCAAGAGGCTGCCGAACTGCTGGGTGCCGGCGGCGTCACGGCGGTCCGGTCCCTCGCGACCAGCATCGGTTTGTCGTCCGGCGACTAGGAAATCGTTGAGGTCGGCCGCCGTCGATGCTCCAAATGTTGTATATACATCAAATAGAGGAGCTGTGATGTCACATCCCACGTCGAAGATTTTCATGATCGGCGCGACCGGGGCCCAGGGCCTTCCCGTCGCCCGCGCCCTCGTCGCCGACGGCAGGTATTCCGTTCGATTTCTCACTCGTGACGCCACGAGTGCCCGGGCCAAATCGTTGCTCCAATTGGGCGGCATCTCGGCACTCGAAGGGACTTTCACCGATGAAGCCCTGCTGCGAGAAGGCTTCCGCGGATGCGACGGTGCATTCGTCAACATCGACGGATTCAACACCGGTGAGAAGACCGAGATGTATTGGGCGATGCGCGCTTACGAGATCGCCATCGAAGAAGGCATCAGGTTCTTCGTGTACGGGAACCTCGACTACGGGTTAAAAAAAGCCGGCTACGACTCTAAGTACCGCGTCGGGCACTACGACGGCAAGGGGCGCGTCGCCGAATGGATCCTGCTGCAGAATCAGGCGAATTCGGCCCGGATGGGCGCTGCCATCTTCACGTCGGGCCCGTACATCGAAATGACGATCTCGCCGCTGACGCCGATGGCACCGAGTGTGGAGGACGGCGTCGTCACCTGGCGCGTGCCACTCGGCGACGGTGCGGTGCCCCACGTCTCCCTTGAGGATTGCGGCTACTACGTGCGCTGGCTCTTCGACAACACCGACAGGTCCAACGGCATGGACCTCGAGGTGGCCATCGACCACATCTCGTATCGCGAGCTTGCCCGGGCGTTCGAAGCGGTCACCGGGCATCCCGCCCGATACGTCGACACGGACATCGACGCGTACTGGCAGGGGCCGCTCGGCGGCGTCGCCGATACCCCTGCCGGATACAACGCGGCCCCGGATGACCCGAGCACCATGACATTTCGAGCCAACTTCACCGGTTTCTGGAACTTGTGGAAAGACGGCATCATCGAGCGGAACTACGCGCTGCTGGACGAAATCCACCCCAACCGGATCCGCAGCGCCGAGCAGTGGTTCCGGCGTGAGGACGAACTCGGCAAGGCGGCCGGGAAGGGCAGCCTCTGGGAGCGGGTGCAGCCGCAGAACTGGAGTCTGGACTCGGCCGTTCTGAAGAGCAGCCAAGACCTGCGCACCGGAAAGCTCTGATCCCGGTCGGCACGCCGCCGTCAGCAACCGTCCGGGCACACGATGTCGACGAGGGCTGACGGGGTACCGCCTTCCAAAGTGCGCACACCGCCCACCGTGCAGGCCGTCAGCGGTGCCGTCGGTGTCTGATTGAGTTGCACCAGATACCCCGCGGCCCGCAGGTCGTTGATCACCCCATCGGCCGACGCCGCCGACGCCGCCGACGCCGTCGGCGCTTGGAACATCACGATGGCGGCCAATGCCGCCATCGCCGATCCAGCGACTGCTGCTTTCATCTCATCCCTCTTCCTGCTGTGCCGATCGCCGGCGCACCAGCGTCATGATCGTCCAGCGGTTCGAATATCCTTGTCCGACAAGGACGCCCACACTGAGCAGCGCCATGATCGGGTACTGCGCGATGAGCTGGTCCGAACTCCAATAGACCGCAAGCAATCCCGCGGATACGGCCACTGACAGCGTGCTAAACACTCCGAGCACCAGGACCAGCCCCAGTGCCACTTCGGTCAGCGGCGTCATCAGGCCGGCCAGGTCTGCCGTCGGCCGCAGCAGGTGCTCGGCCACGAAGCGAAAGTACTCCGGCACACGCGAATTCGCCGACGCGCCGTCGACGACGAGCAGGATGTCCGCGCGCCCGAAGTGCGCCCGGAACTTCACATAGCCCTCGTGGAGCCACAGCAGTCCGAGCCCGACCCGGACCGCGCCGAAGAGTATCGACGCGGCCAGGTCGGCGCGGTCGCGCGTGGTCAGTGCGCGGGTGGTCATCAGACCGGTCATCACATCAGCGAGGCAGCGCCGAAGACTGCCTTCGCCTTGTCGCAGTGGATGACGACGGTGGTGTAGCCCATGGTGTCGATATCGGTCAGTGGGAACGACTGGGTGGCCCGGTCGAACTTGATGGCGGCGATCTCCTTGCCCGCGGCGACATCGGACTCGGTGGAGCCCTTGGTCAGGTAGACGTGCAGGTCCGGGCCCTCGTCGGAGGAGAAGTCGGTGAACTCGAGATTCATCCCCCTGACGGACGCCGTACCGGCGACGTGCTTGCCGTTGAGGCCGGTGAAGTGGCCCATGCGAGCGGCCGCGCTCGATGAGGTCATCGCGGACGTCATGGTGGACGACATGGCGGAACTGGAGGGGCTGGATGAACCGGCCGACTTCATCTCGTTCGCACCGCACGCGGTGAGCGTCAGCGCGAACACGGCAGCTGCTGTCGCTGCGATCGGCTTGATGACCATGTGGAACTCCTTCGAGCGTCGTGGGGTGCCGATCACCCCGTCGCCGATGAAGTTAGGGAGCATCCGTCGCGCATTCGACAAACATTTCAGAACCGTAAGAACCGGCCCGTCACGCCGCCGGCTGTCTAGGCTCAGCACCATGAGAGGTGCGATGTGGATGCGCCCGTGAGTTCCGACGACGGCGGCGGAGCGCACGTCGTGCTGGTCGAAGACGACCAGCGGGTGCGGACTGCGGTGGCGGCGTACCTGCGCGCCAAAGGTTTTCGGATCGACGAGTTCTCCGACGGGGAAACCGCGCGGGACGCCGTGCAACGCTCGACGCCTGACGTACTGGTGCTCGACCGCATGCTGCCGGGGCTGTCGGGTGACGACCTGCTGCGCGAGATCCGCACCCGCTCGGATGTTCCGGTGATCATGCTGACCGCGCTCGGTGCGAGTGGGCACCGGATCGACGGCCTCGAGCTCGGCGCCGACGACTACCTGGCCAAGCCGTTCGCGCTCCGTGAACTGCAACTGCGCATTTCGAAACTGTTGCGGCACAGGGTCTCCCACCAGTCGCCGCTCGCCCCGTTCGTCGTCGGCCGGTTCCGGATCGACCCGACGATGCGCCGGATCACCTGCGGCGGCGCCGATGTCGAGCTGACCGCACGCGAATACGAGCTCCTGCTCTTCCTGCTCAAGAACCCCGACCGCGTCGTCTCCCGCGACGAGATGCTGCGGGAAGTATGGGGCTGGAGTACCGGCGACGCATCGACGGTGACGGTGCACATCCGGCGACTCCGCGAGAAGATCGAAGCCGACCCGCGCGACCCCGTCTATCTACGCACCGAATGGGGCACGGGATACCGATTCACGCCGTCGGGGCGGTCGTCGTGATCCTCGGTGCGGTGGACCTCGTCATCATCGCGGTGACGGCCCTGATCTGTACGTCGGTGGCCACCGGCGCGGCCGTCCTCGTCATGCAACTCAACCGGCGCGGGTCCATCGGGACGCAGGTGTCGGTCCTGATCTGCGCGACCATCGTCGCGATTGTCGCCTCCACGGTCGCCATCTCGATCGAGATGTACCTGTCATCGCACGATCTGCAGGTGCTGCTGGCGGTGCTCGCCATCTCGGCGCTCATGGCCGGCCTCGCCGCCGGGTTCATGCTGCGCCGGCTGCGGCGGTCGCTGGCCCGGCTGCAACGTGCCGCGCAACAGATCGGCAGCGGTGAAATCGTCACGGCGGACATCGACAGCTCAAGGGAATTCGCCGAACTGTCCAGCCAGCTTGCGCAGTCATCGGCGCAATTGGCCGCTGCCCGTGCGGAAGTCGAGCAGCTGGATCAGTCCCGGCGGCAGCTGGTCGCCTGGGTTTCGCACGACCTGCGGACACCATTGGCCGGGATGCGCGTGATGGCCGAAGCGCTCGAGGAAGGCGTGGTCGACGACCCGGCCGACTACATCCGGCAGATCCGCGATCAGGTGGACTCGGTCAACAGCATGGTCGACGGACTGTTCGAATTGTCCAAGATCCAGAGCGGCATGCTCAAGCTCAGCAAGGAGCCGGTGGTGCTCCTGGACCTCGTGTCCGATGTCGTGTCCGACATGCAGGCCCTCGCGGCCACCCGCGGCATCCGCATCACGCATGCGGGCATGGCCGACGTGGTGCTGAATGCCGATGCCGGAGAGCTGTCCCGGGTGGTGGCGAACCTGCTGGTCAACAGCATCCGGCACGCTCCGGAGCATTCCGAGATCGAGGTTTCGGCACAGCGGCTCGAGGGCGACCGGATCGTGCTCACGGTGCTGGACCAGGGGCCCGGCGTGCAGTCGCACGATCTCGGGCGCATGTTCGACATGGGGTGGCGCGGTACGCAGGCCCGTACCCCGGAGGCCGACGGGTCGGGCGCCGGCATCGGTCTGGCCATCGTGCGGGGCATCGTCGAGGCGCACGGCGGCCAGGTGTCCGCCGCCCATGTACCCGGCGGCTTCCGGCTGGATGTGACGCTTCCGACGACGTGACGGCTAGGCGCCCGGCGGCGGCGCGGTCAGCACCCTCGGGCCGAGCTGGTGCGCCAGTTCCAGCGCGAGTTCCATCGCGAGCCGCCGCTCCCCGGGCTGGTATCCCAGCAGTTCGGTAGCCCGGGCCACCCGCTGCAACACGGTGTTGCGGTGGGTGTGCAACCGTGTGGCGGCGCGGGGAGCGTTGCCGGCCTCATCGAGGAAAACCCGCAGGGTGTCGCGCAGGCGGGCTGCCGCCGGGGTGTCCTCCGCGAGGGGTCCCAGCGTTGCCGCGACGAATTCGGCTGCGCGATCAGGGTTCTGGGCCGCCAGTGCGGTGACCTCGAGGTCGCGGAAGAGGGCCACTCGCGCGCCGCCGGGGTGCCCGGCGAGCAGACTCTGGATCGCCAGCGCCGCCTCGTGGGAACGGCGAAATCCGGTGATGCCCGGCCGCGTCGGCCCCACCGCGGTGCGGATGTGGTTCTGCGCCTGCGCGATTGCGTCAGACAGTGCATCGACCACGGGCTCGGAACTGCTGCCCAGCCAGGCCCACAACGTGGACGGGCCGACGGACAACGTCAGCGGCGGGCGGGTGCCCGCGGCCCGCGCCAGCACCGCCGCAGCGGATTCGAGTGCCCCCTGGACGTCGCCGTGCGGCGGCGTCCACAGCACCAGTGCGGTGTGGCGCTGGCGCAGGTCGTATCCCAGGCGTTCGCCGGCCCGCGCCGCGTCGATGGCGGCGCCGTCCAGGATGAGCCGGATCGTTTCGGCGCGGCGGGCGATGGCCCCGCCGAGTACATCCTCGCGTTCGCGTTGCGCTGCGGCGATCACGCCCGCGACCACGTGGTCGACGTACTCGAACATGCGCGCCGAAGCGACTTCGAGCAATTCGAAAAGCAGTGGGCCGGTCGACTCCAGCTGGGCGGCGTGCTTCAGGTAGCGACTCCACGCGACGTTCTGACCGCGCCGGTAAGACTGGAAGATCAGGTCGAGGTCCAGCCCCCGCCGGGCCACGGTGCGGGCCACGTCGAGTGCTTCTGGCGGGATGTCGATGGGCGCCATCTTGGCGTCGCGCCGGGCGAACATCGACAGTAAGCGCACGGCATTGGCGCGGTTACTGGCCGAGGTGTCCGCCAGCACCGCGGCATCGGAACCGGCGGCGGGGGAGAGCTCGACCTCGGCGGCGTCCATCTCGGCCACCAGGTCGTCGATCTCGGCCAGCATCAGCTCGGCAACGTCGCCCATGAGGTTGATGACCTCAGGCGATGGTGTCTCGGCAGCCATCAACGAAGTATGCGCCTGCACATATCGGGGGCCGAGTACTGGGCCGTCGCACCTGTTTTGTGTCTCGTGGCCTCCATAGCGTTAGCGCCATCACAACAGCGCTTCCCAACGATCAGGAGTCACAGTGTCCACCTCAATGAAGCGGTCCGAGACGCGCGATGTCGACGTGTTGATCATCGGGGCGGGGATCTCCGGCATCGGCGCGGCGTACCACTTGAAGGCGAACCGCCCGGGCACGTCGTTCCTGATCATCGAGGGGCGCGACACCATCGGCGGCACCTGGAGCCTGCACCAGTACCCCGGCATCCGCTCGGACTCCGACATGCCCACCTTCGGGTTCGGCTTCAAGCCGTGGACCCACCGCAAGTCCATCGCCGACGGTCACATCATCCTCGACTACCTACAGCAGGCCGTCGACGAGAACGGGCTCGACGAGCACATCCGGTTCGGCCATCGGGTCCTGAACGCGAACTTCGACTCGTGCACCGGGCGCTGGACAGTCACCACCGGTCAGGGCGAGGATACGACGACGTTCACCGGCCGATTCCTGTTCCTCGGCACCGGCTACTACGACTACGAGAAGCCGTTCGTCCCGGACTTCCCTGGCAAGGAAGACTTCCGCGGCCAGGTGATACACCCGCAATTGTGGCCGACGGACCTGGACTACACCGGCAAGAAGGTCGTCGTGATCGGCAGCGGCGCAACGGCAGTGACGCTGATCCCATCCATGGCGGACCAGGCCGGCCACATCACGATGCTGCAGCGCTCGCCGAGCTATGTGCTGTCGGTGCCGGCGGCCGACCCGATCACCAACGCGCTCAACAAGGTGCTGGGCCACGAGCGTGCCTTCCCGATCGTGCGGCGCAAGAACATCGCGACCGCCCGCGGGCTGTACAAGCTGTGCCAGAAGTACCCGACGGTGATGCGAAAGCTGTTGATCGCCAACGTCGCCCGCCAGCTGCCCAAGGGCTTCGATGTCGACACCCATTTCACCCCGCGCTACAACCCGTGGGAGCAGCGCCTGGCGATGGTGCCCGACGGCGACTTGTTCAAGGCGTTCCGGACCGGCAAGGCGTCGGTGGTCACCGATCAGATCGAGCGCTTCACCGAGCGCGGCATCCTGCTGCAGTCCGGGCAGGAGCTGGAGGCCGACATCATCGTCACCGCAACGGGTTTGAACATGTCGCTGTTCGGCAAGATCGCGCTGAGCGTCGACGGTCAGGTGCTCAACATGCCGGATCACACGGTGTACAAGGCCATGATGGTGTCCGACGTCCCCAACATGGCCTTCGCCATGGGGTACACCAACATCGCGTGGACCCTGAAGGTCGATCTGGTTTGCGAGCACTTCTGCCGGATGCTCGACCACATGGACGCCCACGGTCACGACGTCGTGGTGCCGGTCGTCGAGAACCCGGACATGGCACGCGGCCCGCTGATGGACCTGTCGTCGGGCTACGTGCAGCGCGGCATCCAGCAGTTCCCCCGCAGCGGCGACAGCGGTTCGTGGCTGGTCAAGCACGCCTACGAGATGGATGCCGAGCGGCTGCGGGGCGGTCCCGTCGAGGATCCGGGCCTGCGGTTCTCGTCCGTCAAGTCCGTCGCGTACGCCTCGTAGGGAGACATCGTTCATGAAGCAGCTCTACTTCTACAGCCACGGCGTCCGTTGTGCCGCTTGGCATCTGCCTGCTGCCACCGATGCGCTGGCCGGTGAGGCCGGCCGGCCGTGCGTGGTGATGGCCCACGGCTTCAGCGGCACCAAGGACACCGCGCTGCTCGGCTTCGCCGAGCCGTTCGCCGCCGCCGGCCTCGACGTACTGGTCTTCGATTACCGCGGGTTCGGTGAATCCGAAGGTGTTCCCCGGCAGGATGTCTCGATTTCCCGCCAGCGGCAGGACTATCACGCCGCCATCGCCGCCGCGCGGCACCTGCCCGGCGTGGACCCGGACCGGATCGTGCTGTGGGGCACGTCGTACGCCGGCGGTCACGTCATCGCCGTAGCCGCCCGGGACCAGCGGATCGCGGCCGTCATCTCGATGAATCCGGCCGTCGACGGGCGGGCCACGCTGGCCCACCTGGTCCGCAACTGCGGCGTCGGATATCTGGTGCGCGCCAGCGTGAATGCGCTGCGGGACGTGCTGCGCGCGGCGCGCGGACGGCCCGCGCACATGGTGCCGGTGGTCGGGCAACCCGGCTCGAACGCGGTGATCGCCACCTCGGGTTCGGAAGAGGCCTGGCTGCCCGTCGCTGGGCCGACATGGCGCAACGAGGTGCGTGGCCGGCATGCCCTCGGCGTCGCGTTCAACCGCCCGATCACGAAAGCCGGGAAGCTGGCGTGCCCGATCCTCGTCCAGCCCGGCACCGACGACCGCATCGCGCCGGCCGCCGCCGCCCGCAAGGCCGCCCGCCGCGCCGGGTACTGGGCGCAATTGCGTGAGTACCCCGCAGACCACCTCGATTTCTACGACGGTCCCTGGCAGCAGCGGGTTTTGGCCGACCAGCTCGACTTCCTGCAGCGCGATCTGGCCCCGGCCCAAGGGCACCGCAGCGTTACCCACTCAGCCTGAAAGGAATCCACCGATGAAGACCACCGCAGCTGTCCTGCTGGAGCCGGGTAGGCCCTTCGAGATCATGGAACTCGATCTCGACGGGCCGGGGCCGGGCGAGGTATTGATCAACTACACCGCCGCCGGACTGTGTCACTCCGACCTGCACCTGTCCGACGGCGACCTCCCACCGCGTTATCCCATCGTCGGCGGGCACGAGGGCGCCGGCATCATCGAGGACGTCGGCCCCGGTGTCACCAAGGTCAAGCCGGGGGACCACGTGGTGTGCAGCTTCATCCCGAGCTGTGGCCATTGCCGATACTGCTCGACCGGCCGGCAGGCCCTGTGCGACATGGGCGCAACCATCCTGGAAGGCTCCATGCCGGACGGCTCCTTCCGATTCCACAAGGGTGGTACGGATTTCGGTGCCATGTGCATGCTGGGGACGTTCGCCAAGAAGGCCACCATCTCGCAGCACTCGGTGGTCAAGATCGACGACTGGCTGCCGCTCGAGACCGCCGTGCTCGTCGGCTGTGGCGTGCCGACCGGATGGGGCGGCGCCACCTACGCGGGCAACGTGCGGCCCGGCGACATCACCGTCGTGTACGGCATCGGCGGCATCGGCATCAACGCCGTCCAGGGCGCCGCGCATGCCGGCGCGAAATACATCGTCGCCGTGGACCCGGTGCCGTTCAAACGCGATACCGCGCTGAAATTCGGTGCGACGCATGTCTTCGCGAGTGCCGAGGCCGCCGCCGAGAAGATCAACGAGCTGTCCTGGGGGCAGGGGGCCGATCAGGCCATCATCTGCGTCGGCACCGTGGACGAGGACGTCGTCACGTCGGCATTCAGTGCCATCGGTAAGGGCGGGACTGTCGTGGTCATCGGTATGGCCAACCCAGAGAAGCTGACGATTCACGTCTCGGGCCTGGAGTTGACGTTGTTCGAGAAGACCATTCGCGGCTCGTTGTTCGGCTCCGCCAACCCGCAGTACGACATCATCCGCCTGCTGCGGCTCTACAACGACGGCCAGCTGCAACTCGACGACCTGGTGACCACCCGATACACCCTCGAAGAGGTCAACCAGGGGTATCAAGATCTTCGTGAAGGCAAGAACATTCGCGGGATCATCGTGCACTGACGAGTCCGGCCGGTAGGTTTGCCACTGTGATCGCGATGATCCCGCAGTGGCAGATCGGACCGGTGCAGGTACCGGTCCACGGTCTGTTCGTGGGATTGGGGGTCCTCGCCGCCGTCCTCGTGTTCGTCCACGAGGCGCGGCGCCGCGGCGCGGTGAACGAGCAGTCGCTCGTGGCCGTCACCGGTGCCCTTGTCGGCGGGGCGATCGGCATGCGGGCCTCAGGGTTGGCGCGGCACCTCGATTTCGGCGCCAATCCCACTGTCGCGCAGGCGTGGGAGTATGGCTCCAAGAGCATCCTCGGCGGGCTGCTGGGCGCGTACGTCGGGGTGCTGATCGCCAAACGGCTCGGCGGATATCGCGGCAAGACCGGGGACCTGTTCGCTCCGGCGGTCGCCCTGGGGATGGCGATCGGCAGAATCGGGTGCCTGCTGACGGAGGCGCCCGGCCGCCCGACGACACTGCCGTGGGGCGTACATGCGCCGGCGAGCACCCCCGAGTGTCCGGGATGTGTGGCCGGGCTGGCCATGCACCCGTCGTTCGTCTACGAAATCGTGTTCCAGCTGGCCGCTTTCGCCGTGCTCATGTGGCTGCGGCCCAGAATCCTCCATCCCGGTGAGTTGTTCGTCATCTACGTGGCGGCCTATGCCGTGTTCCGCTTCTTCGTGGAATTCGTGCGCGCCAACGAGACCGTGTGGCTGGACCTGACGCGGCCGCAATGGGTGCTGCTGCCGTCATTGGCGCTCTTGGGTTTTCGGGTGTGGCGCGGTTATCGCCGCGGTTACTACCGGGTTTCGTCTGCAGACAAGGAGGGCGACCGTGTCCCAGCCGCCAATTGATTATCCGGACGACGAGCCCGGCGACGGCGTGCCGCCGGGCCAGAACCCGCCCCAGCACCCGCAATACGCCCAATACCCCCAATATCCGCCGCAGTACCCGCAATACCCTCAGTACCCGCAGTACGGCTATCCGCCGCCGAAGCCCAACGCGATCTCCGTCGGCGGGGTGATCAGCGGGATTCTCATCTTCCCGGTGATCAACGTCGGCATCGGCTTCGTCACGGTGATGATGGCCAATCAGGGGAAGTTCCTGCTGGCGTTGGGTGCCGTGGCGCTGGCACTCGTCGCCTTCGGGGGCGGCTTCGCGCTGTGGAAGACCGGCAACCCGGCATCCAAGGGGCTCGGCCTCGGCCTGATGATCGGCTGGGCCCTCACCTCGATCCTGACCGTTGGATACTGCACCGGCCTCAACCCGACGATGTACACATGACGGCGGGCATGGGTCTGCGCGGTGACCGCATCCTGCGCTACGTGACGGCCTACTGCCCGCGCTGTCACCACGAGGCTCCCGAACGGCCGCTCGCCGATGTGGCGCGACTGGCCGGCCGGCTCGTCGAGCGCGACGGGAAGGTGTGGCTGGAGCGGGGTTGCCCGGCACATGGCCTGATCAGCACTCTGTACGACGAGAGCCCCGAGATCCTTGCGTACCTGGAGGAGTGGACCGCCCCGACCAAGGCGCACATGCCTGATGTGGCAGGCAATTTCGACCCGATCCCGTCGGCGTATCTGCGCGGGCTGCCGGAGATGCAGACCCAGCACACCTGCATCCTGCTCGAAGACATCGCCGAGGTCTGCAATCTCCGGTGCCCCACCTGCTTCACCGACTCGTCGCCCGACCTGCGCAATGTGGTGCCCGTCGCCGACGTGCTGGCCAATGTCGATCAGCGGCTGGCGCGGGAGAACGGGCGCCTCGACGTGCTGATGCTCTCCGGCGGGGAACCGACGCTGCATCCCGATCTGGCCGAACTGCTCGACGCACTGACCAGCCGGCCCATCACCCGAATCCTGGTCAACACCAATGGCATCCGGATCGCCACCGACGATGCCCTCCTCGAACTGCTCAGCGGCCACCGGCACCGCGTCGAGGTGTATCTGCAATACGACGGACTGTCCGAGACGGCGCACCGGCACCACCGCGGCGGCGACCTCCGCAAGCTGAAAACGCTGGCATTGCAGCGCCTTTCGGAGCGCCAGATTTTCACGACGTTGGTGATGGCTGCCGCGCTCGGCGTCAACGACGATGAGATCGGCGACATGGTGCAGCTGGCGCTGAATACCCCCTATGTCGGCGGTATCACCATTCAGCCGCAGTTCGGCTCGGGGCGGTCGGGCAACCTGGACGCACACGACCGGCTGACGCACACCGGTGTGCTGAGCAGACTCGACCCGCAGACCGCCGGCCTGGTGACCTGGCGGGACCTCACCGCGCTGCCGTGCTCGCATCCGCACTGCTGCTCGGTCGGCTACGTGCTGCGCGACGATTCGGGGCAATGGCGGTCGCTGGTGTCGCTGATCGGCCATGACATTCTCAAAGAACGACTCGGGTTGGTGTCCAACAGGATCGCCGACAGCGAGCTGCCGCAGGAACTGCAGCTGGCGGTCCGGGAATCGCTCCTGGGGTTGTTGTCCGAGCAGTCCTCGCTGTCGCATCCCGGGATCGGCGACGTGTGGCGAACCATCTGCCAGAACTGCGATCTGGGCATGCCGACGCTGCTGGCGCTGGCGTCGTCGGCCCTGCCGGGCGGAAAGAACCGGGTGCGGAAACTGTTGGGCGAGCGGGTGGTTCGCATCACCGTCAAGCCGTTCATGGACATCTCGACGATGATCGAAGAACGTCTGGTGCAGTGCTGCGTCCATGTCGGCACCCGGTCGAGCCAGGACCAGTGCGCGCCGTTCTGTGCGGTACAGGCGTGGCCGGCGCTCGGGCGTCAGCGGATGTCCGTCGCCGCGGGCACTGATTTGGGAAAGGCCTTGCCGCTCACGGTGATTTGAGGGCCAGGTGCCCGCGAACCTGCCACAGGGTGATATTTCGGTCGGATTTTCGCCGTGTGGTCAGGCTCGCGGACTTGGGTTCTCGGTTACTCGCAAGAACCCGCCCTGATTACAGGATCAACGCCATCTCAGCGGCGCCGCTCGTTCACCCTCACGTGGCGGCGCTCGTCACTCGAACAACTGAGCCCTGCGTACAGGGTCAACGGGGAGGGGCGGCGCCGGAGGCCGACCACACCCCGCGCCGCACAACTGCCTGCACCTGCAGGTTGCGGTCCAGCACGACGAGGTCGGCAGACTTCCCGGGCGCCAAGGCGCCGACGTCGTCGAAGCCGAGTGTGCGCGCCGGCGTGGTCGCCGTCATCGCCACGGCGTGCCGCAGTGCCGAATCCGACGCCGCTTCCAAACCCGTTGCCGCCGTCCGGAACAACGCGTCCATCGTGGCCGTACCGCCCGCAATGGTGGACCGCTCGCGCAGCCGCGCCACCGAGCCTGCGACCTCGACGTCGAGCCCGCCCAGTTGGTACGTCCCGTCGGGCATGCCGGCTGCCGCCATCGCATCGGTGATCAGCGCGACGCGATCCGAGCCCGCGGTGACCGCCACCTGGTGGACGAGAGCAGGGTGTAGGTGCACGCCGTCGGCGATCAGCTCGACGCTCACCCGGGCGTCCTCCAACAGCGCCAGCGCCGGCCCCGGATCGCGGTGGTGCAGCGGGCGCATGCCGTTGAACACATGCGTGCCCACGGTGGCGCCCAGCTGCAGTGCCCGTTTGGTCTCTTCGTAGCTGGCGTCGGTATGGCCCACGGCCACAATGCCTCCCGCGTCGACGAACCGTTCGATCGCGACGTCGGCGCGGGGTAGTTCGGGGGCGATCGTGACCATGCGGATGGCCCCGTCGCCGGCGGCGAGTACGGCATCGATCTCCGCGGGGTCGGGCTCCCGTAGCTGCGTTACGTCGTGCGCACCGCAGCGCGCCGAACTGAGCCACGGACCCTCCAGATGAATCCCGGCGACGACGCCATCGCGCACCGCGTCGGCCAGCGTCTGAATTTGCGCCAGCAGGACCTCCGGCGCCGCCGTGACCAGACTTGCCAGGGTCGTCGTGGTCCCGTGGGCACGATGAAACTCGGCGGCCCGCACCACGTCACCCGGATCGTCGGTGCCGTAGGAGAAGCCGCCGCCACCATGCACATGCATGTCCACGAAGCCCGGCACCACGACACCGTCGGGAAAATCGACGTCGACACCGCGGGGCGGGGCGCCGCCACCGCACGCCACGATGCGGTCACCATCGATCTCCAGCCACCCGGGCCGGCACACGGAATCGCCGAGAACCACCGTCCCGGCCGAGATGAGCGTCATCGCCCGTCAGTCTCTACCGGTTGGAGTGCTGTGGGCGCCGATTGATCGAACGGGCAGCCATCATCAACGAGAGCACTACCGCGGACCCGACCACGCCGACCCCGACGCGAATCGGCACCGCGTCGACCGGTGGCAGACCGTCGAAGGCCTGGGCAGCCGCGGGATGCTTGGCGTCGGGCTTGCGCTGGGTGAGCGACGGGTCCGGCTCGATCAGGGTGCCGACCTTGGTGCCGGGCGGCGTCGCGAACCCGTAGTCCAGCAGACGCGCGGCCTGCTCCCACGGCGCGATCGGCACGCGGGTGCCGTGCAGCAGGATCGCGACCAGCCGGCGCCCGCCGCGATCGGCAGCGCCCACGAACGTCTGCCCGGCGTCGTCGGTGTACCCGGTCTTGCCGCCGAGCGCGCCCGGGTAGTTGTAGAGCAGCTTGTTGTCGTTCTCCAGCTCGTAGCCGGGGTGGTCGCCGGGTTCGCCGGGCTTGGCCGGGTGGCCGGGGAAGTTGTACTTCTGCGTCGCCACGATCGAGGCGAACGTCGGGTTCTGCCAGGCGTAGCGGTAGAACAGGCCCATGTCGTAGGCCGACGTGCTCATGCCGGGGCCGTCCAGGCCGGACGGGGTGGCCGCCCGGGTGTCGCGACCGCCCAGCTTGGACGCCAGGTCGTTGATCTTCTCGATCGCCGTGTCCATGCCGCCGACCTGCATCGCCAGCGCGTGCGCGGCGTCGTTGCCCGAGTGCATGAGCAGGCCGTGCAGTAGATCGTTGACGGTGTAGATACCGCCGTCGTCGACGCCGACCCGGGTGCCCTCGGCGGCGGCATCCTCCGGGGTTCCGGTGACGCGCTTGTTGATGGGTAGTTCACGCAGCGCCTGCGTCGCGATCAGCACCTTGATGATGCTGGCCGGGCGGTGGCGCCCGTGCGGGTCCTTGGCGGCGATGATGTCGCCGCTGTCGAGGTCGGCCAGGAGCCAGGCGTCGGCAGAGACGTCGCCGGGCAGGGGTGGCATGTCCGGTGCGGCGACGATGCCGCAGCTGCCCATCAGGTCGCCGCCGAGCGGCGTCGCCGGGACGGGAATCGGGGCCGGCGGGTCGCCCGCCTTGGGCACCTCGGACTGGTCGACCGCGGGCGGGGTGTTCACCCGATACGGGCATGGATCCGCGGCCGGCGGGTCGGGTTCGGCATAGGCCAACGCCGGTGCGGCCGCCAGGAAAAACGCTGCTGCCAGGGCTGCAGCGCGCTGTGACGTTGATCGGGTGGTCGCCATGGTGTCGCCAGATTAGGTGACGGACGACCGGATCCCGTGTTGCCGCGCTGTGACAAGTGGGGTTGAAGTTACAAATGTGAATTAGCTAACCGGGGCCTACCGGCGCTCGGGGAGCGCGCAGTGCGCCAGGGCGGGCACACCGATGGAGCTCATCCACAGCCGCCCGTCGTGCTCGACGAGTCCGGTCACCTGTCCGAACTGACGGTGCCGGCCGCGCACGCCCGCGACCGCGGCGCCGCTGTCGGGATCGAAGGCGACGGCCCACACCTCCAGCGCCATCTGCGGCTGCAGCGCGTCCGGCAGACGCCACACCAACTGCCGCAGGATGGTCGGTCGCGGCGCGAGCCACTCGGCGGCGGCGTTGATCGGGGTGACGAACGCGACCCAGATTCGCCCGTCGGCGCCCGTCGAGATGTTGTCGGGCATGCCGGGCAGGTTGACCGCGAGCGGCGTGATACTGCCGGCCTGTGGTCCCGACAGCCAGTACTTCGAGAGCCGACGCCCCTGCGTCTCGGCGAACACCAGCGCGGTGCCGTCGGCGGTGACGGTGACGCCGTTGGCGAAGTACAAGCCCTCGCGCAGTGTGCTGACCGTGCCGTCGGTCGCCAGCTTGTACAGGCCGCCGTCGCCGCGGGCCTCGAGGATCGCGGCGCGGAAGTGCTCGTAATGGAACGAACTGGTCGATTCGGTGAAATAGATTGTGCCGTCTTCGGTTTCGGTGACGTTCGAGCAGAACCGCAGGGGCCGGCCGTCGATGTCGGGTACCAGCACCTCCAGGGCGCCGGTGCCGGGATCCAGCGCCAGCAGCCCCCGGTAGCTGTCGCAGACCAGCAGTCGCCCGTCCCGCGCGACGTGCAGCCCCAGCGGCCGGCCGCCGGTATCGGCCACCACATCCGTGTCACCGTCGGGGGAGACCCGCACGATCCGCCCGTCGACCAGGCCGGTCCACAACACGCCGTCGGCGCCGACGACCACGTCCTCGGGAGCATCGCCGGGCATCGGCACGATGGTGAGTTCCGCGGACGGGAAATCAGGCAGGGCGTCGACCGGCGGCGGGGTCCAGCGCACCGGGTTGATGGGTGGCTTGTGCGGCACGTGTAGACGGTAACGCCTGTTACGTGTCGGCAGACGGGAAAACCTCCAATTTCCGTTTGGATTCGGGGTTTTCACGACTGCCCGCCGGGCGGCCGTCAGTCGCGACGGAACTCCTCGCCCGTCGCCGTGTCCACGGCCGTCTCGCCGGGCGGCAGGTTCGACAGGTCGGGGGCGATGACCGTCGGCATGTCGCCGGAGTCCGGCAACCCGAAATGCGCCGGTGCGGACTGAACGGAGGCCGGCGTATCAAGCACCAGGTCATGGCGCCGCGGCAGCGTCAGCCCACGGAAGTACTCGGGCTGCGCGACGCGCCATGCGAACATCAGCACCACACCGAGCAGCAACCCGACAACGCCGACCACACCCACCGCGCCGAACCCGAAAATGGTGACGTTGTGGTGGTTTTCGTCCTTGAGCCAGTCCGGCTTGCTGTACTGGACCAGGCCGTAGACGAACACCACCGACAGTGTGATGCCGCCGAACAACGGCAGCAGGCCGCGCATCATGAAGTCACGCACGTTGCGGGTCAACGTCTTTCGGTAGAACCAGAGGCACGCGAACCCGGTCAGGGCGTAGTAGAAGGCGATCATCAGGCCGACCGAACCGATCAGCGCCGTCAGCAGATCGGCGCTGATGGCAGTGAACAGCACGTAGCACAGCACCGACAGCACGCCCATCACGATGGTCGAGGTGGTCGGTGTCAGGTACTGGCGATGAATCTTTGCGAAACTCTGTGGCAGCGCCCGGTATACGCCCATCGACAGGGTGGTACGCGCGGTCGGCATGATGGTGGTCTGCGTCGAGGCGGCCGCCGAGGTCAGGATCGACGCCGACAGCAGCAGCATGCCGATCTTCCCGATCACGCTGTCCCCGAACAACGATGGCCCGATGGCGGTGAACACGTCCTTGGCGTTCTCCTGGTTGCCCAGCCCGATGCCTTCGGTGCCCACGCCCGCGAACGCGATGGTCGAAACGGTGACCAACGCGTAGGTGGCCAGCAGCAGGAACGTCGAGATGACGGCGGCGCGGCCGGGGGTGCGGCCCGGATCGTCGGACTCCTCGTTGCACGCCACCGCGGTGTCCCAACCCCAGTAGATGAAGATGGTGGCCAGCACCGCCGGGGCGATCACCGTGCCGAAATCCATTCCGCCAGGCCAGAACCAGGACCACGACGGCATGATCGAGTAGGCATGCCCGTGATGCGTGTAGACCTTCACCAGCGCCACGACCGACACCACGATGAGTACGACGACCTCGACCGTCAGCAGCACGTACTGCAGCCGGGCCGATACCTCGATGCCGCGGTAACAGATGTACGTCATCAACACGATCCAGATGACGCCCGCCACCGTCGACCACAGCGTGCTGTTCGCCAGACCGGCGGCCGAATGCCACCCGAGGTCACCGACGAACGTGAACGAGTACGACCCGGCGATCTGCGCGAGATTGGCCATCACGATGACGTCGGAGGCGATGATGCCCCAGCCGCCCAACCAGCCGACGACGGGACCGAAGGCCCGGGCCGCCCACGTGAACGTGGTGCCGCAGTCGGGCTCGGCCTTGTTCAATTCCTGGTAGGCGACGGCGATGAGGTACATCGGCACGAACGAAATGAGCATGATCGCAGGCGCTTTGACCCCGGCGAGGAGCGTGCCGCCCGCGGCGATGACCAGACCGAGCGTCGCCGCCAGGCTGTATGCCGGAGCAGTGGACGCCAGCCCGACCACCACGCTGGACACCAGACCGAGGGCACCCCGTTTGAGGCCTTTGTCTCGGGCGACGATGTCTGGCGCTGTCGTGGTCATCTGCTCCCTGCTCATCCCGGTTGATTGCCGATGAGATGCTACGGTTCGCCGCGCTCGAACACCGAGTCGTAGGTTGGTGTTTGTGACCACTGCGCAGGACACCGATGAATTCGAGCGGTTACGCCCGCACCTGCTGTCCGTCGCCTACCGGCTGACCGGTGTCTACGCCGACGCCGAGGACATCGTGCAGGACGCCTGGTTGCGCTGGCACAGCGCCGATGTCGAGTCGATCGAAGAGCCCCGTGCCTGGTTGACGACGGTGGTCAGCCGCCTCGGCCTGGACCGGCTGCGGTCCGCGGCGCACCGCCGCGAGGCCTATTTCGGTGAGTGGCTGCCGGAACCGGTGGTGACGGGATTCGACGCGTCCGACCCGTTGGCCGCGGTGGTCGCGGGAGAAGACGCGCGATTCGCCGCGATGGTGGTGCTGGAGCGGCTGACACCCGACCAGCGCGTGGCCTTCGTCCTGCACGACGGTTTCGCGGTGCCGTTCTCCGAGATCGCGTCGGTGCTCGGCGTGAGCGATGCGAGTGCCCGCCAGCTCGCGTCACGGGCCCGGCGCGCCGTCTCCGAGGCCCCGGCGCCACCGCCGGACGCCGGCCACAATGAGGTCGTCGGCAAGCTGATGGCCGCGCTCGCCGGCGGGGACATGGCCGCCGTCGTCGAACTGCTGCATCCCGATGCCACGTTCACCGGTGACTCCAACCGTCGGGCACCGACGGCGCCCCGCACCATCGTCGGCGCGGACAAGGTCGCCCGGTTCCTGTTCGGGCTGGCCAGACGTTATGGGCCGCAATGGCTTTCGACGTCGCAACTGGCGCTCGTCAACGGCGAACTCGGTGCGTACAGCCCCGGCCTCCCCGCCGACGGTGAGCATCCGGAGATGCTGCCGCGCGTCACCGCGATGACGGTGCGCGACGGCAAGGTCGTCGCTCTGTGGGACATCGCGAACCCGGACAAGTTCACGGCGTCACCGCTGCGATCTGATTAGCGGCTCGCCGCTGCGGTCTGATCAGCGGCCCTAGAGCACGGCCCTAGATGTACTGACCACGGACGTTAGGTACGGCGTGGCGTGGTGACATGAAGAAGACCTCCGAGTGAAGTGCGAGCT
>NZ_JBJIAL010000018.1:0-108986 GCF_045310895.1 Mycobacterium sp. SMC-18
GGGCCTGCACCACCCAGCGCCGCACCGATTCCTTACCCACCCCAAGCTGACGGGCCACCGCTTCCGAAGCGGCGGTCAACGACGAGTACTCCTGCTGATGCTCGGTCACCAGCCGCACCGCCCGCTCACGCAAGGCAGGATCGATTTTCTTCGGCATGCTGCTCATCCTTCCGGACTCAAACAGCAGCGGCATCAAACCTGGGGCGGTTCAGCGGACCCGGCGCGGTGCATCTGCTCAACGGGCTCTATGACGCCAAGCTCGACCATGTGCCGGTGGTTGCCATCGTCGGTCAGACCGAGCGATCAGCGATGGGCGGCTCCTACCAGCAGGAGGTTGACCTAATCAGCCTGTTCAAGGACGTGTGCAGCGATTACGTGCAAATGTGCACCGTGCCCCAACAGTTGCCCAACCTGATCGATAGGGCAATCCGCACCGCGCTCAGCCAGAGCGCCCCAACCTGTCTGATCTTTCCGTCCGACGTGCTCGAACTCGACTACGAGCCGCCCGGACATGCCTTCAAGCAGGTGCCGTCCAGTCTTGGGCTGAGCCCCGCTCGGGTGGCCGCCGACGATGAGGCGGTACTTCAGGCTGCGGCGATCCTCAACGCCGGGCAGAGAGTCGCGATGCTGGTCGGCCAAGGTGCGCGCGGCTGCGCCGACGAGCTGACCGAAGTCGCCGACCTGCTCGGGGCCGGGGTAGCCAAAGCGCTGCTCGGTAAGGACGTACTGCCTGATGACTTACCGTGGGTGACCGGTTCGATCGGCCTGTTGGGTACCACGGCAAGTTGGCACCTGATGATGGACTGCGACACGTTGCTCACCGTCGGATCCAATTTCCCCTATACGCAATTCCTGCCCAAGCTCGACCAGGCGCGCGGTGTGCAGATCGACCGTTCGGGGCAGTGGATCGGCATGCGCTATCCGTACGAATTGAACATCGTCGGCGACGCCAAGGCGACACTGCAGGCGCTGATTCCGTTGTTACAACGCAAGACTGACCGCTCCTGGCGCGAGAAAGTCGAACACCACGTAGAGAAGTGGTGGAACACCGTCGAACGCCGGGCGATGACCACGGCCGACCCGATCAACCCGATGCGGATCTTCTACGAGCTGTCCCAGCGGCTGCCGTCCAACGCGATCGTCGCCGCGGACTCGGGTTCGTCGGCCAATTGGTATGCCCGCCAACTCAAGTTCACCTCGGGTGTGCGGGGATCGTTGTCGGGCACGTTAGCGACGATGGGTCCGGGGGTTCCGTACGTGATCGGCGCCAAATGGGCTCATCCCGACCGGCCGGGCATCGCCTTCGTCGGTGACGGTGCAATGCAGATGAACGGGCTCGCCGAACTGATCACCATCACCAGATACTGGCGGCAGTGGGCCGACCCCCGGTTGATCGTCGCGGTGCTGCACAACAACGATCTCAATCAGGTCACCTGGGAGATGCGCGCGATGGAGAACTCTCCGAAGTTCGCCGCCTCACAGTCGCTACCTGACGTCGACTACGCCGGGTTCGCGCGCAGCCTAGGTTTGCGCGGCGAAAACATCGACGACGCTCTCGAACTGGGGGCCGCGTGGGAGCGCGCATTGGCGGCCGACCGGCCAACCGTGCTTGATGTGGTGTGCGATCCGGATGTTCCGCCGATCCCCCCACATGCGACATTCGAACAGGCGAAGTCCTTGGTCATGGCAGTGCTCGGCGGCGATGACGACGCGGGCGGGTTCATCAAACAGGGACTCAAACAGAAAGTGCAGCAGTACCTTCCGGGCGAGAAGGACGCGTGATGCACCTCCTCGGGGAAGCGCTGTATGACATCAGGACCGGCCGTTTCGAGCGTACGCTGGCGGCGCTGACCGCTGTCGGCGCCGGCATCACTGCCGGTGAAATCTATTTCTCGCACGATGGCGCCAGCTTCGGCAACAAGATGATGTATTGGCCGATCGTCGTGCTGCCCACCGCGATCCCCGCGGGCGTGGCCGGGTTCTTCTCCCAGCGCGCGGCGCGCACGGTGCTGCCACTGACCAGCGCAGCGATCGTGATCAACGGACTGCAGGGCACCTACTTACATTGGCGTGGTATTCGGCAGCGGCCCGGCGGACTGACGAAATACAACATGGAGTCAGGTCCGCCAGCATTCGCGCCACTGTTGGCATCGTTGGTCGGCGGTATGGGCTTGCTCGCAGCAGTGCTGCGCCGAGAGAGCTTGTCGCTGCATCGAGACGGGGCTGACCACTGATGCCGTTTCGCCCACCGCCAGAGCACGCGGTAACTCCGCAGAGGCAAGGCCGGTTCCCGGGGTTTGATGTCCTGGATCAAGCCCACGTGTGGGATGCCGCGACTTCCGGAGTGGTGCTGGCACGGCTGACATTGCCAAATGCTCTGTCATTCTTCACCACTGACGAAGCGGGCATCGCTCAACCGATGCTTGACCTGCTACTGGGCCAAGACGGCGAACCGAGGGTGCCGGTACTTGCATTGATCGACCAACGACTCTCAGTGGGCGAAACCGACGGCTGGCACTATGACGATCTACCCGAGGACGGCCAGGCCTGGCGCGTCACCCTCGCACACCTCAACGAGGACGCGCAGGCCCACAGCGGCACCAGTTACACCGAATTGTCGCGCCGCAGCCAGGGTCTTCTGCTGCAAGACGTGCAGGACCTCGCTGCCGCCGGCGATCCATGGCACCGGTTGCCCGCCAAGCACGTCTGGAGCCTGTGGATGCGCTACGCCACCACCGCGTTCTACTCACATCCGTGGGCATGGAACGAGATCGGCTTCGGCGGCCCCGCCTATCCGCGCGGCTACCTCAATCCAGGCGTGAACGCGCGTGAAACGTGGGAAGTGGCAGACCATCTCAATAACGACCCGATCCCGTTCGCCGCGCGCATCGAACAAGCCCGCAGGGCGCACGACGACATCGCAGGAAGGTCGGCGAGTGGCTGACGGCCATGGGGTACGCGCGCGTAACGAATCCGCCTGGCTCATTCCCAACGATGGGTCACGGGTGAATCATCGGTTGCGCCACGACATGCGTCGCTATGACGACAGCGACGAGGTCGACGTGGTCATCGTCGGCGCCGGTGCCGGCGGTGCGACCCTGGCTCAGCGGCTGGCGCGGGCGGGCTGGCACGCCGTCGTGCTCGACGCCGGCCCGTTCTGGGATCCCGATACAGACTGGGTCAGCGACGAGCGTGCCTCGCATGTGCTGTATTGGACCGATCCCAGACAGATTGGCGGCGCCGACCCGGTTCCTTTGGGGTCCAACAACTCCGGGCGGGGCGTCGGTGGATCGATGGTGCATTACGCAGGGTACGTGCCGCGTTTTCACCCCTCGGACTTCCACACGCTCAGCGCCGAGGGCGTAGGCGCGGACTGGCCTATCAGCTATGAGCAGCTGCGGCCCTACTACGAGCAGATCGAGGCCGAGCTGCCCGTGGCCGGACAGCACTGGCCATGGGGCGACCCCCACGATTACCCGCACAGCCCTCACCCCGTCGGCGGCAACGGCATGGTCGCTCTGCGGGGCGCGGAGCGGCTCGGCATCCAGATGCGAGTCGGCCCGGTGGCAATTCCGAACGGCCGGTTCGGTAACCGGCCGCATTGCATCTATCGTGGGTTCTGTATCCAAGGCTGCAAAGTCAACGCCAAGGCCAGTCCGTTGATCACCCACATTCCCGACGCGCTGGCCCACGGCGCCGAAATCCGGCCCGACTGCCATGTCGCGCGCGTGCTCGTCGACGATCGCACCGGGCGCGCGACCGGCGTGGAGTACCTGCACGCCGGTGTCCTTCGGCGGCAACGCGCCGCCGCCGTCGTCGTCGCCGGCTACTCGATCGAGACACCGCGGCTCCTGCTGCTGTCCGCCACCCCCCGGTATCCCCAGGGGTTGGGCAACGACCACGATCACCTGGGTCGCCATCTCATGGTTCAGGGCGCTCCTCAAGTGGCGGGCCGGTTCAGCGACGAGATCCGCATGTACAAAGCGCCACCACCCGAGGTTTGCTCCGAGCAGTTCTACGAGACGGACCCGACCAAGACCTACCAACGTGGCTGGTCCATCCAGACCGTCAGTCCGATGCCGATCACCTGGGCCGAACATGTTGGAGCGCAAGGCCATTGGGGATGCACGCTGCGTGAGTACATGCGCGACTACGTGCATTGGGCGACCTTGGGTGCATTGTGCGAATTACTGCCGCAGCCTGACAATCGTGTGACGCTGGCCGACGAGAAAGATCGCCACGGGCTTGCCGTCGCGCATTTCGCCTACTCTCAATGCGACAACGACAAGAAGCTGATCAGGGCTGCCGGCGCAGTCATGGGCGACATTTTGCGCGCGGCCGGCGCCGAGGAAGTCATCACGATCGAGCGTTACGCCCATCTTGTCGGCGGGGCACGGATGGCGGCACGCGCAGAAGAAGGCGTCATCGACGCTGAGCACCGAGTGTATGGCGTCGACCGGCTCTATGTCGTCGACGGCAGCACGATGCCGACACAGGGCGCGGCCAACCCGGCGTTGACCATCATGGCGCTGGCCGCGCGCGCTGCTGATCTGATGGCCGACCACGCTGCATGCCGTGCGTCGAGTGAGAAGCGCTGTGCACGTGAATAACTCAACGATCGAGCATGTCGACGTCGAGGTCTACCGCGTCGGCACGCCGCAGGCCGAGGCCGACGGCACTTTGTGTTGGGATGCGACCACTGCAGTCGTGGTGCGGGTGCACGCGGGCGACACCACCGGTCTGGGGTGGACGTATAGCTCGTCCTCGGCCGCCGCAGTCATCCGCGAGGAGCTGGCCGCCGTGATCTGCGGCCGCGATCCGTTCGATATCCGAGGGGCGTGGCAGGTGATGCACCGCCACTGCCGCAACTTCGGCACGCGGGGCCTGGTCATGCAAGCGCTCAGCGCGGTCGACATCGCGCTATGGGATCTCAAGGCGCGGCTCTGTGACCTGCCGCTCACCGTGATGTTGGGCCAGGCGCGGTCGGCGGTGCCGATCTACGGTTCCGGCGGCTTCACGACCCTCGATGAGATCGGGCTCGGCGAACAGATATCGGAGTGGCGCGCCGCCGGATGCCGGTCGATGAAAATCAAGATCGGTCAAGATTGGGGAACCGCCGTTGCCCGCGACCTGTCTCGGGTCGAGCAGGTGCGGGAGCTTGCTGGTGCAGAGGTGGACCTGATGGTCGACGCGAACGGCGGCTACACGCTCGGCCAGGCCCGCCGTGTCGGCGCCGCTCTTGACGATCTGGGGGTGGTGTGGTTCGAGGAACCGGTCAGTAGCGACGACATTGCGGGTCTGGGCGTCCTGCGTAACGCGCTGCGCTGCGATGTCGCGGCCGGCGAATACGTCAGCGACCTCTACGGTGCGCGGCAACTGGCCCCCGCACTGGACTGCCTGCAACTCGACGCGACCCGCTGTGGTGGCTACACCGGCTGGCTGGGCTGCGCCGCCGTCGCAGCGTCCCGCAATCTGCAGGTTTCGGCGCATTGCGCGCCGGCATTGCACGCCCCTGTAGCCGCCTGCGTTACCAATCTGCGCCACGTTGAGTACTTCATCGACCACACCCGACTGGAACCAGTGCTCTTCAACGGCGTGCCCGCGGCAACTGGCGGCACACTCACCCCCTGCACCACCGAGCCCGGCCATGGCATGTCGCTGGCGCCCACCGCCAAGCGATACCGCCGATCACTGCAGGAGTTCACTCCGTCCATCGACCAAAAGAAACGTCATGAACAGCAACGCAATTGACCACGCGGTTTGCGGCAGCTCCACGTTTGGTTCTCGCAACCCATCGAAGAGCCCTCCGCCGGCTCGGCCACGAATACGCAGAATCGAACTGGCGCGCGCCGGTTGGGCGGCGGCGCTGCTGTTCGCGCCGCGACAGGTCATCGGGAACATCCATGACGCCAAGGTCGATGCGAAGAGTGTGCTGATCGCCCGGGCGCTCGGCGCCCGTCATCTCGCTCAGGCCGTGTCGTCTGGACTGCGGCCGAGCCCTGAGGTGCTCGCGTTGGGGGTGTGGGTTGACGCCGTCCATGCGCTGACTGCGATTGCGCTGGCGGGCGGCGATCACTCCCGCGTCCGTACGGGGTTAGCTGATGCGGCGGTCGCAACCACCTGGGCGGGCACCGGATATCGCGACCTTGTCGCCGCTACGGCAACCCCTCCTACGCAACGGCGTCGGCGAGATCACCTGGCGCGCATCATGCTCAGCATGATCCCAGGTGGAGACCCGCTGATGCGGCGGGCCAGCGCCGCCCGACCAGGTTCAGTTGGCGAAGGTCGACGCCATGGCCGCTCTGCGCTCGCGCGGCTCAGGCGCCGTCTTCGGTAAGCGCAAATGCGGCTTCGAAGCACAGCGCATGCACGAAGGCCTGCGGGAGATTGCCCCGCAGCTGTCGTTGCTTGACGTCGTATTCCTCGGTGAACAGTCCTGGCGGGCCGCACGAGGCGCGGCTGCGTTCAAACCATCGCACCGCGGCGCGGCGGTGTCCGTGCTGCTGCTCGGCGAGCGCCATCGCAAATCCGCACAGCAGGAAGGCGCCTTCGGTGTCACCGAGCCGAATTCCGTTGTGGCGGAATCGATATAGGTAGCCCTGTGAACTGAGTTGCTTGCGCACTGCGGCCAGTGTGGCCTGGCTGCGCGGGTCATCGGCCGGGACAGCGCCGCGAAGCGCGGGCAACAATAGCGCCGCGTCCACCCGTGGGTCACCCGGGGCACGTTGCCATCGGCCACTCGGGTGCAGGCAGTCGGTGTCGGCATCTGCGACGATCGCATCGGCGAATGCTGACCACTCGCCCGCCTGCTTGCGCGGGGCGATCTTGGCTATCGCGCGTAGCCCGGCGGCACAGCTCAACCGCGAATGCGCCCAGCGCGCGTTGTCGAGTTCCCAGATCCCTGCATCAGGTTGCCGCCACCGGTGCCTGATCGCGCTCACCGCAGCTTCGACTGCCGACCACAGTGTGCGGTCGAGGCGGTCGAGGCGGCCCGCTGTCGCCAACAATGACAAAGCTTCGCCGAACGCGTCGAGCTGGAACTGACGGTTGACCCAGTTACCGGTCTTGACCACGCCGCCACCCGGATATCCGGGCAAGGACAGTCGGTGTTCGTCGGGCACCAGGCCGCCGACCACCGTGTAGGCCGGTTTGAGCTCAGGGCCATCGGCAATGAGCCGTTCAGCGACAAAGCGCACTGAGCCGTCGAGCAGCTCGCCGGGCCCGGCAGCGGCAACGCCCAGACCGGCGTAGCACTGGTCGCGGACCCAGGCGTAGCGGTAGTCGTAATTACGCCCATGTTCGGCGCGTTCGGGAAGCGACATCGTCGCCGCTGCCACCATTCCGCCGCGCGCGCTGGTCAATCCCCGCAGCACCGCGTAGGCGTGGCACGTATCCCGGTCGGCCAGTGAGCCGGTGAAGACGGGCACCGCGGCGTGCCAGGCATCTTCGGTGGTGCGCCAGTATCGCTGGGGCTCAACAGGAGCTGCCTGAATCGGGCAGTCGGCGATCTCGAGCACGAGATCATGAGTACGGCCGGCGGGCACGATGATCTGCGCTTCAGCCGAACCATCAGGGAGAATCACGATGTCGGCGCCGGCATTCCAGCGGATCCGGAACCGTCCCGACGATGCGGCCAGCCCGCCCGCGAAGCGCTCATCAACGGTCATGGGCAGGGAGCCGAAATCCGCACGAACGTCGAGCCGAGCGCGGACGACGGCGTCGCCGTCAACGGCAATGATGCGGCGCAACACGACCGCGTTGTGCGGGTCGCCGGGAAACGCCAACGCTTCCCTGCATTCAATGATGCCGACGGTGCTGACCCAGCGCGACCGCCAGATCAGTGACCGCGGCTCGTAGTACCCGCCCCACACAAAACGGTTTCCGGCGGGCGTCACCGAATACCCTCCGGCGCCGCCGATGAGCGAGGAGAAGACGGCCTCCGAATCCCAGCGGGGAACACATAACCAGGCGTAATCGCCGCGAGGACCCACTACGACGCCTCGTTCACCGTCGGCCAATAATGCATAGTCGCGCAACACCTCTGGCGAACACAGGGCGGATGTTGCGTCGTCGCCGCGCCCCTGCGCGCCGGCACCCGATGGATCGCGACCGGGTCCGTCATCACTCACCGGCGTCAGATCATTCATGAGAACCTCCCCAACCGCTGCCCCCGGTTCCCGGTACCGGCACGCGCTCTAGCAGCGCGACGCTGCGATCGTCGACTTGATCTGGATCGTTCAATCAGCCTTGCCATATGCGGTACACGGCGGCGCTCAGCGCTGCGACACCAGCTGCGGCTACCGCAGCAGCGGTCATACCAGCGTGTTGCGACACCCACAGCTGTGGCGACACATCATGTGAGCGCGGGTCGAATATCCCGTGCGCTCCGTGGTCGGCGCCCGCCGCGTCATCGCGAGGTTCCCACAAGTTGTTCGGCCTGTCGGGCTCGACCGGTTCATCGGTCTGCTGGGATGCATAGCCGTTCCTCGCCAGGTAGCGATCCAAGAGTGCGGGAACACACCGTTGGCCCAATATTGTTGCGGCAGTGCTCATCCCGACCCAATATTGTTTGCGGCGAGGATGCTGTGCAGCGTAAAGAACCGCCCGGGCCGCTACCTCGGGTTGATAGATCGGCGGTACCGGCTGTGGGTGACGTGGCAGCCGCGACAGCACCCAGCTGAACTGGGGAGTGTTGACCGCAGGCATCTGCACAACGGTGATGTGGATGTTGCTCTGATCATGCATCAGTTCCGTGCGTATCGATTGTGGTTCCCCCGAGATCGTGGAGGGTTCCTTATGCCGCTTCCGGCGTGATGTTGGATTCCCTGATCTCGTAGTTGACCGGCGATAACCCATCGGCGGCGCTGTGCCGACGCTGGTGATTGTAGAAGGTGTAACACCAATCGATCACCACAGCCTGCGCATGAACGGTATCACGGAACATATTGCGGGACAACACTTCCCATTCCAATGAAGAGAAGAACGCTTCCGCGGCGGCGTTATCGAAACACGACCCCACACGGCCCATCGACTGCCGAATACCCAAGGTCCGGCACAACGTGGTGAACACCTTCGCGGTATAAGTGCTGCCGCGATCGGTGTGAAATATGACCCGTTCGGACTCCTCATCGCGCCAGATCGCTTGGCGGCCACCGCGGGCAGCTACGGCCATGTTGATTGCCGCGCACGCCAACTCGGCATCCGGGTGCAGTCCCATCGCCGCCCCCAACAACCGCCGACTGTAGAGGTCGATCACCGTCGCCAGATACAGCTTCTGCCCGCACTCGGTGGGAATCTCGGTCATATCGCCCACCCATTTACAGTTCGGCGCGGCCGCAGTGAAGTCCCGTTTGACCAGGTCAGGGAACTTCGGTGCCGTCTGGTCCTGGCGGGTCAGGCCACCCCGGCGACGGATCTTGCGGGCCACCAACCCCTGACGGCGCATCGAATCGGCCACCGTGTTCTCCGACACCTGCCAGCCCAGATCCCGCAGGTCAGCGACCAGCCGCGGCGACCCATGCAACCCCTTTGCTCTGACAAATGCGGTGCTGACTGCCTCATCGAGTGCCACGCGGCGCCGGTCGGTGTCGGTGTGCACCCCATCATGGTTGCCGGCCCGGCCAAGCCACTTATAGAACCACGACACACCAACACCCAACAGCGCGCACGTGATCGTATGGGGCACAAGGTATTTGGTCCTCTGGTCGGCGATGAAGCGTGCCACGCTCACTTCGTCGCCTCCTTCACCCACAGGACCACTGATCGCTTGAGGACATCACGCTCCATCCGCAACTCAGCCACCTCGGCACGCAGGCGCTTGAGCTCGGCAACATCGTCCTTGGACAGCTCACCGCGACCTTCCCGCGCTTCCCGCGCCCGGGTCACCCAGTTGCCCAGGGTGCCCTCGTTCACCCCCAGATCCCGAGCCACCGCCGCGATCGACTTACCCGTCTCCTCGACGATCCGAACAGCCCCCTCACGGAACTCCCGGTCGTACTTCTTCCGCTTCTCTGACATCGCTACTCCTTATAGCTGATGCCTCCACGGTCTCGGGGGAAGGTCAGATTCGGTGAAACCGTTGATGGCGTGCTTGGCGCCGCAGTACGCCGACTGTAGTGGGATGGCGCGCGCGCCCAGCGCCGAACCGACCTGCACGATTGTGCCCGCATCGTGTTGCCGCATCCGAGAGAGCGCGGCCATGGTGCCGTGCACATACCCGAGATAACTCACTTCGGTGACCCGACGGTATTCGTCTGACTTGATCTCGTGAAACGGAGCAAACACCGAGGTGAACGCGACGTTGATCCACACGTCAATAGGGCCGAAGGTCTGTTCGACCAGGGCTGCCGCGGCATCGACCTCGGCGTATTGCGCGACGTCGGTAGGAATGGCCAGCGCCTGTCCGCCGCGTTCCACCACGTCCTTCACTGCGCCTTCGAGCCCGGCCTGGCCTCGCGCGAGCAGCGCGACCTTGTCGCCGCGAGCCCCGAACAGTCGCGCTGCGCAACGCCCGATTCCGGCGCTGGCTCCGGTGATGACGACGGTCCGCGATGTTGTCATAAGCGGTCTCCTTCAAACTGGCTTCGGTGGTGCGGGGCTTTCTCGGCCGGCGATTGTTCTGGGGGACCTTGTGATGACGGGTTTAACCTTTGGGGTGTCGTTGTCGTCGGCATTTGCCGGCTGACAATCCGAGCCCGCCGATATTGCGGAAGATTGCGTGGCGTCCGGCACACTGAGGTCTGGTGTCTGCGTGCGCGGCCGTTTGATCCAGTCCGGCCCCTCGAGCGCGTCAGGAACAAGCCAGTACAAAATCGCGACATTTGCGGCGGCCACCAACCCGTGCACAATAATTTCTGGGGTGTGCAATCCCAACGGTCCCGGCTCGTGATGGGCGGCGGCGACGGCCCCCGCCACCATCAGCGCCACAAACATCACAGCGCCCAGGGAAGTGACCGCGACCGCGAGGCGACGGTAAGCCGCGCTTAACACTGCCAGGACCCCGAATCCGGCGAAAACGGCGCTGTGCCAAGGGGTCAACGCCAGCACCCATACTGGCGCGCCCGCCGCCCCCTCCTTGGGATGGGTTGCCAAGGAAACGAATCCAGCGGATCCGAGAAGGATCAGCGCCATGCCTTCGCCGACGAGGAACCACCGTCCTGTGCGGAAATGCCGCGGATTGCGGCTGACCTGTCGCATCCCTGCGGTGAGACGCCCGAACGGTCCTCTGGTGCGTGGCGACACAAGACTCAACCCTCGCTCGGTCGATCGCGGGCGTAATCTTCTAATGGATTGATCACCTCTCGCCAATACCCCGTCCTCGCTCTTATACGCATCAATCTCCAAACTCTCAGCGAGCGGACAAACCTGGGAACCTCGATGGCCACGCGCCGACTCTGGCCCTTTGCAATGTTCGTTCGGCTCATGACGCCGAATCCGTTGCGTGCGAGTGAGCGCAAGAACCCGCCATCAGCAAGACGCTGCTGCCCTCCGATTCGTGACAACGCCACGGAAGCAACATGTTTCGGTCCGTGACCTCGTATTGCCCTCGATCGGTGAGTCCATCTCGCTACAGGGAGCGCGGGATGAACCGGACGAATGGCATATGTCGCCCTGCTTCCCGGAAATCGGCCTCCGAACCATCGACCTCGAACCCCATGACCCGCGGTAGAAGGAACCTGGCCACCAGGCGGTGACGCGTCGCGTAGCGGGCAAAGATCTCCGCACCCTCATCTGTGTCCAGCGCTACCGCGGTTGCGGGCAGGGTGCGCCACCCCACGTCAATGACGACATCCGGACTGTGCATGACGTTCTGGTACCAGTCCGCAGTTGGCCCCCACCCCGAGGCGACGACAAAACTATCGTCAGCCGGATCGTGCTCGACGACCTCCAGCACCGCCTGACGTGGCTCACCAGACACTCGACCTAGGTGATGAAGCCGCATGATGCGCTCTGCGCACACCCAGCCAAGGTGGGCTCGGAACATATAGAGGGGCAGCCGATACAGCAGCCGGCTCAATCCGTCTGGAGGTCTTACGTGTTTGACGATCTTCACAACTGTCATCCTTTCCGCACCCGTGGATGCGCGTCATGGACAAGTGTCACGGCGTGCCGAATACCAGCCGACCGACGGACTCGTCACACACAATGCTACTGCAACTATTGCCTAGAGCAATTGATTGCGTCGCGACTCCCGCTGGTATCCGCCCATGTCGACACAAAGCCATCAAAGCAATTGCGCTGTAACGAAATAAGCTCCACTGGTCGAGATCGTCGCGCAGAAGGTAGTTGAGGTTCTTGGTCGTTGCAGAGTGAGGGCCCGGTCCGATGCGTTGGGGCCGGGCAAGGTGGCCATGGCGGCGGTCGTTCCACGCAACCCGGAATGCGCACTGCGGCTCGCCGCAATCGCGGAACGCCGAACTACAACCAGTGACGACGACTCGGCCCGACCAGTGGGGGAGTCCGTGTGAGAATCGGGGCATGGGGCGTGCAGGGGGAAAGGGCCCGATCGGCAGAGTGATCGGGACGCTGTTCGGGTTCGGGATGTTGGCGCTGGCGGTGGGGATCTTCCTCGGGGCCAAGGACGACCCGGCCGAGTTGATCAGATCGGGCGACGTGGTGACGCCCACCGAACGTGTGCACGTCGTGTATCTCGACCGATCGCAATCGAACATTCGTTGCACGGCAACGACATCTGGCGGTCAGGCCGAGCCCTTGGAGCCGTTCACCGGGGCTCACGACGAGAAGCGTTTCGGTGGCAAGCGGCTCTTCCTGATCCCCCGGGGCAAGTACCACCGCGCGGTCGGCGAGTTGCCGCTCGACCGGGGGCCGGTGACCGTGCGGTGTCCCGGAGCGAGCCGGATCTGGGTGAGTGCGCCGCCGAACGGCTGGTCGTGGCCGATTGTCGTCTTCGTCGTGATCGGGGTGGCGTGCCTCGTGGTGTTCGTCGTGGTGATGTTGCGCCGCCGGAGCGGGACGAGCGGGCCGTCGTATCCCGTACCGCCGCAACAGGGTTACCCCGGTTACCCACAGCAGGGCTATCCGGGCTACCCGCCGCCCGGCTATCCCAACCAGGGCTACCCGCCGAACCCCAATTACCCGAACTCTCCGGGCTAGTTGTGGTCGGGAGGCGTTGGGATCAGCCGGCGAGCGACGTTGCGCGGCTGGGCAATTCCACGGTGAACGTCGCGCCTGCACCGACCCCGGCGCTGGTCGCGGTGATCCGGCCATGGTGGACGTCGACAAGCGCCTTCGCGATCGCCAACCCGATGCCGGAACCGCCGTGTGCGCGGTCGCGTGCCGAATCGGCGCGGTAGAACCGCTCGAACAACCGCGGCAGATGTTCGGCGGCGATGCCGTCGCCGTCGTCGGATACCTGGATCTGCACCGAACCACCGGCGGGCGTTGCCGTCACCCGCACCGTGCCGCCGGCATCGGTGTGCCGCAGTGCATTCGTCAGCAGGTTGGCCAGCACCTGGTCGAGGCGCTGCGGGTCGGCCCAGAGGTCAGGTAGCCCCGGCGCGATATCCGATGTCAGCGCAACGCCTTTCGCGCGGTAGGGCGCGGCGAAGGCGTCGACGGCCGCACCGATCAGCGTCGCGGGCGCGACGGATTGGGTGTCGACGAGCGCCATGTCGCGTTCGGCGTCGGACAGCGCCCGCACGTCGGAGCTGAGCCGGGCAAGGCGGCGGGTCTGGTCGCGCAGGACGCCGATGGTCGTGGCGTCGAGAGGGTGGATGCCGTCCTCTATCGACTCCAGATAGGCATCGATGACGGAGACGGGCGTGCGCAGCTCGTGCGCCAGATCGGCCAGCAGCTGGCGCCGGGTGGTCTCGACCGAGCCGAGCTGCTCGGCCATGGTGTTGAAAGCGTCTGCAATGGCGTCGAATTCGGTGCCGAGATGCGGCGGTGAGACGCGGATGTCGTAGTTCCCATCGGCGACGGCGGTTGCGGCGGCGGCGAGTTCGGCGGTCGACCGGTGCATCCGTCGACTCAGATACCAGCTCAGTCCGAGTGCGGTCGTGGCGGCCACCGCGAGTGACATGCCCACCGAGACCGCGGTCGCCTGCCGGAACACATGCTCGTAGGGATGTGGACCGGTGCGCCCGGGGACCAGGACGTCCTGCATCACCTTGCGGAACATCGGCGGGCCGATGATGAGGGCGACGGTCGTCGTGGTGGCGATGGCCGCGACCACGACGACCGCGTTCGTGACGAGGAGCCGACTGCGGATTCCGTGCTTGCTGCGCGGATGGTGCTGGGCCATCAGCCTTCTCCCATCCGATATCCGACGCCTCGCACCGTCGTGACGTAACGCGGCTCGGCCGAATTGTCGCCCAGCTTGCGGCGCAGGTGGCCGACATGGACGTCGACGACGTTGTCGTTGCCGAACCACGATTCACCCCAGACCGCTTCGAGCAGCTGATGGCGCGTCCACACCTGTCGCGGCCGCGAGGACAGGGCCGCCAGAACATCGAACTCGGTGCGGGTCAGCATGATCGGGGCACCGCCGAGCAGAGTCTGTCGGCTGTCGGTGTCGATGTGCAGCTCCCCGAACACGCGTGGCGGTGTCCCCGTCTCGGGGACGGATTCGGGGGCACGGCGGGGCCGCCGCAACATGGCCCGAATCCGGGCCACGACCTCGCGGGGACTGAACGGTTTGGTGACGTAGTCATCGGCGCCGACCGACAGCCCGACGATGGTGTCGATCTCGGTGTCGCGGGCCGTCAGCATCACGACGTACGCGTCGGAGAACACCCGAAGCTGTCGGCATACCTCGATGCCGTCGAGGCCCGGCAGTCCGATGTCGAGGACCACGACGTCGGGGTCGAGTTCGCGGGCGGCGACAAGAGCCGACGGGCCGTCGGCCGCGACACGTACCTCGAACTGTTCGCGTTTGAGGTAGCTGGCCACGACATCGGCCAGCGCCGCCTCGTCGTCGACGACCAGCGCGCGCAGGCTCGGCGTCGGTTCAGTGCCGTTCACCTGCTCATAGTGCACCCGCGCAGTGGTGCGGTCGACCGGATGACCAGGTCAGCGCCGCGTTCTTTAACGAATCTTCATCGTTCCTCCGGGGAACCCTTGTCGGCCGATTCGAGTCTGGACGACGTCAGAAACCACCGTGAAGGGACATCGACATGATCAGCAGGATCGCCTTCTTCTCCACCGCCGCCGCGGCGCTGGCCGCTGCCACCTTGACCGCCGCCGGCCCGGCGCAGGCCGCCAGTGCGTCCGGCAACAACGGCGCCGACGTCGTCTCCACGCTGCGCAGCGAGGGCTACAACGTGCAGGTCGACGGGGCCCCGAGCGCTCCGCTGTCCGCCTGCACGGTGACGGACGTGCACGGGTTGCCGAATCCCGCGGACCCGACCCAGCGCGCGGACACCCGCATGATCAACAACGTCTACGTCGACGTGACCTGTGCGTCGGACTCCTGAGCGGGGTCGCAGCGCGCCGACCGGCGGTTACATGGTTATGTGAGGGGCGTGACCGAAGCGCAGTCGCTGCCGCTGGCCGGGATCACCGTCGTCGCGATGGAGCAGGCGGTGTCCGCGCCGATGTGTACGCGCGTGCTGGCCGACTTCGGCGCCCGCGTGATCAAGGTCGAGAATCCCCGAGGCGGCGACTTCGCCCGCGACTACGACGACGTGGTGCTCGGCCAGGCGGCGCATTTCGTGTGGGCCAACCGGGGCAAGCAGTCGATCAGCCTGAACCTCAAGTCAGACAAGGGCATTGCGGTGCTGCACCAGTTGCTCGACCGGGCCGACGCGTTCGTCTCCAACCTGGCGCCGGGCGCCACCGCGCGACTGGGGTTGTCACCGGAGGACCTCGGCAGGCGGCACCCGCAGGTGATTCCCGTCGAGATCGATGGCTACGGGCCGGGCGGACCCCTTTCCCAGAAACGTGCGTACGACCTGTTGGTGCAGGCGGAATCCGGGTCATGTGCGGCCACCGGCTTCCCGGGCATGCCGGCCAAGCCGGGTCCGCCCGTCGCCGATATCTCCACCGGCCTGTACTCGGCGCTGTCCATCATGGCGCTGCTGTTGGGCCGCGCCCGTGGTGTCTCTGTCGGTGCGGCGCCGTCGGTCGCGGTGAGCCTGTTCGACACGATGACCGACATCATGGGTTACCCGCTGACCTACACCCAGCACTCGGGCGTGAACCAGCAGCCACTCGGGATGGCTTCACCGGCCGTCGCACCGTACGGCGCGTTCGCGACGCGCGACGGACAGACCGTCGTTCTCGGGACGACCAACGACAGGGAATGGCAGCGCCTGGCCCGGGAGATCATCGAGCGGCCCGACCTCGCCTCGGACCCTCGATTCGCGAGTAATTCGGACCGCTGCGCGCACCGCGACGAGCTTCACGCCGACATCGGATCCTGGTGCGCTGAGCGCGATCTCGAGGATATTCAGCGAATTGCCGACGCCGCCGGCATCGGCAATTCGCGGTACAACCTGCCCAGTGAGGTGATCGCACATCCGCACCTCAAGTCCCGCGACCGGTGGCGTCAGGTCAGCACCCCGAATGGCCCCATCGAGGCGTTGTTGCCGCCGCCGGTGATCAGCGGCCTGGAGCTGAACATGGGGGCAATCCCCGGACTGGGCGAGCACACAGATGTGATACTCGGCGAATTGGGTTACCGCGCTGAAGATATCGCCGGCCTGCGGGCCGCCGGTGCCATCGGCGATGTCTATGGATCAGGGAGCGACCATGCGTGAAGTCGTCATTGTCGAGGCCGTGCGGACCGCCGTCGGCAAGCGCAACGGGGGGCTGGCCGGCCAGCATGCCGCCGACCTGTCGGCCGTGGTGTTGAACGAACTGATGGAGCGGTCCGGAGTGGCCCCCGAACTCGTCGACGACGTGGTGTGGGGCTGTGTCTCGCAGGTCGGCGACCAGTCGAGCAATATCGCCCGCTGGTCGGTGCTCGCGGCCGGCTGGCCCGAGTCGATCCCGGGCACGACGGTCAACCGGGCCTGCGGATCGTCTCAGCAGGCACTGGATTTCGCGGTGCAGGCAGTGATGTCCGGTCAGCAGGACGTCGTGGTGGCCGGCGGCGTCGAGGTGATGAGCCGGGTGCCGCTCGGTGCGGCCCGCCAGACCGGCGAGCCGTACGGGCCGAAAGCGCTTGCCCGGTATGACGGTTTCGGTTTCAACCAGGGCATCTCGGCGGAGATGATCGCGCAGAAGTGGGGTCTGTCGAGGGCCCGGCTGGACGAGTACTCGGCGCGGTCGCACGAACTCGCCGCGGCTGCACAGGATTCGGGCGCGTTCGTCACGCAGATCGTTCCGGTGTTCACCGAGGACGGCGGTGTGGTGCACGAGGACGAGGGCATCCGGCGCGGGACGACGGTCGAGAAGCTGGGTGGCCTCAAGCCGGCATTCCAGGAGGACGGCGTGATCCACGCCGGCAACTCCTCGCAGATTTCCGATGGTGCGGCAGCACTTTTGGTGATGACGCTGGAGAACGCGCTGCAGCTCGGCTTCACCCCGCTGGTGCGGTATGTCGGCGGTGCGGTGACGGGCGCCGACCCGGTCCTGATGCTGACGGGCCCGATCCCGGCCACCGAAAAGGTGCTGCGCAAGACCGGTGTGAAGATCGGCGACATCGGTGTCTTCGAGGTGAACGAGGCGTTCGCCCCGGTACCGCTGGCCTGGCTCGCCGACACCGGCGCCCGCGAGGCCGCGCTCAATCCCCTCGGTGGCGCGATCGCGCTGGGGCACCCGCTCGGCGCGTCCGGCGCGGTGCTGATGACCCGCATGATCAACCACATGCGCGACAACGGAATTCGCTACGGCCTGCAGACCATGTGCGAGGGTGGCGGCACCGCCAACGCGACGTTGGTGGAGCTGGTCGCTTAGGCGCTTTCCGTGCTGGTGAGGTCTAGTGCGATGTCGACCAGCATGTCTTCCTGACCGCCGACGAGCCCGCGCCGCCCCGCTTCTTCCAACAGTGTCCGGGCGTCGACGTCGAAGCGTTCGGCGGCAATCTCTGCGTGCCGCAGGAAGCTCGAGTACACGCCCGCGTAGCCGAGCGTCAGGGTCTCCCGGTCGACGCGCACCGGCCGGTCCTGCAGCGGCCGCACCAGATCGTCGGCGGCATCCTGCAACGCATGCAGGTCGCAGCCGTGCTCCCAGCCCAGCTTGGTGGCCGCGGCGATGAAGACTTCCAGCGGTGCGTTGCCGGCTCCAGCGCCCATCCCGGTCAACGACGCGTCGACCCGGTTGGCGCCGTGCTCGACCGCGGCGATCGAATTGGCCACTCCCAGAGACAGATTGTGGTGGGCGTGGATGCCGATTTCTGTTGCAGGGTCCAAGGTTTGGCGCAGTGCGTCAACGCGGTCGGCGACGTCGCGCATCGTCATCGCCCCGCCGGAGTCGACGACGTAGACGCACGTCGCGCCGTAGCTCTCCATGAGCTTGGCCTGCGCGGCGAGGACCGCCGGCGTGGCGAGGTGGCTCATCATCAGGAAGCCGACGGGGTCCATTCCCAGCTCGCGGGCGGCGGCGAGCTGGCGTGCGGAGAGCTCGGCCTCGGTGCAGTGGGTACCGACACGGACGACGGTGACGCCGGCGCGATGCGCGTCGCGCAACCGGCGCACGGTACCGATGCCGGGGAGGATCAGCGTCGCGATCCGCACCCGGGACACCGCGGCGGCGACGGCGGAGATCCACTCCAGGTCGGTGTGGGCGCCGAAGCCGTAGACACAACTGGACCCACCCAGTCCGTCGCCGTGCGCGACCTCGATGGAGGCGACGCCCGCGGCGTCGAGCGCCGTCGCGATGGCGACGGCCTGCGCGATGGTGTACTGGTGCCGGACGGCGTGCATGCCGTCACGCAGGGTTACGTCGCTGATGTAGATCATGTTGGGGCTCCGGCGTTTTGCGCGGCTACTTCGACGAGCGCGGTCACTCTGGTGCCCGCGAAGGTGCCGATTTCTGGGATGTGGATCGGGCCGATGCTCTCGAACTGCACGGCCTGCTTGAGCCGGAAGCCTGGCACCTCAGCGCTGATCCGTTGCACCGCGGTGTGGATGTCCCGTTCGATGGCAGCGTGATCGGCGGCGCCGTCGACCAGGCAGTAGACGGTGTACCGCGTCGCAGGGGAAGGGCTGAGCAGTGAGATGACCTTCGCATGCCGGGCGCCGACATTCTGTATTGCGGTACAGGTGGTTTCGATCAGATCGTCGACGCCGGCCCGGATGTCCGGACCGGCGGAGCACGCCGGAATCGATGACACGATCTCGGCGTAGGTCACACTTCCCGACTTCGCGACGGCAGCGATGATCGGCGCGGTGGTTCCGGCGGACGGCGTCATCGCACGTTCTCGGCGAGCATCCGGATCGCCGTGTCGTAGATGGCATTGGCGTGCATCTCGAACAACTCGAGCAGGTCCACCGAATCACCGCCGAGTTCCCTGGCGATGAACAGGCCGTCGGCGCCGGCGATGGAGTAGTTCACCAGCAGCCGGACCTGGGCGTCGGTGAGACCTGGGGCAAGCTCACTGAGTGCCGCGGTGAGCGAGTCGGAGGCCTGCGTCCGCGCTTGCAGGAACCGCGCACGGGCTCGTGGTTCCACGGGCCGGCGCTCCAGCGCCAGCATCAGCCCGAGGCGCAGGAAGTCCGGATGGTCGAGCAGGCCTTTCGCGAGCTGCCTGGCCAGTCCGATCACGCGTTCGCGGGGCTCGCCGTCAAGGGGGAGTTCCCAGACGCGCAGCCAGGTTTCGAAGCTGCGGTCGATCACCGCCGCCAGCAGGTCGTCCTTGTCCTTGAAGTGCCAGTAGATGGAACTGGCGGGGAGTCCGCACTTCTTGCTGACCAGCCCGATGCTGGTGCCTTCGTAACCACGTTCAGAGGCAATCTCGTTGGCGGCATCCAGGATTCGCTCACGGGACTGTTCGCCATCGGCGCGCTTGCGGCGGGTCTTGGGTGCTTCGGACATCTTCACTCCCGACTCTTGACTCTGTAGCGATCACTACATTACCGTAGCGATCACTACAGAACAAGTGGGAGGCTCCCAATGAGCAGTGCAGACACCTACGACGTCGCCGTTGTCGGGTACGGCCCCACAGGCGCCACGGCCGCCAACCTGCTGGGCCAACTCGGTCTGAAGGTCGTGGTGATCGAGCGGGACCCAGATATCTACAGCCGGGCGCGGGCGATCTCGACCGACGAGGAGGTCCTCCGCGTCTGGCAGTCGGTGGGCCTGGCCGAGCGGCTCCAGCGCGACATGCTGCCCGACCGTCCGGTCGCGTTCGTCGACGCCGACGGGCGCCCGTTCATCGAAACGGTGATCTACGGACGCGGGTGCGGCCATCCGTCGCAGCAGTTCCTGTACCAGCCGGCGGTCGACTCGGTGCTCCGCGAAGGGGTGGCCCGGTTCGCCAACGTCGAGGTGCTGCTGGAGCATGAATGTCTGCGGGTGACCAACCGGGCCGACGGCGTCGAGCTGCTGCTCGCCGACCTGTGTGCCGACGCCTTCAAACGGGTGACGGCCCGCTACGTCATCGCCTCGGACGGTGGCTCGTCGGCGACGCGCGGCGTGCTCGGCATCGGGTACAGCGGACGCACCTACGGCGAGCGCTGGGTCGTCATCGACACCAAGGTGATCAAGGAATGGGATGCACACGACCGCTTGCGGTTTCACTGCAACCCCGCACGTCCGACCGTTGACTGCCCGACGCCGCTCGGGCATCACCGGTGGGAATACCCCGCGCGAGGATGCGAGGACGAGAAGAACCTCACCAGCGACGAAGCGGTGTGGAAAGTGCTGGGCGAGCAGGGCATCACACCCGAGCACGTCGAGATCCTGCGCGCCGTCGTCTACAGCCACCACGTACGGGTAGCGGACCGCTGGCGCGTCGGACGGGTATTCCTGGCCGGCGATGCCGCGCACGCCATGCCGCCGTGGATCGGCCAGGGGATGTCCGCCGGCGTCCGCGACGCCGCCAACCTGTGCTGGAAACTCGCCGCGGTGCTGCGCGGTCAGGCGCCCGACGCGCTGCTGGATTCGTATGCCGCAGAACGCAAGCCGCACGTCACAGAGGTCACCCGGCGTGCGGTGCTGGTCGGCCGGATCATCACCGAGCGGCGGCCATGGCTGGCCGCCATCCGCAATCACGTCGTGCGGGCGCTGACCAGGATTCCCGGGGCCAATGCCGCGGGTCAGAAGTTCTGGTGGATACCTGACGCCCACTACGACGACGGCTTCTTCGCGACCACGCACCCCGCGGTGGGCTGGCAGATCCCGCAACCCACGGTGGGCGGCGTGCTGCTCGATGAGCTGCTCGGCGGGCGCTGGACGGTGCTGCACACCGGCGCCGTGCCGACCGGGGCGGCAGCCTGGACGGCCGCCGGCGCGTCGACCCTGCAGATCACCGAACCGAGCCTGGTGCGGTGGCTCCGTGACCGCAAAGCCGACGCCGTCGTCCTCCGCCCGGACGGATTCGTCTACGCCGCAACCTCATCCGGACAACCACTCCCGGCTCCGCCGGCCGGACTGAGCCTCACCACCCTGACAGGAGCATCAGCATGACCGCCACCCTCACCGAACACACCATCACCGTCGCCGGCCGGAAGATCTTCGTCGCCGAAGCGGGATCCGGCCCCGCGGTGCTGCTGCTGCACGGCGGTGGCCCGGGCGCCTCCGGTGCCAGCAACTACTCCCGCAACATCGACGCGCTCGCCAAGCGCTACCGCGTCCTGGTACCCGACATGCCCGGCTACGGGCGTTCGTCGAAGGGCATCGACAAGTCGGATCCTTTCGGCTGCCTGGCGGACGCGATGCGGGGCCTGCTCGACGAATTGGGCATCAGCACAGCGCATCTGGTCGGTAACTCCTACGGCGGCGCCGCGGCACTGCGGTTGGCGCTGGACACCCCGGGCCGTGTCGGCAAGCTGGTGCTCATGGGCCCCGGCGGTATCGGGACCACCCGCGGGCTGCCGACGGATGGCCTCAACAGTCTGCTGGCGTACTACGGCGGCTCGGGCCCCAGCCGTGAGAAGCTGGCCACGTTCATCCGCAATTACCTGGTCTACGACGGTGACTCGGTGCCCGACGAGCTGATCGACCTGCGCTACACGGCATCCATCGACCCAGAGGTGGTGGCTAATCCGCCGCTGAGTCGACCGTCGGGACTGTTCGCGCTGCGGACGCTCTGGCGCATGGACCTGACGCGTGACTCGCGGCTGGCCGCGCTGCAGACGCCGACGCTGATCCTGTGGGGGCGCGACGACAAGGTGAACCGGCCCTCGGGTGGACCCATGCTGCAGAACATCATGCCCAACGCCGAGCTGGTCATGACCAGCCGCACCGGACACTGGATGCAGTGGGAACGCGCCGACCTCTTCAATCAGATTGTCGACGAATTCCTTTCGGACAGCACGGTATTCCGGCCATGAGCGTCTTCGGCAACGTATCGCTCGGCTATCTTGTGGTCGAGACGGAGCGATTCGCCGACTGGCGCCGCTTCGGTCGCGACGCGATCGGCATGCACCTCGATGATCTCGACACCGATGCCCTCCGCTTCCGGCTCGACGAACAACAGTGCCGGTTCCTGCTGCGGCGCGGTCCGGCCGAGGATGTCACCACGCTGGGCTGGCAGGCCGACGACCATGAGACCTTCGAGGAAATCCTCGGCCGGGTGCACCGGTGCGGCGTGCCCGTCACCGTCGGCACCGCCGAGGACGCCGCGCTGCGTGGCGTCGAGCGCCTGATGCGGATTCCCGGCCCCAACGGGCTGGCACAGGAGCTGTACACCCGGGCGCACATCGACGGACAATTGTCTGTGGCTGGAAAGGGCTTTGTCACCGGCGAGTTCGGACTGGGACACGTCGCCGTCACCAGCACCAGGCCACACCAGATGCGCGGTTACTACAACACCTTGCTCGACGCCCGGCTCAGCGACTTCATCGACGAAACCATGAGCGGCGTCAAGGTCAAGATCCGGTTCCTGCGAGTCAATCGGCGCCACCACTCCGTGGCGATCGCCGCGGTGAATCGGTTGCCGATCAACCCGATTCGGACCCGCGTGCAGCACCTCAACATTCAGGTCGCCGAGTTGGACGATCTGACGGACAGCTACCAACGCGTGCGAGCACTGGGGTTCGACATGGCCCTGGGCGTCGGGCAGCACACCAACGACCGCGAGCTGTCGTACTACGCCGTCACCCCCTCAGGTTTCGAGTGGGAGGTCGGATGGAACCCGCTGGTGGTCGACGAATCAACCTGGAAACCGACGACTCACCAGGGCATCAGCATCTGGGGCCACGAGACGCAGTCCAGCGTCGACAAGCTCGGGCAGTTCACGACCGCGGCCAGGTCATTGCTGCACCGCGAAGACACCGTCCCGGCGCTCGCCGGGGCGGGAATCCCCGACTAGTCCCGGGATTTGTGCACGATTTTCCGCGGTGAGCGCGGAATATCGTGCACGAATCGCCGGAGGAGGAAACATCATGAACCGTATTGATACCCACCACCACATGGTGCCGCCCGACTACCGAAAGGCGTTGGACCAGGCGGGCATCGCCGACGCCGGCGGCCGGGCGATGCCGGACTGGTCCCCGGAAGCGTCCTTGGACACGATGGCCAAGCTCGGTGTCGCGACCGCCATCCTGTCCGTGTCCGCACCGGGCACCACGATGCTGCCGGCCGCGGCGGACGCGGCCGCATTGGCCCGCGATGTGAACGACTACAGCGCCGAACTCGTTGCCGCCCAGCCGGATCGGTTCGGGTTCTTCGCCACCTTGCCGTTGCCGCACCTGGATGCCGCCGTCGCCGAAGCCGTGCGCGCACTCGACGAATTGAATGCCGACGGAGTGTTCCTGCTGGCCAACAGTGTGGGAACCTACGTCGGCGCGCAAGGCCAGGACGCGTTGTTCGCGGAGCTCGACAAGCGTTCGGCCGTCGTCTTCATCCACCCCGCCGAGCTGCCCGGCCCCACGATCGACGGCGTGATGCCGTTCGCCGCCGACTTCCTGCTGGACACCAGCCGCGCGGCGTACCTGCTGGTGCGCAACGGCATTCGCCGCCGCTACCCGAACATCCGGTTCATCCTGAGCCATGCCGGCGGCTTCGTCCCATATGCGTCCTACCGCATGGCCATGGGCATCACGAGTGACGTCGGCGGCAGCCCGGCCGATCACCTCGACGACTTCGCGAGCTTCTACTTCGATACCGCGCTGTCGTCCACGGCGGCCGCGCTGCCGTCGCTGCTGGCCTTCGCCAAGCCTGGTCACGTGACATTCGGATCGGACTTCCCGTTCGCGCCGGTCGAGGTCAGCCAGCTGTACGCGGCCGGGTTGGAGTCGTACGGGGGACTGGACGACGCCGGGCGGCGCGCTATCGACCGCACCAACGCGCTGGCACTGTTCCCGCGGCTGGGCAGTGCCCCTGCGCCGGTGGCGCCGTCGCTGGTTGCGCAGGCACAGCACGCCGCGAGCCGCGTGGTGATGCGGGGCGTCACTCGGCTATTGGCGCGGTAGGTCGTCGCCTCGCGCCAGCGGACCTGGCTGTGCATGTACTTCGGGCTGGGGTCGTCATCATGTGCTGACATCGTCAACGCATGATGACAATGTCAGCCGAAGATGACGGGTCTGGATCGCAAGTGCCGCAGGAGAGCTCGACACGCCGATGCGATACGATCAGGCAGCAGTCAGTGTGTCGGTGAACAGCTCGCGCGAGCACGACCGCGGCGGGCCGGCCGGCTAGAGATTTCCGACTTCCAGCTCCAGGTACTCCGCGTACTTCGCCTGTGCCGCTTCGCGTTTGCCCGGCAGCCATTCCGTCGGCCACAGCTCGTCGGTGCCGGTGTAGTCCCGCAGCACCTGCTTGGCGACGGTGACCTTGTGGACCTCGGTCGGTCCGTCGGCGAGCCCCATCACGGCGGCGCCGGCGACCATACCGAGGAACGGCACCTCGTTGGTGACCCCGAGTGCGCCGTGGATTTGCATTGCGCGCCACGCGATGTCGTGCAGCACCGTCGGCATCACGACCTTGACGGCGGCGATGTCCTTGCGCACCTTCTTGTAGTCGTTGTACTTGTCGATCTTCCACGCCGTGTGCAGCACGAACAGCCGGAACTGTTGCAGCTGCGCCCACGAGTCGGCGATGTAGCCCTGCACGGCCTGCTTGTCGGCCAGCAGGCTGCCGGCGGTGTGCCGCGACAGCGCGCGCTCACACATCATGTCGAGGGCCTTCTGCGCCAGCCCGATGGTGCGCATCGCGTGGTGGATCCGTCCGCCACCCAGGCGGGTCTGCGCGATGACGAAGGCCTGGCCCTCGCCGCCGAGGACGGCCGAATTCGGTACGCGCACATTGTCGTAATGGATCAGGGCGTGCGAGCCGTGGCCGTCGGATTCCCCGTAGATGGCCGAGTTGCGGATGATGTTGACGCCTGGCGTATCGGTCGGCACGAGGAACATCGACATGCCCTGGTAGGGACTGACGTCGGGGTTGGTCACCACCATGACGATCAGGAACGTCGACGTCGAGGCGTTGGACGAGAAGAACTTGTACCCGTTGATGACCCAGTCGTCGTCGTCGCGGACCGCGGAGGTCGTGAACTGCGTGGGGTCGGCACCGCCCTGCGGTTCGGTCATCGAGTAGCAGGAGAAGACCTCGCCGTTCAGCAACGGCCGTAGGTACTGCTCCTTCTGCTCCGGGGTGCCGTAGTGCGCGATGATCTCGGCGTTGCCGGTGTCGGGCGCCTGACAGCCGAAGATGATCGGCGCCCACTGCGACCGGCCCAGAATCTCGTTGAGCAGCGCCAGTTTCAGCTGCCCGTAGCCCTGCCCGCCGAGTTCGGGGCCAAGGTGCGTGGCCCACAAGCCTTTTCGGCGCACCTGTTCCTTGAGTGGGTCGACGACCCGGCGCCGGGTCTCGTCGAGCGCGGTGTACTGCAGGTGCGGCCAGATGAGGTCGAGCGGCTCGACTTCGTCGCGCACGAAGGCGTCGGCCCAGTCGAGGAGTTCCTGGAACTCCGGATCGGTTTCGAAATCCCAAGCCATCCGGCCTCCTTCAGTTCAGCCACGCGGCAGAAACGCACCCGTCTCTGTTTAACGCACAGGGACGGGTTTGGGAACGGCCGCGAGGATTATGCGCTCGCCAATGAATAGGTGTTGGCGAGGTTGTCCTGTGTGACGTGCGCGGCCTCGGTCGTGGTGTCGATGCGCAGCGGGCTGGTCAGCGTCGAGGTCCGGTAGCTCCAGCCGTCGGGCAGCTGCAGCCGCGTGCCCAATGCGGGCAGGTCCGCCAGCGACAGCGCCGGGTCGACCGTCTGGCTCCATGACTGCATGACCCAGCGCTGCCCGTGCGGGTCGAGCAGCTCGAAGACCGGCCGCCCGGCGCCGAACACGAACACCACGCGTCGTGCGGGCAGTCGTTCAACGGGAAGGTGTTGAACACCGCGACCTGCGGCCCCGTCGGTGTCTGGGACACCAGCAGCACCTCGCCGTAGCGCTTGCCGAAGGTGTCGGCCGAAGAATTTTCCACACCGTCAACGCTACGGCCGAAATCGGGCGGAAAGTGCCCGATTTGTCCCATTTCGTGGGAGGTCGGAGGCCTTTTTTGACCGCCGCTATGGATAAAAGTTTGGTTAGCTAGGTATATTTCGCGCGACAGTGATTTTGTAACGCCGCCGAGCTCCATATCCATGGACCTACCGGGCCTGATGGAAGGGTGCCCCGAGTGAGTGCCACCAACACCGAGCGATCCAAGATCGGTCACCTGATCTGGGTCCTCGCGGTGCCCATCGTGATCGGCTGGTTTGCCGTCAACGTCGCCACGAACACGCTGGTCCCGCCGCTGGAGAAGGTCGGTGAGGCGCACACCGTCGGGCTGAGCGCCAAGGACGGCCCGGCGATGGTCTCGATGAAGCAGATCGGTGCGAACTTCCAGGAGTTCGACTCCGACAGCAACGCGATGATCGTTCTCGAGAGCGACCAACCGCTCGGCGCCGAGGCACACCACTACTACGACGGTCTCGTCGCCAAGCTGACGGCCAACACCGCGCACGTCGAGCATGTCGCGGACTTCTGGAGTGACCCGCTCACGGCCGTGGGCTCACAGAGCGCCGACGGCAGGGCCGCGTACGTCCAGGTCTACCTCCGCGGCAACCAGGGGGAGACCAAGGCCAACGACTCGGTCGCCTCGGTCCGGCAGATCGTCGCCGACTCCAAGCCGCCGGCCGGCCTCCACGTGTACGTCACGGGTGGCGCCCCGCTGGTGTCAGATCAACACCACGCCGGCGACAAGAGCGTCACCAAGGTCACGATCATCACCCTGGTGGTGATCGCCGTGATGCTGCTGTTCGTCTACCGGTCGATCATGACGATGATCCTGACCCTGCTGATGGTGTTCCTCGAACTCGGCGCCGCCCGCGGCGTCGTCGCGTTTCTGGCCGACACCAACATCATCGGGCTCTCGACCTTCGCGGTGAACCTGCTGACCCTGATGGTGATCGCGGCGGGCACCGACTACGCCATCTTCGCGATCGGCCGCTACCAGGAAGCGCGCGGCGACGGAGAAGACCGCGTGCTGGCCTACGACACGATGTTCCGCGGGACGGCGCACGTCGTGCTGGGATCGGGTTTGACGATCGCCGGCGCCATGCTCTGCCTGAGCTTCACCCGGCTGCCGTACTTCCAGACCATGGGCGTGCCGTGTGCGATCGGCACCCTCGTCGCGGTCATCGCGGCGCTGACGCTCGGGCCGGCCGTCATCAAGATCGGCAGCCGATTCGGGCGCTTCGAGCCCAAGCGCGCCATCCAGTCCCGCGGGTGGCGTCGCGTCGGCGTGCTGGTGGTGCGTTGGCCGGGACCGGTGCTCGTCGCCACACTCGCGCTCGCCCTCGTCGGACTGGTGACGCTGCCCGGCTACAAGACGAATTACGACGCGCGCCGCTACGTGCCGGCCGACCTGACCGCCAACGTCGGATACGCCGCCGCGGAAAGGCATTTCAGCGCCTCGCGGATGAACCCCGAGCTGCTGATGGTGCAGAGCGACCACGATCTGCGGAACTCGGCCGACTTCCTGGTGATCAACAAGATCGCCCGGGCCATCGTGCACACCCCGGGCGTCGCGCGGGTGCAGACGATCACCCGCCCCGACGGAAAACCCATCAAGCACACCACGATTCCGTTCATCATGGGCATGCAGGCCGTCACCTCGAAGATGACGGAGAAGTACCAGCTGGACTCGATGGCCAACATGCTGCAGCAGGCCAACGACATGCAGGTCAGCATCGACACGATGACCAAGATGCAGGCCATCACCACGCAGATGGCCGCCACGACGCACGACATGTCGATGAAGACGGCCAACATGGCGCTCGACGTCGCCGACCTGCGTGACCACATCTCCGATTTCGACGACTTCCTGCGGCCCATCCGGAACTACCTGTACTGGGAACCGCACTGCTACGACATCCCGATGTGCTGGTCCACGCGGGCGCTGTTCGACACCCTCGACGGCATCGACGTCATGACCGACGACATCCAGACTCTCGTCCCGGATCTGATGAAGATGGACAAGCTGACGGCCGAGATGGTCACGGTGATGCCGCCTCAGATCGAGGTCATGAAGGACATGAAGCAGTACATGCTGTCCATGTATCAGACCCAGAAGGGTCAGGTGGATCAGCGTGCGGCGTCGTCGGACAACGCGGCGGCGATGGGCGAGGCATTCGACAACTCGCTCAACGACGATTCCTTCTACCTGCCGCCGGAAGCCTTCGACAACAAGGACTTCAAGCGCGGCATGAAGAACTTCATCTCGCCGGACGGCAAGTCGGTGCGCTTCATCATCCAGCACGAGGGTGACCCGGCGACGCCGGAGGGCATCGCCCATGTCGACCCGATCAAGCAGGCCGCCAAGGAAGCCATCAAAGGCACGCCGCTGGAGGGCTCCAAGATCTACCTGGCCGGTACCGCCGCCACGTACAAGGACATGCACGACGGCGCGCAGTACGACCTGATGATCGCCGGAATTGCCGCGGTGTCACTGATTTTCGTCATCATGCTGCTCATCACCCGGAGCATGGTGGCGGCGGGCGTGATCGTCGGCACCGTGCTGCTGTCGCTGGGTGCGTCGTTCGGCATGTCAGTTCTGTTGTGGCAGCACCTCGTCGGCCTCGAGCTGCACTGGATGGTGCTGCCGATGTCGGTGATCCTGTTGCTCGCCGTGGGCTCCGACTACAACCTGCTGCTGGTGTCCCGGTTCAAGGAAGAGCTGCCGGGCGGCCTGAAGACAGGCATCATCCGTTCGATGGCGGGCACCGGATCGGTCGTCACTTCGGCGGGTCTTGTCTTCGCGGCCACCATGGCGTCCTTCGCCTTCAGCGACCTGAAGGTCATGGCACAGGTCGGTACCACCATCGCGCTGGGCCTGCTGTTCGACACCCTGATCGTCCGGTCGTTCATGACACCGGCCATCGCGGCGCTGCTGGGCAAGTGGTTCTGGTGGCCCAAGCGCGTCCGCCACGAGGCCTCCGAGCGGCGACTGGCGGCCATCGGGATTCAGCCGGCGGCTGCGGGTAAGTAGCTCGTGATGAGCTCCGCGGCCATCTGACGGGCCAGCACGATGGGCGCCGCCGACCGCTCGAGTTTCGACGCGGTGAGGGCGCCGTCGTATATCAGCTGGATGCGCAGGGCGACCGCCGCGGCGTCGGGCACCTCGGCGTCCCGTAGCAGCTCGCTCAGCAGCCCGTGCATCCACAACCGGTGTGCCCGTACCGGTTCCAGGGTGTCGCCCGGGAATTCGGTGGCCGCGTTGGCGTAGAGACAGCCCCGGAACTGGCGCTTGCGTGCCGCGGCGGCCGCGAGGTCGAAGAACGCCAGCAGCTTTTCCACGGGGTCGACGATGCCGGAAGTCTCCGATTCCCAGCGGTTGCGATCAGCCTGATCCAATCGGTTCAGGTACGCGATCACCAACGCGTCCTTCGACCCGTACGAGCTGTAGAGGCTGGCCTTGGCGACGCCCGCCTCGCGCAGGATGGTGTCGATGCCCACAGCGCGAATGCCCTGCGCGGCAAAGAGATTCGATGCGGTGTCGAGCAGTCGCTGGGCCGGTCCGGCGGTGTCGGTGCGGGACGCCGGCCGGTCCGGGCGGGGGGTGCGGGTCGCGCTCATAGCTGCACCATAGCCGAGAAACCTTGATAGACAGACCGGTCTGTTCATGCGAGCGTCGTGATGTCATCGACGCCCGACGAACAGGAACACACCGTGACGCTGTACCTCTACGAAATCGCAGGACTGCCCGGCCGGGCCGAGGTCGACCAGGCCATCAAGACCGTCGACGCCGAAGTGCACCGGGCCGGCGGCGAACTCATCGAGGCTCAGGTGACCGGCCAGCACCGGTTGTTCGTCGTTGCTGAGCTCACCGGCGGTCCGCTGCAGATCGAGGCGTCGTCGGTCGGGGCGGCCGAACTGACCGGTCCGCACGAGGTGCGGCTCGTCGGCGCGGAGTTGGACCAGCTGAAAGCCATCCGCCCCACGGCCGGATACCTGGTCGAGTGGGACCTGCCCGCCGACCTGGACATGGACAGCTACCTGAGCCGCAAGAAAGCCAACGCGCCCAAATACGCGGAGGTGCCCGAAGTCAGCTTCCTGCGCACCTACGTGCGGGTCGACATGGACAAGTGCCTGTGTTTCTACGACGCGCCGGACGAGGACGCGGTACGGCGGGCGCGCGTGGCTGTGCAGACCCCGATCGATCGGTTGTACGGACTGGAAAGCGGTGGACAATGACGACTTTGGTATCCGACGACGTCGCAACCCGACTGGCGGACGTCACGGCCGGAGTGGACGCCCGGGCCGGTGACCTCGACGCGGGGCAGACCGACGTCCGTGACGACCTGCGCGCCCTCGGCGCGGCCGGATTGTTCGGCCTGCCGGACCTGCCCGACACGGTGCGGGTGATCGAGCAGGTGTCGGCGGTGAGTCTCGCCGCCGGATTCTCGGCCTGGGCGCACCAGATGGCGATTCACTACCTCGCCGACCGGCCGGACCTGTCGGAGGCGTTGCGCACCGCACGCCGTCCCGGCGTGACCGCCATGGCCGCCGGGCTCAAGCATGTGGCGGGCCTCGGACAGCTCCCGATCTTCGCGGGGGAGACGCGTCGTGGTCTGCGGCTCAACGGACCGATCCGCTGGGCATCCAACGTCTTTGACGACGCGTTGATCGTACTGCCGGCACGGACGGCCGCCGGCCGGCTGTATGTCGTCGCGGTCGACGTGAGTGCGGTCGGCGTCGTGATCGATCCGGCGCCCGCGCTGATGGCGTTGGGCAGCACCGGGTCGACATCGCTGCGCCTGGAGGAGGTCGAGGTGCACGCCGACCGCATCATCAGCGCCGACCTCGCCGGCTTCGTCCGCGGGATCAAGCCGACGTTCCTGCTGTTGCAGACCGCGTTCTGCGTCGGCGTCACCGGGGCGGCGCTGACGGCGGCCGGCCGGGCGACCGACGGCCTGGCCGCCCAGTTCGACGGCGACCTCGCCGACCTGGTGTCGCAGGCCGAACGCAATCGTCGACGGCTGTACGAGTTCGCCACGGCGCCAGGGGAAGCCGATGTGGCCGAGGTGATCCGGCTCCGACTGGACGCCGCCAACACCGCGGTGGGGGCGACCCGGCTGGAGTCGGCCCTGGCCGGTGGCCAGGGCTATCGCGCGGGGACGGCGGCCAACCGCCGGTTCCGCGAAGCAGCTTTTCTGCCCGTGCAATCACCATCGGAAGGACAACTCAGGTGGGAACTGAAGCAGTACGGATAGCCGCGGGCACCAAGCGATTTGGCGACAGCGTCGTTCTCGACGACATCGATCTTGCTGTCGAGTCCGGAGAATTCGTCGCGGTTCTCGGGCGTAGCGGCAGCGGGAAGTCGACCCTGCTCCGGGTGCTGGCCGGCCTGGAATCGCTGAGCTCGGGAACCGTCAGCTGGCCCGCCGGCGGCGAGCGTCCGCACATCGGGGTGGTCTTCCAGGACGCGTTGCTACTGCCGTGGCTGACGGTGCAGGGCAACGTCTCCTATGCAAAGCGATTCGTGCACCGGCGCAAGGGATTCGACGCGGATTACGCGGCAGAGCTGATGCGCCGGTTCGGCGTCGACGGACTGGCCGACCGCTATCCCGACCAGCTGTCCGGCGGGCAGGCCCAGCGGGTGGCCATCCTGCGCGCCGTCGCGACCCGGCCCCAGGTGCTTCTGCTCGACGAACCGTTCAGCGCGCTGGACCCCGCGACGCGTGCCGACCTGCAGCAGTGGTTGGCCACACTCACAACCGCATTGGGCGTGACGGTGCTGCTGGTCACCCATGACGTCGAGGAGGCGCTGGCCCTGGCGCAGCGCGTCGTACTGCTGGCGGATGGCGGCCGCATTCAGCGTCAATGGCGCCTGGGCGAGGCGGACCGGTCGGGTCTGCGTGACGAAATCCTCAGCCATTACCGGGTTTCCGAACTGTGGGTGGCATGAGCAGACTGCTGATCTCGCGACGGCGGGCCCTGATCGCCGCAGCCGCGGCCGCCGGTGGCGCCTTCGGCCTGGCGGACCTGGCGCACAGTGCCACAACCGACTCGAGCGCCGGCGGGCCGCTGCGCGTGGGCTATCTGCCGATCACCGACGCCGCACCGCTGTTGCTGGCGCATTCCGCCGGGTTGTATCCGGCCGGTGTCGGCAAGCCGGTCCTGTTCCGGAGCTGGGCGGCGCTGGGCGAAGCATTCCTGAACCGCCAACTCGACGTCGTGCACCTGCTGATGCCGATGGCGGTGCAGCTGCGATATGCGCTCGGTGGCGGTGTCCGCGTGCTCGGCTGGAACCACACCAACGGCTCGGCACTGACGGTCGCCCCGCACATCCGGGAGTTACCGGACCTGGCCGGCTCGCAGCTCGCGATTCCGTTCTGGTGGTCGATTCACAACATCGTGCTACAGAAACTGTTGCGGGCCAACGGATTGCAACCGGTGATCCGGCGGTCGGCGTCGCGGACCGACCGCACCGTCGAGCTCGTCGTGATGAGCCCGTCGGACATGGTGCCGGCGCTGGCCACCGGCACCATCGGCGGCTACGTCGTCGCCGACCCGTTCAACGCGATGGCGCAGACCAAGAAGATCGGGCGCATCCACACCTTCCTGGGCGATGTGTGGCGCGACCATGCCTGCTGCGCCCTGGTGACTCGCGACGACGTCATCACCAGTCGGCCGGCGGCAGTGCAGCAGCTCACCGATGCCGTTGTGACGGCGCAACTCGCGCTGTCGAACGACCGGAAGGCGGCTGCGGCCAAACTCGGCGGCGGGCGATACCTGCCCCAGCCCGTGCCGGCCATCAGCCTGGCGATGACCTATCCCACCGCGCCCTACCCGCTGCATCACCCGGAGTGGCAGCCCCAGCGGCTCGGCTTTCAGCCGTTCCCGTTCCCGAGCTTCACCAGTGAACTGGTGTCGGCCATGCATGACACCGTCATCGACGGCGACCGGCGTTTCCTCGACAGGTTGGACCCCACCACCGTGCACGGTGACCTCGTCGACGACACCTTCGTCCGCAATTCCATTCAGGCCCATGGCGGTCCGGCCGCCTTCGGCCTCAGCGGTGGCTACACCCGCACCGAGCAATTGGAGCTGACATGACCACAACAACCGTCCGTGCGGTGATCGATCCGCCGGCGGCGGTGCGCCGCTGGGCCCCGCCGGCCGGCGCCGTCGTCGTCGCGGTCGGTCTCTGGTGGTTGACGACGACCGTGCTGTCCGCGCCGCATTCACTGCTGCGCCAGGCCGCACCACAACGCGTCGCGCCTGCGATCGTCGACCTGTTCGCCCGCGGCGTGCTCCTACCCGACATCGGGATCAGCCTGTGGCGCTTGGTGATCGGTCTGGCGGTGGCGGTCGTCATCGGGATTCCGGCCGGCCTGCTGCTCGGGCTCAGCGCCACGGCCGAGCGGGCGGCAGCGCCGCTCGTCCAGTTCGTGCGGATGATCTCGCCGCTGTCCTGGGCGCCCATCGCGGTAGCGGTGTTCGGTATCGGCAACGAGCCGGTGATCTTCCTGATCGCGGTGGCCGCGGTGTGGCCCGTGTTGATCAACACCGTGGCCGGGGTCCGTGCCGTCGACCCGGGTTACCTGGACGTGGCGCGGTCGTTCCACGCCACCCGCTGGGAGCTCGTCACCGCCGTGGTGTTGCCGGCCATCCGGGGACAGCTGCAGACGGGTGTGCGCGTGGCACTGGGCATCGCCTGGGTGGTGCTGGTCCCGGCGGAAATGCTCGGTGTGCGTTCGGGTCTGGGCTACCAGGTGCTCAACGCCCGCGACCAGCTGGCCTATGACCAGGTGGTCGCGGTGATCGTGGTGATCGGAGCGCTGGGATTCCTGCTGGATGTGGTCGCGCGGCGGCTGATTTCTCCGGAGCGGCCAGGGGTAGCACCCAACCGGCGATAGGGTGGCGTGGTGACTCTTTCGGCGATCGTGACCGTGCCCACGTCGCTGACGGCGGCTGACTTCACCGCGCCGATCGCGGGGGAACCGGCTTTGGTGCGGGCGGTACGCGCGGTTCGCCGTGTGGCGCCGGTATCGGTGGTCGTCGCCGAAGGGCTGATGGGTGCCGCGGCGGAATGCCTTGCGGCTCATGGCTTGCGTGACGTGCCTGTGCACACCGCGCCGGGGCTTCCCGCCGAGGGGGACGCGATCCTGGTGCACGATGTCCGCTACCCGCTGGCTCCCGCCGAACTGGCGGCACGCGTGGCGGCGGCATTACCGGACCACGACGTCGTCATCCCGATCCTGACGATGACCGACAGCGTGAAAAGTGTTGCCGCAGAAGGCATTGTGCTGGGCAACGTGGACCGGTCGGAACTCGTCACCGCGCAGTACCCGCGGGGCTACAGCTCCGCGGTGCTGGCCGGCTTTGCACCCGACGACCTTCCCGCGCTGCTCTCGGCCGGTCTCAACGTCGGTACCGTCGACGGCGACCCCAACGTCTTCGCGGTCGACCTCGCGCATGACCGGGAACTGCTGGAAGCGATTGTCAGCGCCGGCTGAGCGGCGCTCGACGAAGGTGGCGGGCGGTGCCGCCTGTCCAAACACGATGCTGGCTCATGCTGAACGTATTGGGACTACCGCGCGCGCCCGTCCGGGCGTGGGAGCGTCGCCGCCGCTGCCCGTCAGCTTCTTTCATCAGACTTGATCGGAGAGCATCGTGTGCCGTCGGGACTGACGGCAGACGGCATCTACTATTCGTGCTTCTGATGTAGGGCAGCGAATGCCTCGCGTGGCGTCCTCCTCCCAGAGTTCCAGGCATCCAATGCCTGATCCGGACTGATATAGGACGCGAAAAACAGGACCGAAAGATCTGGACCCACCAACACCGATCCAACTCCCCGGACGTCGCTCGACACACGGATAATACCGTCGCGCACGTCGTACGCTCGTTCTGCCGCAACCTCCGGGCTGATGTTCAAGCATTCAGCCGCTACGGCGATTTGTTTGGAATTCACTTTCTCACACCCATATCCCAGTTCGTGACCGGATACCCAGGGAAATCCATGTTCGGAGGCCATCCAAGCACTTGACCGGTCTGCCCGTCGATGGCATAAACATTCTTTCCGTCGTAGTACGCATTAAACCAGTGGCCAGCAACGCCGCCAGCGCGATCAACTCCAACTACGGTGTGCGCACCAGCGCCTTGATCGATTAGATACTGCTCAATTTGAGCAGGTGTGGCCGGCACTTGCTTAAGGCCGGTCGCGGCCTCCATCTCTGCGACCGATAAGGTACCGAGCCCCGCCGATGCGTCCGGAACCGCGCCCGACAATCGCTGTTCGACTGCAAGTGCGCACTGACCACAGTTCACCGCACGTGCAGGGTCGAAGGGATCCATTCCTGGTCCGTGGTTGATCTCGGGCAGCCAATGTCCGATATCAGTTATTGATGGAGGCTCTGTGGGTGTACCCGCTGGATACGCGTCGAACACTCCGTGAAGGCCGCCTGGGCGAAGCCGTTCTTCCGCCATCGCCGCTTGAGCCTCGGCGGCAGTCATAGCATGCGGCAGCACGTCGCTCGCAGCAATGGGCGCAGCCGTCACGTCAAATCCTTCCTTGCTCAGCAGCCGCTTAAGACCCTGAACGCCCAGTTCCCCCGCCGCTTTCACTCCCGCCGCAGCTTCGGGCGCGCCGACAGCCGCGGTCACCGCGTTGAACAACAACTCATCGTCAGGTGTAACCCGGCCCTGGTCCAGCCGGCTCATCCCGACCAACTTGCCATCCTTGAACGTGTAGGAGGTCTGGCGGGCCTGATCAAAAATCTGGCCGCTGCCGTTCTTGAGCTGGCCATACAGCTGAGCTGGCAGGCCGTCGACGGTGTAGTCGCCCAGCAAATGGCCGTCGGCGCCAGCCGCGACGGCCTTCGGGTCAAGCTTCGAGTAATCGGGAATATTGCCCAAATCGTCTAGCGCAGAAGCCAACTCGGTTCTGAGCTGGCGAGTCTTCGCTAGCGCAGCGTCACCTTCTGGTGTCCCTGGGCCGTGCACATACGCATCAGCCGCCGCCCGATCGAGCGCCTTCTGAATCGCTCGCACTTTGGCCATCTGATCGATCACGGCCTGGTCTGTGAGCCGCTTCAATTCATCCGTCGCCTGCTGAGCCGCAGGATCAACGAGCGGAATGTCAGGTACTTCCGGCGCCAATGGCGAGCCATTGGCCTTCAAGACGGTTTCGGCTTCGGCGAGCACCGCGGCATATGTGGACCGCAACCCCTTGATCTCGTCGCCGGCGGTCTGGACGAATTGGATGGCCAGAGCCTTGGCCGCTTCCAGGGTGTTCTGTGCCCCCGTCGGATCGGTCGCCGCGCGGCTTTCAGCGGCATCCATCTGCTCGTCGATCGCATGGAGTTGCTTTTCCAGTGCCGCAATGTCCGTGTCGGCAGCACGCTGCGCTTTGGCCAACGCCGCGGCGATCTGTTCGTACTTGGCGCCGATCACCTTCAGCTGATCACGATGTGCCCCGACCGATGTGGTGATCCGCCGAACCTCGGCAGACTCGTTGATCGGACTGTGCGCCCCATCGGAGACCCAGGCGTCTCGAAACTGCTTGCGGGCGCTCTCGAAATCGCCATCGACCTCACCCGCAGCCATGCCCGCCCGATGCACACCATCAGCAATCGCATCGATTTTCGCAGGATCACCTGCTTGCAACGACTTGTCGATCAGCCACGGATCAATGCCTGCCGCACCCGCAAGCTCGTCACGAGTGAAATGCTTGAATTCCCCCACCAGACGCCCTCCTACGCCCGGTTAATCACCTAGATGCATCAGCCGATCAATCGCCTCGGCCGATGCTGCGTCAGCTCCGGTGAAGGCTTTCGAAGCGTCTTGGCCCTTACCTGATAAGCCCGACAATCGATCGCGGTGCGCCGCAAACTTTTCCACATGATGGGCATGCACTTGTGCGGCTAGCGCGTGAAACCCATGCGCCTCACCGAAGTCGCCGAATATTCCTGCATCCATGGTGATTTCCTGCAGCGTTCGCGCCCCAGAAGACGCAGAGGTCGCCGCATCATTGCAGCGCTCCGCGCCGGCATTCAAGCCTTCGGGCGTCACGAACAGGCTTTGACCGGCCATGGCACCACCATACCCGCGCCGCGAAGGCCTCCTGACGCGAATATTGGGGCGCACTCCGCCCCTGGCTACACCGAACGTGCAATGACACGCAGGGGCGGTATCCACGACAACCCAACCTTCGGCAGAACACGGCGTTGCAAGAAGCGCACCACCCATAATGTCGACACCACTGAATCTGGTGTCCCGATCGAAATGGGCATTGCTCGCGCAATGTTGTTCGTCATTTGCGATGACGCGGTTCGGTTCGCCGGCCGAGCAGGGTCTCCGCGACCTGCACGTCGTGTGCGAATGTGACTTTGAAATTCTGGGCCGAGCCGGCGATCGCGTGGACCTCGATGTCAGTGAACTTCTCCACACACGACGACGTGTCGGTGCCCTCGAAACCGGCGGCAGCTGCGTCCCGGTAGGCCCGCCACAGTGGCGCGGCCCGGAATGCCTGCGGCGTCTGCACCCGAACCAGCGCCTGATCGATGGCGCTGAGGCCGCCCTCCGTCAGGCGCAACACGTCGCCCGACGGCAGCACCGGAATGGCACCGCCCCGCTCTCGCGCCGTGGTGACGGCGGTGTCCATCAGGTCGGCACCGGCCAGCGGGCGGGCGGCGTCGTGGATCAGCACGACGTCGACCGTGCCGGCTTCGATGTCCGCCGCGAGGTAGCTCAGCACGTTGTGTTCGGAGCCGTGCCGGGTGTCGCCGCCTTCGACGAATTCGACTGTGGTTCCTGGGAGTTCGTCGGCCATGAGCGCCGCGACCTGGTCGCGCTCACCGCGCCGGAACACCAGGATGGTGCGGGCGATCTGGGGACCGGCGGCCACGGCCGCCACCGACCACGCCACCATGCTGCGGCCGGCCAACTGCAGATACGCCTTGTTGCCGTCGGCCCCGACACGCGATCCGATACCGGCGGCAAGAACGACGCCGACGGCGATCGGGGGAGCGGACACGTCTTCACGGTAGTGGGACGGGAGCGGGGATCTGCGGCAGGCTTACCGTGACGCGGCCCGGACGGGGCCCGGATTCGCTGAAGGGACCACGGCATGGATGGGGCCGAACAGAACGCTCCTGACCCACACAGTTCGGTACGCGCACATCGGTTGACGCCGATGCGGGGCCGCGATCCGCACGAAAGGCACCGCGTCGCGACGCCTCTGGAGCTGCTGTTCGACCTGACCTTCGTCGTGGCGTTCGGGGTCGCGGCGTCGGAGCTGTCGCACATGCTGGCCGCGGGCCACGTCGGCGCCGGCATCACGGGTTTCGTGTTCTCCACCTTCGCGATCTGTTTGGCGTGGATCAACTTCACCTGGTTCGCCTCGGCGTATGACACCGATGACTGGGTGTTCCGGTTGATGACGATGGTCGAGATGGTCGGCGTGCTGGTCCTGGCACTCGGCCTGCCCGCGTTCTACGCCTCGATCGAGCACGGCCACCACGTCGACAACGCGGTGCTGGTCGCCGGCTACGTGGTGATGCGAATTGCCTTGGTGGGGCAGTGGTTACGCGCCGCGAAGCAGGACCCCTCGCGACGCGCGGCGGCGATGACGTACGTCTGGATCGTGGCGGTCGTGCAGGTGGGCTGGGTCGGGACGGTGTTCCTGCCGACGAGTGTGCCGGTGACCCTGGGCGCGTGGGTGCTGCTGGCATGTATCGAACTGGGCGGCCCGATGATCGCCGAGACCAAGTGCGGCGGAACCCCGTGGCATGCCCATCACATCGCCGAGCGCTACGGACTGCTGGCCATCATCGCGCTCGGCGAGGGTGTGGTCGGGACGGTGGCCTCGCTGTCTGCGGTCGTCGGCGAGCACGGTTGGTCGTGGGACGCCGTACTGCTGGCGATCGCGGGCACGGCCCTGACCTTCGGCATGTGGTGGGTGTACTTCATGGTGCCGTCGGCCGACGCCCTGCATAAGCACCGCGAGCGGGGCTTCTGGTTCGGCTATCTGCACATGCCGGTGTACGGCGCCATCGTCGCGACCGGCGCGGGCCTGCACACTGCTGCGTACTTCATTCAGCACCACTCGGTGCTGGGGTCGGTGGCGACGGTGCTCAGTGTGGTGATTCCGGTCGCCATCTACATCGCGTTGGTCTACGTGCTGTATGCGCTGATGCTGCGCTCGGTGGACGCCCTGCACGTGCTGCTGGTGGTGCTGACCGCCGTCGTCCTGATCGCGACCGTGGTGCTGGCCGGCGTCGGGGTGCCGATGGCGCTCTGCCTGTTGGTGGCCAGCCTGGCGCCGATGGTGAGCGTGGCCGGGTTCGAGATCATCGGGCACCGGCACGTCGCCGCGGCGGTTGCGCGCCAGACGTGACGGCGATGCGATCGTCTCGACGCCCAGCGGGTGCTACTGGGACACGAGCACACTGGTGTGGCTAACGGGCCGGAAGAGGTAGCTGTCATATCCTGAGACGCGTGGCAATTTCGCGTCGTGACCTGCTGAAATACGCTGCAGCCGCGCCGGCCGCGCTCGGCCTCGGAGCCGGGTTGCAATCGGTGCTCGGCGCGACGACTGCTTCGGCGGCCCCGTACGGAGTGTTGCTGGACTATGCGGCGGGGGTGCTCAGCGCCGCCGATATCCGGTCGGCCGGGGCCGTCGGCGCCATCCGGTATGTCTCGGACCGGCGGCCCGGCGGGGCGTGGATGCTGGGCAAGCCCATCGAGCTGCCGGAAGCGCGCGACCTCTACAAGGGCGGCCTGAAGATCGTCTCCTGTTACCAGTACGGGAAGGAATCCACGGCCGACTGGCTGGGCGGCCACGCCGCCGGCGTGCAGCACGCCCAGCGCGGGTTCCAGTTGCACACCGCGGCGGGTGGTCCGGTCGGAGCGCCGATCTACGCGTCGATCGACGACGATCCGACTCCGGCCCAGTACAAGGCGCAGGTTGCGCCTTACCTCCGCGGCTGGGAATCGGTCTTGGGTCACCAGCGGGTCGGGGTGTACGCCAACTCCAAGACCATCGAGTGGGCCGTCCAGGACGGTCTGGGGTCGTACTTCTGGCAGCACAACTGGGGCTCGCCCGGTGGGGCCGCACATCCCGCGGCGGCACTGCATCAGGTCGAGATCGACAAGCGCCATGTCGGGGGAGTCGGGGTCGACCTCAACCACATCCTCAAGCCACGCTTCGGACAGTGGGACTGACGGGCGCGCAGATTACCGCTCAGTAGTTAGCTGGCGCCCAGCTCTAAGAAAACGAGATCAAACCGCAGCAAATGGCGGCTCGGTAACTTACCGCCTGTATAGACACACAGACCGTCATTGTCGAGTGTTTTCTGGAACGGGTCTTTTCCTACTCATTAGTAAGGTCCGGCACCGTCACAAGCATGGTCACGATTTGATAACAATACCGCTTTGATCTGCGATATTGCCCCTACTCGACCGTAACCACCCGCCAGCAGGACGTTTGTCCTGTTGGGTACGGGCAGTCCCACGGCGCGGTGTTACCCGCTTAGGTGGTTACCGATCCGTAGAACTCGTTGGTAACCATTTCGGGCCGAAAAACGCCGCGAATCTTATGACACTCTTAGTGCAGTCGGCCCGGCTCTCAGGCACCCGAAAACCAGGGGCGCCAGACGTAGCACGGGCCTCACGTGATCCGACGTCGCATCGCGTTGCCCCAGGGCCGACTACCAAGACCAAGCACCTGACCGGTTCGCGCGGCAACGACGAGAGGGACGCATGACGATCAACGAGCACCGCAATGTGACCAGTGGCAACACCGAGGCGGTGGCGGCGAGCGCGCATGCTCTCGTAGACCTGCTCAATGCCGGCGAACCCTATGCCGTCGCGTTCGGTGGCCAGGGTGCGTCCTGGCTGGAGAACCTCGAGGAGCTCGTCAGCTCGGCCGGCATCGAATCCGAGCTCAGTGAGATCGTCGGCGAAGCGGCCCTGTTGCTCGAGCCCGTCGCGCGCGAGCTCGTCGTCGTGCGGCCCATCGGCTTCGAGCCCATGCAGTGGGTGCGCGCCCTCGCCGCCGACGAGCCGCTGCCCTCGGCCAAGCAGCTGACCACCGCCGCCATCTCCGGCCCCGGCATCCTGCTGGCCCAGATGGCCGCCATCCGCGCCGTGCAGCGTCAGGGCCTGGACCTCGCGGGCACCCCGCCGGTCGCGGTCGCCGGACACTCGCAGGGCATCATCGCCGCCGAGGCGCTCAAGGCCAACGGCACCCGCGACGCCGAACTCCTCGCCCTGCTCCAGCTCATCGGCGCCGCCGGCTCGCTCGTGTCGCGCCGCCGCGGCATGGTCGGCCGCGGCGACAAGTCGCCGATGGTGTCGGTCACCAACGTCGACCCCGAGCGCATCGCCGAACTGCTCGAAGACTTCTCCAAGGACGTCCGCACCGTCCTGCCGCCGGTGCTGTCGATCCGCAACGGCCGTCGCAGCGTCGTCATCACCGGAACCCCGGAGCAGCTGGCCCGCTTCGAGCTGTACTGCAGCAAGATCACCGAGAAGGACGAGGCCGAGCGCAAGAACAAGCTGCGCGGCGGCGCCGTCTTCAGCCCGGTTTTCCAGGGCGTGCAGGTCGAGGTCGGCTTCCACACCCCGCGCCTGGCCGACGGCATCGAGGTCGTCGACCGCTGGGCCGCCAAGTGCGGTATCGACACCGAGCTGGCCCACGCGATGACCGAGGCCATCTTCGTCAAGCCCATCGACTGGGTCGCCGAAGTCGAGCGCATGCACGACGCCGGTGCCCGCTGGATCATCGACCTCGGCCCGAGCGACACCGTCACCCGCCTGACCTCGCCGATCATCCGCGGCCTCGGCATCGGCATCGTGCCCGCCGCGACCCGCGCCGGCCAGCGTTCGCTGTTCACCGTCGGCGCCGCCCCGGTCGTGCAGCCCGCGTGGTCGAGCTTCGCGCCGACCGCCGTCGAGCTGCCCAACGGTGACGTCAAGCTGTCGACCAAGTTCACCCGCCTGACCGGCCGTTCGCCGATCCTGCTGGCCGGTATGACCCCGACGACCGTCGACGCCAAGATCGTCGCCGCGGCCGCCAACGCCGGCCACTGGGCCGAGCTGGCCGGTGGCGGTCAGGTCACCGAAGAGATCTTCGAGAACCGCGTCGCCGAGCTGACCCAGCTCCTCGAGCCGGGCCGTGCCATCCAGTTCAACTCGCTGTTCCTGGACCCGTACCTGTGGAAGCTGCAGCTGGGCGGCAAGCGCATCGTGCAGAAGGCGCGCCAGTCGGGCGCCCCGATCGACGGCGTCATCGTCACCGCCGGCATCCCCGAGCTCGACGAGGCCGTCGCGCTGATCGATGAGCTGCACGAGATCGGCATCACCAACGTGGTGTTCAAGCCGGGCACCGTGGACCAGATCAAGTCGGTCATCAAGATCGCCGAAGAGGTCCCGGACAAGGAGATCATCGTCCACGTCGAGGGCGGCCGCGCCGGTGGCCACCACTCGTGGGAGGACCTCGACGACCTGCTCGTCAGCACCTACTCGGACCTGCGCAAGCAGGCCAACCTGACCATCTGCGTCGGTGGTGGCATCGGCACGCCCGAGCGCGCCGCCGAGTACCTGTCCGGCCGCTGGGCCGAGACCTACGGCTTCCCGCTGATGCCGGTCGACGGCATCCTGGTCGGCACCGCCGCCATGGCCACCCTCGAGGCCACCACCTCGCCTCAGGTCAAGCAGCTCCTGGTCGACACCAAGGGCACCGATCAGTGGGTCGGCGCCGGTAAGGCCCAGGGCGGCATGGCTTCCGGCCGCAGCCAGCTGGGTGCGGACATCCACGAGATCGACAACACCGCGTCGCGGTGCGGCCGCCTGCTCGACGAGGTCGCCGGTGACGCCGACGCCGTCGCCGAGCGCCGCGACGAGATCATCGCCGCCATGGCCAACACCGCCAAGCCGTACTTCGGTGACGTCGCGGACATGACCTACCAGCAGTGGCTGCAGCGCTACGTCGAGCTCGCGATCGGCGACGGCAGCAGCACCGCCGACACCAAGCGCGACCACTCGCCGTGGCTCGACATCACCTGGCGCGACCGCTTCGAGGAGATGCTGCAGCGCGCCGAGGCCCGCCTGAACCCGGCCGACGCCGGTCGCATCGAGACGCTGTTCCCGGCCACCGCGGAAGGTGAAGCGCTGCTGGAGGATCCGCAGCGCGCCATCGCCGAGCTGCTGGCCCGGTACCCCGAGGCCGAGACCCTGCGCCTGCACCCGGCGGACGTCCCGTTCTTCATCACGCTGTGCAAGACGCTGGGCAAGCCCGTCAACTTCGTGCCGGTCATCGACAAGGACGTGCGCCGCTGGTGGCGCAGCGACTCGCTGTGGCAGGCCCACGACGCCCGCTACGACGCCGACCAGGTCTGCATCATCCCCGGCACCGCAGCCGTCGCCGGCATCACGCGCGTCGACGAGCCCGTCGGTGAGCTGCTGGACCGCTTCGAGCAGGCCGCCATCGACGAGGTGCTGGCAGCCGGTGTCAAGCCCGTTCCGGTCGTGTCGCGTCGCCAGGCCCGTGCCGACGTCACCGGCCCGCTGGCCGTCGTCCTCGACTCGCCCGACGTGCTGTGGGCCGGCCGCACCGCCATCAACCCGGTGCACCGCATCGGCGCGCCCAGCGAGTGGCAGGTCAACGAAAACCGTTCGGCGACACACCCTTCCACCGGCTCCCGGCTGGAGCTCGACGGTGACGGCGTCGTCCTGAACGTGCCGCTGTCGGACATCTGGATCGCGATCCGCTTCACGCTGCCGGCCGCCACCGTCAACGGCGGCATGCCCGTCGTCACCACCGAGGACGCCTCGGCCGCCATGCGCGCCGTGCTCGCCATCGCCGCGGGTGCCGACGGCGTCGACGCGCTGCCGACCGTCACCGACAACGTCGCCACCGTCACCGCCGACTGGGACCCCGAAGAGGTCGCCGACCACACCGGCGTCACCGCCACCTTCGGCGCCCCGCTGGCGCCGGGCCTGACCCTGGTGCCCGACGCCCTCGTCGGCCGCTGCTGGCCGGCCGTGTTCTCGGTCATCGGCGCGGCCGTCACCGCCGACGGCATCCCGGTCGTCGAAGGTCTGCTGAGCCTGGTCCACCTGGACCACGCCGCGCACCTGCTGGCCCCGATGCCGGCTGAGAAGGCCGAATTGACCGTCACCGCAACGGCTTCCGCCGCGGTCGACACCGAGGTCGGCCGCGTGGTCCCGGTCTCGGTCAGCATCACCGACGCCGAGGGCACCGAGCTGGCGCGCCTCGAAGAGCGCTTCGCGATCCGTGGCCGCAGCGGTGCCGCCGAGCTGACCGACCCGGTCCGCGCCGGCGGTGCCATCACCGACAACGCCACCGAGACGCCGCGCCGCCGTCGCCGCGACGTCACCGTCACCGCGCCGGTCGACATGAGCGCCTTCGCCGTGGTGTCGGGTGACCACAACCCGATCCACACCGACCGCGCCGCCGCACTGCTGGCCGGCCTGAAATCGCCCATCGTGCACGGCATGTGGCTGTCCGCCGCCGCCCAGCACGTGGTCACCGCCACCGACGGCCGCGCCACCCCGCCGGCCCGCCTGGTCGGCTGGACCTCGCGCTTCCTGGGCATGGTGCTGCCGGGCGACGAGATCGAGTTCCGCGTCGACCGCGTCGGCATCGACCGCGGCGCCGAGATCATCGAGGTCACCGCGAAGGTCGGCGGCGAACTGGTGATGGCCGCGTCGGCTCAGCTGGCCGCGCCCAAGACCGTCTACGCCTTCCCGGGCCAGGGCATCCAGCACAAGGGCATGGGCATGGAGGTCCGCGCCCGCTCCAAGGCCGCCCGCAAGATCTGGGACTCCGCGGACAAGTTCACCCGCGAAACCCTGGGCTTCTCGGTGCTGCACGTGGTCCGGGACAACCCGACCAGCATCATCGCCAGCGGCGTGCACTACCACCACCCGGACGGCGTGCTGTTCCTGACGCAGTTCACCCAGGTGGCCATGGCCACCGTCGCGGCCGCCCAGGTGGCCGAGATGCGCGAGCAGGGTGCGTTCGTCGAGGGCGCCATCGCCTGCGGCCACTCCGTCGGTGAGTACACGGCGCTGGCGTGCGTGTCCGGCGTGTACGAGCTCGAGGCGCTGCTCGAGGTCGTGTTCCACCGCGGCAGCAAGATGCACGACATCGTCCCGCGTGACGCCAAGGGCCGCTCGGACTACCGCCTGGCCGCCATCCGGCCGTCGCAGATCGACCTCGACGACAACGACGTCACCGACTTCGTCGCGGGTATCGCCGAGGAGACCGGTGAGTTCCTGCAGATCGTGAACTTCAACCTGCGTGGTTCGCAGTACGCGATCGCCGGTACCGTCCGCGGCCTCGAGGCCCTGGAGGCCGAGATCGAGCGTCGTCGCGAAATCACCGGTGGCAAGCGCTCGTTCATCCTTGTCCCCGGTATCGACGTGCCGTTCCACTCCGAGGTGCTGCGGGTCGGCGTCGCCGACTTCCGCCGCGCGCTGGACCGCGTCATGCCGCACGGGCAGGACCCCGAGCTGCTGGTCGGCAAGTACATCCCGAACCTGGTGCCGCGGCCCTTCACCCTGGACAAGGACTTCATCCAGGAGATCCGCGACCTGGTGCCGGCCGAGCCGCTCGACGAGATCCTCGCCGACTACGACACGTGGCGTAACGAGAAGCCGTCGGAGCTGATGCGCAAGACCGTCATCGAGCTGCTGGCCTGGCAGTTCGCCAGCCCGGTCCGCTGGATCGAGACGCAGGACCTGCTGTTCATCGAGGAAGCCGCCGGCGGCCTCGGTGTCGAGCGGTTCGTCGAGGTCGGTGTGAAGACCATGCCGACGGTTGCCGGCCTGGCCACCAACACGCTGAAGCTCCCGGAGTACTCGCACAACACCACCGAGGTGCTCAACGTCGAGCGCGACGCCGCGGTGCTGTTCGCGACCGACACCGACCCGGAGCCCGAGGACGATGCCCCCGCCGCGCCCGCAGCTGAGGCAGCCCCGGCGGAAGCCGTTGCCGCAGCACCGGTTCCGGCCGCCGCCCCCGCGGCGCCCGCCGGTGGCCCGCGTCCGGACGACATCACCTACGACGCCGCCGACGCCACCATGGCGCTCATCGCGCTGTCGGCGAAGATGCGCATCGACCAGATCGAGCCGCTGGACTCCATCGAGTCGATCACCGACGGTGCCTCGTCGCGACGCAACCAGCTGCTCGTCGACCTGGGTTCGGAGCTGAACCTCGGCGCCATCGACGGTGCCGCGGAAGCCGACCTGGCCGGCCTGAAGGGACAGGTCACCAAGCTGGCCCGTACCTACAAGCCGTTCGGTCCCGTTCTCTCCGACGCGATCAACGACCAGCTGCGCACGGTGCTCGGCCCCTCGGGCAAGCGTCCGGCGTACATCGCCGAGCGTGTCAGCAAGGCCTGGGAACTGGGCCCCGGCTGGGCCAAGCACGTCACCGCCGAGGTCGCGCTGGGCACCCGTGAGGGCAGCAGCGTCCGTGGCGGCGAGATGGGCGGCCTGCACTCCGGTGCACTGGCCGACGCCGGCGCCGTCGACAAGGTCATCGACGCGGCCGTCGCCGCCGTGGCCGCCCGTAAGGGCATCGCCGTGTCACTGCCGTCCGCCGGCGGTGCCGGTGGCGGTGTGGTCGACTCGGCCGCGCTCAACGAGTTCGCCGAGAAGGTCACCGGCCCCAACGGTGTGCTGGCCGGCGCCGCCCGGTTGATCCTGGGTGAGCTGGGTCTGCAGACGCCGGTGTCCGCGCCGGACGCCACCGACTCCGAGCTGATCGACCTCGTGACCGCCGAATTGGGTTCGGACTGGCCGCGTTTGGTGGCTCCGTCGTTCGACGCCCGCAAGGCCGTGCTGTTCGACGACCGCTGGGCCAGCGCCCGTGAGGACCTGGCACGCATCTGGCTGCTCGAAGAGGACGACGTCAACCGCGACTGGGCCAAGCTCTCCGAGAGCTTCGAAGGTGCCGGACACGTGGTGGCCACGCAGGCCAGCTGGTGGCAGGGCAAGGCGCTCGCCGCCGGCCGCACCCTCCACGCCGCGCTGTACGGCCGCGCGGCCGCCGGTGCGGAGAACCCGGAGAAGGGCCGCTACGCCAACGAGGTCGCGGTCGTCACCGGTGCCTCCAAGGGCTCGATCGCGTCGTCCGTGGTGGGCCAGCTGCTCGCCGGTGGCGCGTCGGTCATCGCGACCACGTCCAAGCTGGACGACGACCGGTTGGCGTTCTACCGGACGCTGTACCGCGACAACGCCCGCTTCGGTGCCCAGCTGTGGGTCGTGCCGGCAAACATGGCCTCCTACAGCGACATTGACGCGCTGGTCGAGTGGGTCGGCAACGAGCAGGTCGAGAACCTCGGCCCCAAGGCCATCCACCTCAAGGACGCGCAGACCCCGACGCTGCTGTTCCCGTTCGCCGCACCGCGCGTCGCCGGGGACCTGTCGGAGGCCGGCTCCCGTGCCGAGATGGAGATGAAGGTCCTGCTGTGGGCCGTGCAGCGGCTCATCGGTGGGCTCTCGCACATCGGCTCCGAGCGTGACATCGCGTCGCGTCTGCACGTGGTGCTGCCCGGTTCCCCGAACCGCGGCATGTTCGGCGGCGACGGCGCCTACGGCGAGTCGAAGGCTGCGCTCGACGCGGTCGTCGCCCGCTGGAAGGCGGAAACCTCGTGGTCGCAACGAGTTTCGCTGGCGCACGCGCTGATCGGCTGGACCAAGGGCACCGGCCTGATGGGCCACAACGACGCCATCGTGGGTGCCGTCGAGGAAGCCGGTGTCATCACGTACACCACCGACGAGATGGCCGCCATGCTGCTGAACCTGTGCAGCATCGACGCCAAGGTCTCGGCCGCCCGTGAGCCCATCCAGGTCGACCTGACCGGTGGCCTCGGCGACATCGAGCTCGACATGGCCGAGCTGGCCGCCAAGGCCCGCGAGGAGATGGTGGCCGAAGCTGCTGTCGACGAGGAGGACCTCGAAGGCACCATCTCGGCACTGCCGTCGCCGCCGCGGGGCTACCAGGCCGCGCCGGCTCCGGAGTGGGCCGACCTGGACATCGACCCGGCCGACATGGTCGTGCTGGTGTCCGGCGCCGAACTCGGCCCGTACGGCTCGTCGCGCACCCGCTTCGAGATGGAGGTCTCCGGCGAGCTGTCGGCCGCGGGCGTCCTGGAACTGGCCTGGACCACCGGTCTGGTCAAGTGGGAAGACGACCCGAAGCCGGGCTGGTACGACACCAACACCGGTGAGCTGGTCGACGAGTCCGAGCTGGTCGAGCGCTACCACGACATCGTGCTGGAGCGCGTCGGCATCCGCGAGTGGGTGGACGACGGCGCGATCGACCCCGATCACGCTGCGCCGCTGCTGGTTTCGGTGTTCCTCGACAAGGACTTCTCCTTCGTCGTATCCGCCGAGGCCGACGCCCGGGCGTTCCACCAGTTCGATCCGGAGCACACCGTCATCGCGCCGGTGCCGGACAGCAGCGACTGGCAGGTCACCCGCAAGGCCGGTACCGAGATCCGCGTGCCGCGCAAGGTCAAGCTGTCGCGGACCGTCGGCGCCCAGGTGCCGACCGGCTTCGACCCGCAGGTCTACGGCGTCACGCCGGACATGGCCAGCTCGATCGACCGCCTGGCGCTGTGGAACCTGGTCACCACCGTGGACGCGTTCCTGTCGGCCGGCTTCACGCCGGAAGAGCTGATGCGCTGGGTGCACCCGAGCCTCGTGGCCTCCACGCAGGGCACCGGTATGGGCGGTATGACCTCGATGCAGACCATGTACCACGGCAACCTGCTGGGCCGGAACAAGCCGAACGACATCCTGCAGGAAGTCCTGCCGAACGTCTTCGCCGGTCACGTCGTGCAGTCGTACATCGGTAGCTACGGCGCGATGATCCACCCGGTCGGCGCGTGCGCCACCGCGGCGGTGTCCGTCGAAGAGGGTGTCGACAAGATCCGTTTGGGCAAGGCCGAATTCGTGGTCGCCGGCGGTTACGACGACCTGACGCTGGAAGCCATCATCGGCTTCGGTGACATGTCGGCCACCGCCGAGACCGCGATGATGCGGGCCCGCGGCATCAGCGACTCGAAGTTCTCGCGCGCCAACGACCGTCGTCGTCTCGGCTTCGTCGAAGGCCAGGGCGGTGGCACCGTCCTGCTGGCCCGTGGTGACCTCGCGGTGAAGATGGGCCTGCCCATCCAGGCCGTCGTCGCCTACGTGTCGTCGTTCGGTGACGGTGTGCACACCTCGATCCCGGCTCCGGGTCTGGGTGCGCTGGGTGCCGGCCGCGGTGGACGTCAGTCGCAGCTGGTGCGCGACCTGGCCAAGCTGGGCGTCACCCCGGACGACATCGCGGTGATCTCCAAGCACGACACCTCGACGCTGGCCAACGACCCCAACGAGACCGAACTGCACGAGCGGCTCGCCGCCTCGATGGGCCGGTCCCCGGGCAACCCGCTGTTCATCGTCAGCCAGAAGAGCCTGACCGGACACAGCAAGGGTGGCGCCGCGGCGTTCCAGATGCTGGGTCTGTGCCAGATTCTGCGCGACGGCGTCATCCCGCCGAACCGCAGCCTGGACTGCGTCGACGACGAGCTGTCCAACGCACAGCACTTCGTGTGGGTCCGCGAGACGCTGAAGTTCGGCGACCGCCTGCCGATCAAGGCCGGTCTGGTGACCAGCCTCGGCTTCGGTCACGTGTCGGGCCTCATCGCCCTGGTGCACCCGCAGGCGCTGGTGGCGGCTCTCGATCCGGCCGAGCGCGAGGACTACCTCCGCCGTGCCGGTGAGCGGGTTCTGGCCGGTCAGCACCGGTTGGCGTCGGCAATCGCCGGTGGGCGCCCGCTGTACGAGAAGCCGGCCGACCGTCGCTTCAACCACGATGCGCCGGAGAAGCGTCAGGAAGCCGACATGCTGCTCGACGCCGATGCGCGCCTGGGCGAGGACGGGTGGTACGCCCGCTCGTGAGGCCTTCTGAGGTATCGGGATTGGGTCCGCTAGGTTGTTGCCCATGAGCATCCTGGGTGTGGGCATCGACCTGGTCTCGATTCCGGATTTCGCCGAGCAGGTCGACCAGCCGGGCACCGTCTTCGCGGAGACGTTCACCCCAGGGGAGCGCCGTGACGCCGCCGACAAGAGTTCGTCGGCGGCACGGCACCTGGCGGCCCGCTGGGCGGCCAAGGAGGCCGTGATCAAGGCGTGGTCGGGCTCGCGGTTCTCGAAGCGTCCGGTGCTGCCCGAGGGCATCCACCGCGACATCGAGGTCGTCACCGACATGTGGGGCCGGCCCAAGGTGCGGCTGTCCGGCGAGATCGCCGAGCACCTCAAGGGCGTGGCCATCCACGTGTCGCTGACCCACGAAGGCGACACCGCGGCCGCGGTCGCGGTCCTCGAGCAGGACTAGTTTTTCTTCTGCTTGCGTGAATACCCCAAAATCAGCTGATTTTGGGGTATTCACATTTCCAGAGCCGGAGGCGACAGCCGGTTTGCCGTTCAGTCTTTGCGGCCGGTGACAGCAAGGCTGACACCCAGGCCGACCATGGCCAGCCCGCCGGCGCCCCCGATGGCGGCGAAGCGGCGCGGGGACTGCGCGAACCAGTCGCGGGCCAGGCCGGCGGCCAGCGCCCAGATGCTGTCGGAGATCACCGCGATGGACAGGAACACGACGCCCAACACGAGCATCTGGGCCGTCACACGTCCGGCCGCAGGATCCACCACCTGCGGCAGCGCCGCGACAAAGAACACGATGGTCTTGGGATTGGTCATCCCGACGACGAAACCGTCGGCCAGGACCCGGCTCGGCCGCTTGGCGGACGCACCGCCGGTGAGCACCTCGCCGAGGCCATGTCGATGCCGGATGGCTTGGACGCCAAGGTAGATCAGGTAGGCCGCGCCGACGAACTTGATGACGCTGAACGCGAGCGACGAGGCCAGGATGAGGGCACCGGCACCCAGGGCCACCGCAAGGATCTGGACGTAGGCGCCCATCGCGTTACCCGCCACGGTCAACAACGCCTGGCGACGGCCGACGGTCAGCGCCCGGCCGACGGTGAACAGAACACTCGGCCCGGGGATCACGATGACCAGCAGCGAGATCAACCCGAACGCCAGCAGATGTCCCATCGACGGCATGCGGTGACGATACGCCGGGCAGACGGCCGGCGCACTACGCTCGATGGCATGGCTGATCTTGTCGAACGTGTGCGGGACGTCCTGCCGTCGGTGCGTGCCGACCTGGAGGACCTGGTCCGTATCCAGTCCGTCTGGGCCGACCCGGCCCGGCACGCCGAGGTGCACCGCAGCGCCGCGCTGACCGCAAAGCTGTTGTCCGAGGCGGGCTTCGGTGAGGTGCACATCGTCCACGAGGGCGGGGCGCCGGCCGTCATCGCACGTCATCCGGCGCCAGAAGGAGCCCCGACCGTGCTGCTCTACGCGCACCACGACGTGCAGCCCGAGGGCGACGCCGCACAGTGGGACTCCGATCCTTTCGAACCCACCGAGCGCGACGGCCGGCTCTATGGCCGGGGCAGTGCCGACGACAAGGCCGGTATCGCCGTCCACCTGGCCGCCATGCGGGCCCACGGCGGCAACCCGCCCGTCGGCGTGACGGTTTTCGTTGAGGGCGAAGAGGAATCGGGCTCGCCGTCGCTCGGCGCCCTACTGGCCGCGCATCGCGACCTGCTGGCCGCCGACGTCATCGTCATCGCCGACTCGGACAACTGGAGCACCGAGATGCCCGCGTTGACGGTGTCGTTGCGCGGGCTGGTCGACTGCGTGGTCGAGGTGGCGACGCTGGATCATGGGCTGCACTCGGGCATCTGGGGCGGCGTGGTGCCCGATGCGCTGAGTGCCCTCGTGCGGTTGTTGGCCACCTTGCATGACGACGACGGCAACGTCGCGGTCGAAGGGTTGTACGAGGGCACCGCCGCCGACGTCGACCGGGGCCCGGACTGGGTCGCGGCTGAGACCGGCATGCTCGAGGGCGTGCAACAGATCGGTTCCGGCTCTGTGGTGCAACGACTTTGGGCCAAGCCGGCCATCACCGTCATCGGCATCGACACCACATCGATCGCGAAGGCGTCGAACACGCTGATACCGCGGGCGCGGGCCAAGGTCAGCATGCGCGTCGCTCCAGGTGGGGACGCGCTGGCGCATCTGGCCGCGCTGACCCGGCACCTGGAGAGCCACGCTCCCTGGGGCGCCAAGGTCACCGTGACGCCGGGTGATGTCGGCCAGCCGTATGCCATCGACGCCAGCGGCCCGGTGTACGACGCGGCGCGGTCGGCCTTCACACAGGCGTGGGGTGTTGCCCCGGTGGACATGGGGATGGGCGGGTCGATCCCGTTCATCGCCGAGTTCGCCGAGACCTTCCCCGACGCAACGATTCTCGTGACGGGCGTCGAGGACCCCGGCACGCAGGCGCACAGCATCAACGAGAGCCTGCACCTGGGCGTGCTGGAGAAGGCCGCGATCTCCGAGGCGCTGCTGTTGGGCGCGCTCGGGCGTTAGTGCATCGAGCGTGGGGGTTTACGTGGAAAATCCGTCAGATCTCCGCGTAAACCCCCACGCTCGGCATCGGCGCTAGAACGACTCGGGGTCTCTTTGTACCGACTCGGGCACCGGGTGTTGGTAGAGCCGAGAGGCGTTCTCCCAGGTGATCTTTCGGATCGCGTCGGCGGGCAGGTCACCGATCTCCTCGTGGATGGTCGCCTGTGTGTGCGGCCAGGTCGAGTCGCAATGCGGGTAGTCGGCTTCGAGCATGATGTTGTCGACGCCGATGCGGTCGCGCTGCACGAACGACGACTGGTCCTCCACCGCGCAGAACCAGAAGTTGCGGGTGAAAACCTCGGCGGGGGTGAGCTTTTCACCGAGCCGTTCCCAGGTGCCGTACATGGAGTGGTAGCTGAGCATGTGGTCGAGCCGGTCCAGTAACCCGGCGACCCAGCCGATACCGCCCTCGGACAGGCAGATCTTGAGATCGGGAAACCGGCTGGGCAGGCCGGAATACAGCCAGTCGACAGCCGCCGAGATGGCGTAGGCGAAGAACAGCACGCCCTGCACGTCCGGCGGCGCGTCCGGCGTGGTGGAGGGGGAGGAGCCCGACGACCCGATGTGCAGGTTGACGACCGTGCCGGTGTCGGCGCAGGCCGCCATCATCGGGTCCCAGTAGCCCGAGTGGATCGTCGGCAGGCCCAGCATCGCCGGGTTCTCGCTGAAAGTCATGGCGTGGAAACCACGTTCGGCGTTCTCGTAGATCATCTTGGCACCCACTTCAGGGTCCAGTAGCCACGGCAGCTGACAGGGGATGATCCAGTCCGGGTACGAGCCGGCCCACACGTCGAAGTGCCAGTCGTTCCAGGCCCGCACCGAGGCCATCGCCAGGTCGCGGTCGGTGGTGACCTGCTGCAGGCGCTGGCCGGCGAATCCGGGCAGGAATGACGGGAAGTTCAGCGACGCGTACACTCCGTTGAGGTCCATGTCCCGCACGCGTTCGTGGATATCCCATGCGCCCCGGCGCATCTCGTCGAACCGGACCGGCTCGAAGCCGTACTCGGACACCGGACGGCCGACCACGGCGTTGAACCCGACGTTGGGCAGTTCCTGGCCGTCGTACACCCAGGTCTGGCCGCCGGCCGCGGTGTCGACGACCCGCGGAGCCCGGTCGGCGAACTTGCTCGGCAGTCGCCCGGTGAAGGTGTCGGGCGGCTCGACGATGTGGTCGTCGACCGAGATCACGGTGTAGCGGCGCGGGGCACGCGGCGGGTCGGGCAGCAGCGTGACGGTACGGTCCGCGCCGGTTTTGGCGACGGTGAAATCGAGGTTGGCGGCCAGATCGTCGATGGATTTCATGTCGTACCAACGCCTTTACTGGAGAACGGACGGATCGGATTTGATGGTCAGGCGGGCAGCGCCGGCCCAGTACACGTCAGCCGCGCGCTCGATCAGGGAGGACTTCATGCCGACCATGTCGGACCACTTCATCTCACTCGGCTTCAGGCCTGTCAGCAGGACGTCGTAGGCCAGCTTGCAGACCCGCTCGATCGAGGCCGCGCGGTACACCGCCTCGGCGAGGTTGCGGCCGGTGGCGATGACGCCGTGGTTGGCCAGGATGGTCGTGTTCGCCGAGCCGATCCGGGCCGCCAATTCGGCTGCGCGGGACGGGCTGTCGACCTCGCCGTCGTATTCGTCGACGAGGCAGAGGTCGTCCAGGAACAGCGATCCGGTCTGATGTACCAGCTCCGGTAGCCGGCCCAATGCCGCCAGCACGCACACGTAGTAGGGGTGGTTGTGGATGACGACGCGCGCGTCGGGGCGGGCGCGGTGCAGCTCGGTGTGGATGTGGATGGCCGGGGTGACGTCCCAGCGGCCTCGCTGTACGCGGGCGTCCTCGTCGACGACGCAGATGTCGGAGGCGGTGACCTCCTGCCACCACAGGCCCCACGGGTTGACGTACATGTCGGTCCGGTCGTCGGGCTGCCAGGTGATGTGCCCCGCCAGATTCTCGGCGAAGCCGATGGTCGCGAGGTGCCGGAACGCGATGGCCATGGCCTGTTCGTCGGTGAGGTCGGCGCCGATCGGTGGTGTCACCGCCGGCGCCCAGACTTCGAGTCCGCCGCGGCGGGGCTTTTCAGCTGCGGTCATGACCGTCTCCCATCCGGGCGCGGATATCTTCGCGGAGTTGGCCTTTGGCGACCTTGCCGCCCGAGGATCGGGGGAGTTCGTCGACCACGATCAGCCGCTCGGGCAGCAGTTCCTTCGAAACGTCCTGGGCGAGCAGGTGCGTGCACAACTCGGCGAGCTCCAGTGTCGACGAGCCGATCAGTTCGACGTAGACACAGACCTTTTCGCCGAACACCGGATCAGGCATGGCGACCGCGGCGGCCAGACCGACCACGGGGTGCGTCATCACGACGTCCTCGACCTGGGCCGCGCTGATGTTCTTGCCGCCGCGCACGATGAAGTCGGACGTGCGGCCCGTCACTCGCAGGTAGCCGTCGGCGTCGATTTCGCAGATGTCTCCCATCCGCATCCAGCCGTCGGCGGTGAAGAGTTTGTCGTGGTCGGTGCCGCCCAGGTAGCCGAGACTGGTGGCCGGGCCGCGGCAGGCGGGCTGGCCCCGGCCGGTGTCGGTGACGTCGGTGTCCCCGTCGAAGAGGCGGACGGCCATATCGGCGACGATCCGGCCGCCGGTGCGTAGCCGGTGCTCGAGCGAGTCGTGCACCGTGGTGCCGCTGAGCAGGCCCGTCTCGTTGGAGCCGTAGAACTGCAGAATCGTTGCGCCGGTAAGCTTTTCGAACTCGTGTGCGGGCCGGTACGGCAGGGCCTCGCCGCCGGTGAACACCACCCGCAGCGAGCTCAGGTCGTACTCGCGGGCCACCGGGTCGGCCATGATCATGGTCAATTGGGTACTGACACAACACAACACGGTGACCTTGTGCTGTTCGATGGCCGCGCACGCCGCGGCGACGGTGAACCGGTCCAGCAGGACGTTGTTGGTGCCCAACAGAATCGGGGTGATGTGGGTGGTCCACAGCCCGAAGCCGAACGGGGTCGGGATGGCGGGGAGGAACACGTCGTCGGACGTCAGCAGGCCGTTGGCGACCGCTTGCTGATGGAAGTAATACCAACGGTTCTGGGTGTGCACGACGCATTTCGGTAGCCCAGTGGTGCCCGACGTCGAGTTGATGAGGAAGACGTCGTCGGCGCCCAGTTGGGCCTCGGGGCTCAGGTCCGTGGAGTCCGTACCGACGGACAGTTCATCGAGCGTCAGTAGCGGACATCCGATGGCGCCGGCCACGGTGTTCGCCTGCGCCTGCCGCGGGGGGTCGGTGACCAGCAGTCGGGGTTCGGCGCTCTGCAGGATGGCTGTCACTTCGCGGATTCCGGCGCGTGCTCCGACGCCGACGACCACCGCACCACAGCGCTCGATGGCGACGAACAGCACGTGGATCGCCGTCGTGTCGCCATGCCACACCGCGATCCGGTCCCCGGGGCGCACGCCCGCGCCGGCCAGCTGACCGGCCAAAGTGGTTGCCGCGGTATCAAATTCACGCCAGCTCAGCGACCGGTCCGGGTGATCAACATATGCGACGCGATCCGGGGTGCGAGCGGCGTTGGCGCGTACGGCATCCGAGATCGTGGAGTCGGTCCACCAGCCATTGGCATGGAAGCGCGCGACGTCCTCGGCGGTGAATGCCGGCGAACTCGTGACCGCCATGTCCATCGTGGTCGCCTCCGCAGGCCGCATCTTCAAATCATATGAAAATAAGCGCGCACATTGTCAAGGATTCACGAAGATCGCGTGCGGGTGCGCACCATCGCCGGGTCGACCACCCCCGCCGAACCGGGGTAATGCTGGGCATCGAGCAGATGCGTCGCGGCCAATTCCCTCGCACGTTCGGCGTCGCCGGCTTCGATGGCATCGATCAGCGTGCGGTGATCCTCCAGCGCGGCCCGGCGCTCGTCGACCGGAATGCCGGCATGGTCGGTGAACTGCCGTGACCAGTTCAGCTCGTGCGACGACCACAGCTTCTCCAGGGCACCGGCAAGGATGATCATGGTCTCGTTCCCGCAGTGCTGCACCAGCGCCTCGTGAAAGCGCCGGCTCGCGGAGGTCACTGCCACCAGATCCTCGACAGACTCGACCGACTCGGCGTGGATCTGCCGAAGGACCGGCACCACCGCGGTCTTGCGGTCGGAACGCTGCGCGCACAACGCCGCGCAGGCCGGCTCCACCTGCTGCAAGGCGGAGCCGACGTCGCCGAGGCTCACCTGGTTCGCGCCGAGAACCAAACCCATGGTGTAGGCCACGTTGCTCGCGCTGGGCCGGTGCACCACCGAGCCGCCGAGCTTGCCGCGTCGCACGCTGAGCAGGCCCTCGGCATCCAGGATTCGGATCGCCTCGCGCAGCGACGGCTTGCTGATCGGAAACTCGGTGAGCAGTTCATCCTCCGTGGGCAACACGCTGCCGTCGGGGAGGTCACCGCTGAGGATGCGCCGGCGCAACTCGTCGGCCACCTGCTCGGCGAGGCGGCGGAAACGGACGTCGGGCGCGGCCACGGGTCGAGTGTGCCAGAGCGGGACGCCGGGATGGTCGAAGCCGGCGCCCGGTCTATCCGGTGCGGCCGGGGTACGAAACGCCGTACCCCGGCGCCGAGGTTCTACTCGTCGTCGTCCTCGTCGTCTTCGTCGTCCTCGTCGAAGTCCAGATCGAGCGGGTCTTCACTGTGCGGGTCGACGGAGTACTGCTGCCAGTAGGACGGGCTGAAGTAGATGGTGTCCGAATGGTCGGCGTCTTCGCCGATCTGGACCCAGAGAATCTGGTCCTTCTCGCCATAGCTCAGCGCGTGCGGGTAGCGGATGCTGCTGTCGACGGTGCGGATGTGGATGTTGTGCGTCACGCCAAAAGTCTTGCACCTGAACGTATCTGCGGCTGATTGCAGAACGCCGGTGGAGACAACGATTGGCCGAATGGCCACACAGCTGTCACACGTGGTTGGGCGGGCCGCCATGCGGTGCCCGGCTCGGCTCGTTCAGCCGGGCACCGCATGGCGCGGCTGTCAGACCGACAGGTCCCGTCGCAACTTGGCCACGTGGCCCGTGGCCTTGACGTTGTACTGCGCGACCTCGATGTTGCCCTTCTCGTCCACGAGGAACGTCGAGCGGATGACGCCCTGCACGGTCTTGCCGTACATCGTCTTCTCGCCGAAGGCGCCGTAGGCGGTGAGCACCTTGCGATCGGGATCCGACAGCAGCGGGAACGTCAGACCCTCGTTGTCGCGGAACTTGGCGAGCTTCTCGGGCTTGTCGGGCGAGATGCCGATGACGTCGAGCCCCGCCTCGTTGAGTTCGGCCAGGCTGTCGCGGAAATCGCACGCCTGCTTGGTGCAACCCGGCGTCGAGGCCGCGGGGTAGAAGTACACGATGACCTTGCGGCCCTTGTAGTCCGACAGCTTCACGGTGTTGCCGTCGGCGTCGGGCAGGCTGAATGCGGGGGCTTTGTCGCCCACTTCGAGTCGCGGGGTCGGTGCCACCGGGAGGTCCCTTCTGTCGGCCAGGCGTTGCTGTTGCGGCAAGCTGCTCTAGGGTAGAGCGCCAAGGAGCAACGCGAGCTGGAGGGCTGAAGTGGCTGACCGGAATCCTGACGAGATCAAGCAGGAAATCGATCGTGCACGCGATCAGTTGGCGTTGACGGTGGACGCCCTCGCGGAGCGGGCGAACCCCCAGCGACTGGCCGACGACGCAAAGGCCAAGGCCATCGCGATCGCGTCCAAGCCCGCGGTCATCGCAACGTTCGCCGGACTCGGCGTCGTGGTGCTGGTGGTGGTTATCCGCAAGATTCGCGGATAACGCGACTTTTCTAGTTCCCGCGCCGCGGCGTCAGCCAGCCTGGCAGCCAGCTGCGCGGGGGATTCGCGACCCGGCCCAGCCGGGTGCAGTTATGGACGATGACCGGGGTGCCGTCGGCCGCTGCCGCCACGTCGGCGCTCGGCGCCGCGTAGGTCGCACCGGCGATGGGTGTCATCAGCTAACTCCCTTCAGTCATCGTCACTTACATTTCTACACCATCATACGTGGTTTCAGCTAACTTTGTTTTTCGGTGGTTCGTCACAAAATTGCAGGTCTATGTGATTTCTGGCGGAGTTTTGGCATCGGTCCGCTATTGACGATCGTGTGTGGATACAGGATCTTGACAGGTGTGCAGTGGCTACTGTTCGGCCGGGATTCGCTGTGGTGGTGCGGGTTTCGGCCGGGTCCGGTGGTGCGCAGGCGGGCGGCGAGTCCATCGCGTGTGATGTTGGACACCTCCAGGGCTGCGTGGAGGGTCCATCGGGCCGTCCGACCCGGTGCGGATACCCGCGATCGGGGCCCGGAAACCCCGCTGACCATACGATTTCACCCTGCGGCCATCGGGCTGTTAAGGTCTCTCTCGCGCGCCGTTAGCTCAGTTGGTAGAGCAGCTGACTCTTAATCAGCGGGTCCGGGGTTCGAAACCCTGACGGCGCACAGATACGAAAGCCCCCTCCTTCGGGAGGGGGCTTTCGTCGTTTTCGGGCCGGCTCTACGCCATCGCCGCAGCGTCAACGCCGGCCTGGTGGCGCCCGTGGTGGCGGTGTCGACGAAAACCCAAGCGGCACAACATCATTACCTGCAAAGTAATCGACTTGCCTCGACTCGGCCGCCAAGCTTTGAGCTGACCACCCCGACACGAAAGAGGTCAGCATGAACGACATCGTCACCGCCTACCTGAAGACGTGGAACGCCACCGATCCGATTGAACGGAAGGCGCTGCTCGACGACCACTGGGCATCCGAGGCGTCGTACACCGATCCGATGGCGGACGTCGCGGGTCACGACGCCATCTCCGAGGTGATCGGCGCGGTCCACACCCAATTCCCCGGTTTCGTCTTCTCGCTCGTCAGCGGCCCGGACAGCCACCACAATCAGGCCCGCTTCCAGTGGGGCCTGGGGCCTGCGGGGGAGCAGCCGCCGATCATCGGGTTCGACGTGCTCGCGACCGACGCCGACGGACGCATCCGGACGGTGCACGGCTTCCTGGACCAGGTGCCCGGCTGACCCTAGGAGTCGACGCGAAGGGCTTCGGTGCGAAGGAACGCGGCCAGCCGAGCGGTCGCCAGCGCCTGTTCGGCGTCGTACTGCTCGAACGTCGCGACGACATTGAACCCGAGGCGCTCGGCCAGCCGGAGCGAGGCGCGGTTGGCGGTCTGGGTGATGACCAGGACAGGTTGATCGTCCAGCTCGCCGGCCGCGTACTCCAGCAGTAGCCGCGTAGCTTCGCTCGCATAGCCCTGACCCCACGCGTGCGGCCGGAAGACGTAGCTCAGCTCGAGTTCGTCGCCATCGGGGTCCAGGTGGCCGGGAACGTCGTTGCGACGGCGGCTCAACGTCACCGTGCCCAGCATGTCGTCGGAATCCCTGGCGGTTGCGATGTAGCAGCCGGGGGCTGCCAATAGCGTTGCCGCGCCGACCCCTTCGAGCACGGCGCGCACTTCGCCGACAGGTCGCGGTCCGCCCAGATACCGGCGCACCCGCTCGTCGGTCTGCGTTTCGATCAGGCCCTCGGCGTCGTCGTCGCGTGCTTTGCGCAGGCGAACTCGAGGCCCTTCGAGGCAGGACGCATGCAACTCGATCGCATCACCCACGCCCACCACTGTGCCAGCCGAGCGCACAACCCCCGGAAAACAAACATCGCCTCACCCGCTACGTGCAGGTGAGGCGATGTTCTACCTCGGGGTGGCTGACGGGACTCGAACCCGCGACACCCAGGATCACAACCTGGTGCTCTACCAGCTGAACTACAGCCACCATTGCCGCTTCTCAGAAGCAGCGTCGTAGATACTAACCGCTTAGGCCCGCTAAGCCGAATCGGTCTCCACGGCGTCGTTCGTCGGCGGGCCCAGCTCGCCGGCGACGGCCGCGATTTCGCTGGTAGACGGGCCGGGAGCGGGTACGAACGCGGTGCCGCGGTAGTACTTCAACTCGCGGATGGATTCGTGGATGTCGGCGAGGGCGCGGTGCGCCAGCCCCTTGTCGGGCTGCCCGAAATAGATGCGCGGGTACCAGCGGCGGCACAGCTCCTTGATCGAGCTGACGTCGATCATCCGGTAGTGCAGGAAGTCGTCGAGACGCGGCATGTCGCGGGCGATGAAGCCACGGTCGGTGGCGATCGAATTACCGGCCAGGGGAGCGGTTTTCGCCTGCCCGATGTGGCCGCGGATGTAGTCCAGCACCATCTGCTCGGCCTCTTCGAGGGTGACCGTGGAGGTCCGCACCTCGTTGATCAGGCCCGAGCGGGTGTGCATCTTCATCACCACATCGGCCATGCCGTCGAGTGCGGCGTCGTCGGTGTGGATCACCACGTCGACGCCCTCGCCGAGCACGTTCAGGTCGCTGTCGGTGACCAATGCCGCGATCTCGATGAGTCGGTCGGACTTGAGATCCAGCCCCGTCATCTCGCAGTCGATCCATACCAGTTCGTCACGCACGGTGTTCCAGACTATTCCCAGGCGCTCAACGGGGTGTCCATACCCGGCCACCAGTGACCTGACGAAGTAGGGTCAGGCGCATGACGACTGACTCGAGTGCATCCCCCGCGCAGCAGATCGCCGCTGGTTACGCCGTCACCGGCCAAGCGCTGAACCTGGGCGCGGTCGTCGTCGACGGGACCGTCGACGCCGGTGCTCAGGTCAAGATTCCGCTGGCCACCATCAACCGGCACGGCCTCATCGCCGGCGCGACCGGTACCGGCAAGACCAAGACGCTGCAGGTCATCGCCGAGCAGTTGTCGACCGCCGGGGTCCCGGTCGTGATGGCCGACGTGAAGGGCGACCTGTCGGGGCTCGCGCAGCCGGGCGCCGCCAATGACAAGACCGCCCAGCGTGCGAAAGACACCGGCGACGACTGGACGCCCACGGCCTTCCCGGTCGAGTTCCTGTCGCTGGGGACGACGGGCACCGGCGTCCCGGTGCGTGCCACCGTCACCAGCTTCGGGCCCATTCTGCTGTCGAAGGTGTTGGGGCTCAACCAGACTCAGGAGTCGACACTCGGGCTGATCTTCCACTGGGCCGACCAGAAGGGTCTGCTCCTCGATGACCTGAAGGATCTGCGTGGTGTCATCCAGTTCCTGACCAGTGATGAGGGCAAAGAGGAACTCAAGGCGCTCGGTGCGGTGTCGCCGGCCACCGCGGGCGTGATCCTGCGTGCGCTGATCAACCTGGAGGCCGAGGGCGGCGACACGTTCTTCGGTTTGCCCGAGCTCAAGCCCGAGGACCTGATGCGTGTGGACCCACAGGGCCGCGGCATCATCACGCTGCTGGAGCTGGGCAGCCAGGCCGCGCGTCCGGTGTTGTTCTCGACGTTCCTGATGTGGGTGCTGGCCGACCTGTTCTCGACGCTGCCGGAGATCGGTGACGCGGACAAGCCGAAGCTGGTCTTCTTCTTCGACGAGGCGCATCTGCTGTTCGCCGACGCGTCCAAGGCATTCCTGGATCAGGTCGAGCAGACCGTCAAGCTGATCCGCTCCAAGGGCGTCGGCGTCTTCTTCTGCACCCAGCTGCCCACCGACATTCCCAACGACGTCCTCAGCCAGCTGGGTGCGCGCGTGCAGCACGCGATCCGGGCCTTCACCCCGGACGACCAGAAGGCCCTGACGAAGACGGTCCGGACCTACCCGAAGACAACCGTCTACGACCTGGAGTCGGCGCTGACGTCGCTCGGGATCGGTGAGGCCGTCGTCACGGTGCTGTCCGAGGTGGGTGCGCCGACCCCGGTGGCGTGGACCCGGCTGCGCGCGCCACGGTCGCTGATGGGCACCATCGGCCCCGACGCCATTGCTGCCGCCGCCAAGGCCAGCCCGCTGCAAGCGACCTACGGGGCGACGGTCGACCGCGACTCCGCGCACGAGCGGCTGTCCGCGCAGCCGGCGCCGGCAGACGCGCCGCCTGCGGCCCCGGACGCGGCGCCCGCTCCCGCCCCGGCCGAAGAGCCCGACCTCACCGCATCCGGCCGCGTCGAGGTGGAGGCCGAAGGATCCGGCATGGTGTCGGAGGTCCTGCAGAGCTCGGCGTTCAAGAGCTTCCTGCGCTCGGCGGCGACCGTGGCCGGCCGCGAGATCACCCGCAGCCTGTTCGGCACGTCCCGCCGCAGGTAAATCGGGGCGCGGCGAGAAGGACCAAACGGTCGTTGGCGGCCGCCAAAAGCAGCCATTTGGTCCCTCTCGGCGCGGCCGCCGGCTTTACGACCCGCCGAGCTTCTTGTAGACGGCGCCGACGATCGGCGCGACGATCGCGCGCGGGGCGTAGCCGCTGGCGGCCGACATGGCCTTCGAGGTCAGGCCCGGGACGACGCGCATCTTGTTCTTCTCGAGGCCGTCCAGCGAAATCCGGGCGGTGTACTCGGTGTCGATCCACAGGAAGTCGGGGATCAGTCGCTCGACCAGTGACTGCTCGGACGGGTCGGGCAGCTCGGTGCGCACGGGTCCGGGTGCCAGCAGCGTGACGTTGACGCCGTGCGGCTTGAGCTCACCGCGCAGCGACTCACTGAAGGTGTTGGCGAAAGCTTTGGACGCGGCGTAGGTCGCGTTGTTCGGAATCGGGGAGTTGCCGGCGGCCGAACCGGAGATCAGGATGCCGCCGCCCTTGCGCGCGATCATGCCGGGCAGGACGGCGAGCACCAGGTCGTGCACGCCCTGGACGTTGAGCTGCACCTGGGCCTTCTCGCCCGCCGCGGGCAGGTCGGCGACGGCGCCGAACGTCGCGGTGCCGGCGTTGGCGCACAGGATCGAGATGTTGCGCTCCGCGAGTTCCGCACAGAGCTTGTCGCGGTCGGCGGGGTCGGTCAGGTCGCAGGCCCGGACCTCGACGGTGACGCCGTACTTGTCGGTGATGCGCTGGGCGACCTCGGCCAGCACCTCGCCGCGGCGGGCCGTGATGATCAGGTGGTGGCCGCGGGCGGCGAGTTCGGTGGCCAGCGCTTCACCGATGTTCTGCGAGGCGCCGGTGACGACGGCGCGGGCGTCGGGACTGGGAGCGGGTACGGGCATGGGTGCAATCGTAGGGACCAATAGAGTGGCGGCATGAGCGAGGCTTGCCGAGCGAATCGACGGGCCTTGAGCAGCCACGTCCCGCCCGTCGACCGGGGCCGCGTCGCCGCCTGGGCGCTGTGGGACTCCGGTGCCACGGGCGTGAACGCGATCGTGACGACCTTCGGTTTCAACATCTATCTCATCTCGGAAGTCGGCAAAGGCCTGCCGGGCCCGACGACGCCCGAGAGCTGGCTGGGGCGCGCGGTGCTGGTGGCGGGCATCGCGGTGGCGCTGTTGGCCCCGGTGACGGGCGTGATGGTCGACGCCGCGTACCGGCGACGGCGGGCGCTCGCGGCGCTCACGGGCGCCGTGGTGGTGCTGACGGCATCGATGACGTTCATCAGGCCCGACCACCACTATCTGTGGATCGGCCTGGCGTTGTTGGCCTGCACCGCGGCGTGCATGGATCTGGCGACCGTCCCGTACAACGCGATGCTGCGCCAGTTGTCGACGCCGCTGACGTCGGGTCGCGTCTCCGGATTCGGCTTGGCGGCAGGGTTTTTCGGCAGCGTCGTGCTGCTGCTCCTGGTCTTCGTGGGGCTCAAGTCCGGTAGTGGCGACACCTTGGGCCTACTCGGTGTGCCGAACTCGGACGGCAAACCGGACCGGTATGCGGTCCTGGCGGCCGCGGCGTGGTTCGCCATCTTCGCGCTGCCGTTGCTGCTGACGGTGAAGTCGCCGCTGCACGACGGCACGCCGGGCGTCGGATTCTTCGGCGCCTACCGCAGGTTGTGGACGGAGGTCGTCGGCGAGTGGCGCCGCGACCGCAACGTCGTCTACTACCTGCTCTCCAGCGCCGTCTTCCGCGACGGCCTGACGGGCATCTCGATCTTCGGTCCGGTGGTCGGGGTCAGCGTCTACGGGCTGGCGCCGACGAGCGTGCCGCTGTTCGGGGCCGGTGCGTTCACCATCGCGGCTCTGGGTGCGGCGCTCGGCGGCATGCTCGACGACCGGATCGGTTCCAAGCGCGTCATCGTCGGCTCACTGACCGCGATGGTCGCCGTGGGCATCACACTGATGTTCCTGTCCCGCCCGCTGGCGTTCTGGATCTGCGGCCTGACGCTGTGCCTGTTCGTCGGCCCCACGCAGTCGGCGTCGCGGAACCTGATGCTGCGCATCTCGGCGGACGGCAAGGAGGGCGTGGCCTTCGGGCTCTACACCACCACGGGCCGGGCGGCGCACGTGCTGTCGCCGTGGTTGTTCTCGATGTTCATCGACATCTTCGCGACGACGCGGGCGGGCCTGGGCGGCCTGTGCACGGTCCTGGGGATCGGGCTGGTCGGGATGCTGCTGGTGAAGGTGCCGGCCCGGCGTTAGTGCCCGTGCGTGCGGCCGCGTTTGCCGGACTGCCGGCACACCGTGAGGCCGGCGCCTTCCCGCTGCTGAATCTGGGTGCCGTCGACCGAGATGGTGCAGGCGATGCCGCGTCCGGCGTTGACGATGCTGACGCTGGCCGACCGTGCGGCGGGCCGGTTCAGCTGGACTTCCTTGGTCCACGGCAGCGGCACGTTGAACTCCGTCTGGAGCACCCCGCCGGTGTCGACATACGTGATGCTCACGGCCCGGCCGTTGCCGATCACGGCGTACAGCACGGCTTCGGTGTCACCGCTCTCGTCGTCCGGGGGCGCGGCCGCGGCGGGCGGGCTGACGGCTTCGCTGGGCTCGCTGCTCTCGGGCGTCGTGGTGGTCGTCACGGTCGTCGACGACGTCATCGGGTCCTGCGTCGGGACCGGCAGCGGCGGCGGTGCGACCAGGGTCTGTTGTTCGGAGCTGTTGACGATGACCAGTGCGATCACGGTGCAGAGGGCCAGGATCAGCACCGCGCCGGCCAGCGGGAACAGCCACTTGTGGCGGCGGGCCTTCGGCGGTGCGGTGACACCGTAGGGATCGGTGAAGGCGTCGGTCTGGTACCCGGCCGTCGGCATGGCCGGGAGTTTCTTGGTGGCGTCCAGCCCGTCGTCGCGCGATCCGGTCATGCCCACCTCATGTTTGCAGGGTACCTGCGGCGGGTGAGGGGACGCGGTGACGTTGCGGCGGGTGCGTTCAGCGGTGCGGGGCCAGTGCCGCGACTGTCATGGCGCGCAGCACGGCGCGTGAGGATTCCTCCTGCTTGCGGGCGCCGCCCGCGCTGACACTGTGCGGCGTCGAGTTCAGGAGCCCGAATGCGGCGTGCGCCATGGTGCGGGCGTCGGCTTCGCTGCGTGACGGGTCGAGCCGGCGCAGGACGTCCACCCAGATTTCGACGTACTGGCGCTGTGAGCGGCGCACCTGCCGTTTGGCGGCGTCGGGAAGGTTGTTGAGGTCGCGGTCCTGGATCCGGATCAGGTCGGATTCGCCGAGCGCGAAGTCGAGGTGGAACTCGATGAGGCCGTTGAGGGCGTCGGCGGGGTCGTCGCATTCGGCGACCACGGCACGTCCGCCGGCGTGCAGCCGGGCGCTGACGCTGACCAGTAGCTCGACCAGCAGCGCTTCCTTGTTGGGGAAGTGGCGGTAGATCGCGGGCCCGCTGATGCCGGCCGCGGCGCCGATGTCCTCGAGACGGACGGCCAGGAAGCCGCGTTCGGCGAAGAGTCGTTCGGCGGCGGCGACGAGTTGGCCGCGCCGGTCGGATTTGGCTCTGCTACGCGGTGTTTCGGCGTCTGACGCTGATGCCGTCATCGACACCTCCAACCCGGTCTGGACATCTCAGTTAATGAAGACTAACATCGCGTTCGGTTATTCGCCATTAACTCAAGTGAAATGGAGCGACGATGTCGCCGAGCGTTTCCCAACGGGTATCGCATCGCGAGCAGCACCTGGCGCTGGTGGCCGAGCTCAAGGGCAAGCTGGCCACCGCTGCTCTCGGGGGATCGGAGCGCTCCCGCGAGCGTCACGTCGGTCGCGGCAAGCTGCTGCCGCGCGACCGTGTCAACGGACTCCTCGACCCGGGCAGTCCGTTCCTGGAGATCGCACCGCTGGCCGCGGGCGGCATGTACGACGACGAATGCCCGGGCGCCGGGATGATCGCCGGCATCGGCCGGGTGTCGGGCCGCGAATGCATGATCGTCGCCAACGACGCGACCGTGAAAGGTGGCACGTACTACCCGATCACGGTCAAGAAGCACCTGCGGGCGCAGGAGATCGCCAGCCAGAACCAGCTGCCGTGCATCTACCTGGTCGACTCCGGCGGCGCGTTCCTACCGCGCCAGGACGAGGTGTTCCCCGACCGCGAACACTTCGGCCGCATCTTCTTCAACCAGGCCAACATGTCGGCGCGCGGTATCCCGCAGATCGCCGCGGTGCTCGGCTCCTGCACCGCCGGCGGCGCGTACGTCCCCGCGATGAGTGACGAGGCCGTCATCGTCCGCAACCAGGGCACCATCTTCCTGGGCGGCCCGCCGCTGGTGAAAGCCGCTACCGGAGAAGTGGTTTCGGCCGAGGACCTCGGTGGCGGCGACCTGCACTCCAAGGTCTCCGGCGTCACCGACCACCTGGCGCACGACGACCGCGACGCGCTGCGCATCGTGCGCCGCATCGCCGCGACGTTCGGGCCGCGCGCGCAGGCGCCGTGGGACATCGCCCCGACGGTGGACGCGGTGTGCGACCAGACCGAGCTCTATGACGTCGTACCGATCGACTCCAAGGTGCCGTACGACGTGCACGAGGTCATCACCCGCATCGTCGATGGTGGCGAATTCACCGAATTCAAGGCCGAATACGGCACCACGCTGGTGACCGGCTTCGCGCGCATCCACGGCCACCCGGTGGGCATCATCGCCAACAACGGCGTGCTGTTCGGTGAATCCGCCCAGAAGGGTGCACATTTCATCGAACTGTGCGACAAGCGGTCGGTGCCGCTGCTGTTCCTGCAGAACATCTCCGGCTTCATGGTGGGCCGCGACTACGAGGCCGGCGGCATCGCCAAGCACGGCGCCAAGATGGTCACCGCGGTGGCGTGTGCCCGGGTGCCGAAGCTGACCGTCGTCATCGGCGGCTCGTACGGCGCGGGCAACTACTCGATGTGCGGCCGCGCGTACTCGCCGCGGTTCCTGTGGATGTGGCCCAACGCCCGCATCTCGGTGATGGGCGGCGAGCAGGCCGCCTCGGTGCTGGCCACCGTGCGCGGTGAACTGACGCCGGAGGAGGAAGAGGCAATCAAGGCCCCGATCCGCCAGCAGTACGAAGATCAGGGCAACCCCTACTACTCGACGGCCCGGCTCTGGGACGACGGCGTCATCGACCCGGCTGACACCAGAACCCTGGTGGGACTGGCTCTTTCAGTTGTCGCGCAGGCTCCGCTCGAGCCTGTGTCCTACGGCGTATTCAGGATGTGACATGAAAACCTTCAATACGGTCCTGGTCGCCAACCGTGGCGAGATCGCGGTCCGCGTCATCCGGACGTTGCGGGCCATGGGGATTCGCTCGGTCGCGGTGTTCAGCGACGCCGACGCCGGTGCCCGGCATGTCCTCGAGGCCGACGTCGCGGTGAACATCGGGCCAGCCCCGGCCCGGCAGAGCTACCTCAGCATCGAGGCCATCGTGAACGCGGCGCGGCGCACCGGCGCACAGGCCGTGCACCCGGGCTACGGATTCCTTTCGGAGAACGCCGAATTCGCCGCCGCCCTGCACGACGCGGGCATCGTCTTCATCGGGCCGCCGGCCAAAGCCATCGGCACCATGGGCGACAAGATCACCGCCAAGGCAGCGGTGTCGGCGTTCGGAGTGCCGGTGGTTCCGGGCATCTCGCGTCCGGGTCTCACCGACGAGGAGCTCATCGCCGGCGCCCCCGAGGTGGGGTTCCCGGTTCTGGTGAAGCCGTCCGCCGGTGGTGGCGGCAAGGGCATGCGCGTCGTGCATGCGGCGGCCGAGTTGCCGGCCGCGCTGGCCTCGGCCCGTCGCGAGGCCGCCTCGGCATTCGGCGACGACACCCTGTTCATCGAACGATTCGTGTTGAACCCCAGGCACATCGAGGTGCAGGTCGTCGCGGACAGCCACGGCAACGTCGTACATCTCGGCGAGCGTGAGTGCAGTCTGCAGCGCCGGCACCAGAAGGTCATCGAAGAGGCGCCGTCGCCCGTACTGGACGAGGCGACGAGGGACCGCATCGGTGCGGCCGCGTGCGACACCGCCCGCAGCGTCGACTACCGCGGCGCCGGCACCGTCGAGTTCATCGTCTCCGCCGACCGGCCCGACGAGTTCTTCTTCATGGAGATGAACACCCGTCTTCAGGTGGAACACCCGGTGACAGAACTGGTCACGGGCATCGACCTCGTCGAACTGCAGGTGCGGGTGGCGGCCGGTGAGGCCCTGCCGATGGCGCAGGACGACATCACGCTGACAGGCCACGCCATCGAGGCCCGCGTGTACGCCGAAGACCCGGCGCACGACTTCCTGCCCACGGGTGGCACCGTGTTGGCACTGGCCGAGCCCGCCGAAGCGCGGGTGGATTCCGGTATCCGGGCCGGTTCGGTGATCGGCAGCGACTACGACCCGATGCTGTCGAAAATCATTGCGTACGGGCCGGATCGGGAGTCGGCGCGACGCGGCCTGGACCGGGCGCTGGCCGATACCGCCGTGCTGGGTGTCGGTACCAACATCGACTTCCTGCGGTTCCTGCTGGCCGACGAGGACGTCATCGCCGGACGCCTCGACACCGGACTGCTGGACCGCCGCACGGGCGACTACGTCGCCGCGCAGGCCGGCGACGACGAGTTCATCGCCGCAGCCGCGTACCGCTGGCTGCACAGCTGGGCGGACGCCGGCGAGCTGTGGGCCACCCCGACGGGCTGGCGGGTCGGCGAGCACGCACCGACCACCATCCGGCTGCGGGCCGGCGACCGGACCGACCACGTCCACCTCACCGGTACTCCCGCAGCCGCCACGGCAAGCATCGAAAACGGCGAACCACGCAGCGTCACAGCATCGTTGGACGGTGACCGGCTGATCGTCACGGTTGACGGCCTGCGCACCGAATACCTGACCGCCGTCGAGGACCACCGGCTGTGGCTGGCCGGAGCCGGCCGCACGACCGTCATCGAGGACGTGCGTGAGGCGCCCGTCCGGGCCGACGACGAACACAGCGGCGACGCCGAGATCGTCAGTCCCATGCCCGGATCCGTCGTGGCCGTGGGCATAGCGGACGGGTCGACGGTGAGTAGTGGTGACGTCGTCGTCACCGTCGAGGCCATGAAGATGGAACACGCGCTGTCGTCGCCGGTCGACGGCACCGTGGAATTACTTGTCGCCGTGGGCGATCAGGTCAAAGTGGGCCAGCCGCTGGCCCGGATTACCGCAGCAACCGAGGAGACCAAATGAGCGACTTCATTTCGACCGGCACCCTGCCGGACCACTACGCCGAACTGGCCAAGACGGTCCGGGAATTCGCGCAGACGGTCGTCGCGCCGGTGGCCGCGCAGCACGACAAGGACCACACCTTCCCGTACAAGGTCATCGACGGGATGGCCGAGATGGGCCTGTTCGGCCTGCCGTTCCCCGAGGAGTACGGCGGCATGGGCGGCGACTACTTCGCCCTCTGCCTGGCGCTGGAAGAACTCGGCAAGGTGGACCAGAGCGTCGCCATCACGCTGGAGGCCGGCGTCGGTCTGGGCGCGATGCCGGTGTACCGCTTCGGCACCGAGGCGCAGAAGCAGGAATGGCTGCCGCAGCTGGCCAGCGGAAAGGCCTTGGGCGCCTTCGGCTTGACCGAGGCCGGTGGCGGCAGCGACGCCGGCGCGACCAAGACCACCGCCAAGCTGGACGGCGACAGCTGGGTGATCAACGGCTCCAAGCAGTTCATCACCAACTCCGGCACCGACATCACCAAGCTGGTGACCGTCACGGCCGTGACCGGCGAACTGCCCGGTGGGCACAAGGAGATCTCGTCGATCCTGGTGCCGGTGCCGACGCCGGGCTTCACCGCCGAGCCCGCCTACGACAAGGTCGGCTGGAACGCCTCGGACACCCATCCGCTGAGCTTCGACGACGTGCGGGTGCCGGTCGAGAACCTGCTCGGCGAGCGCGGCCGCGGCTACGCCAACTTCCTGCGCATCCTCGACGAGGGCCGCATCGCCATCGCCGCGCTGTCGGTCGGTGTGGCGCAGGGTTGTGTCGACGAGTGCGTCAAGTACTCGAAGGAGCGGGAAGCGTTCGGCCGCAAGATCGGTGGCTACCAGGCCATCGCCTTCAAGATCGCCCGGATGGAGGCCCGCGCCCACGTCGCCCGCACCGCCTACTACGACGCCGCGGCGCTGATGCTGGCGGGCAAGCCGTTCAAGAAGGCAGCCTGCATCGCCAAGATGATCGCCAGCGAGGCCGCGATGGACAACGCCCGCGACGCCACCCAGGTGTTCGGTGGCTACGGCTTCATGAACGAGTACCCGGTCGCCCGGCACTACCGCGATTCGAAGATCCTCGAAATCGGTGAGGGCACAACGGAGGTTCAGCTCATGCTGATCGCGCGTGAGGCCGGGCTGTGACCGAGAAGCGGGTCATCGAGCAGCGCGGGCTCTGGTACGAGGAGTTCCAGCCGGGCGTCATCTACCAGCACCGGCCCGGCCGCACCATCACCGAGGCCGACAACGTCCTGTTCACCACGCTGACCATGAACACGCAGGCGCTGCACCTGGACGCCGCGTTCTCCGATGCGCTGCCGCCGTTCCATGCACGGCTGGTGAATTCGATGTTCACGCTGTCGACGCTCGTCGGCCTGTCGGTCGCTCAGCTGACCCAGGGCACGATCGTCGGGAACCTCGGTTTCTCCGACATCGCGTTCCCCAGGCCGCTCTTCCACGGTGACACGCTGTACGCCGAGTCCGAGGTGATCGAGAAGCGCGAGTCCAAGAGCCGGCCGGGGGAGGGCATCGTCACGTTCGCCCACACCGGTCGCAACCAGCACGGCGACATCGTCGCCACGGCGACACGCAAGACCATGGTCCGTAAGCGCCCCGCGGAGCAGCCGTCATGAGCCTGACCGCCCCGGGACCCGGCTGGCTGTTCTGCCCCGCGGACCGTCCTGAGCGGTTCGAAAAGGCCGCCGCCGCAGCAGATGTGGTGATCCTCGACCTGGAGGACGGCTGCGCCGCGAAGGATCGGCCGGCGGCTCGCCAGGCGCTCATCGACACCCCGCTGGACCCGGCGCGGACGGTGGTGCGTTTGAACCCGTCGGACACCGCCGATCACCCGCTCGATCTGGAGGCCCTGGCGAAGACGCCGTACACCACGGTGATGCTCGCCAAAACCGAGTCGGCCGAACAGGTTCGGGCGCTCGCGCCGCTCGACGTCGTGGTGCTGGTGGAGACGCCGCGCGGTGCGCTCGCCGTCACCGAGACCGCCCGCGTCGAGAACACTTACGCCGTCATGTGGGGCGCCGAGGACCTGTTCGCGGTGCTGGGCGGTACCGCGAACCGCTGGCCCGACGACAGCTACCGCGATGTGGCCAAGCACGTCCGGTCGCAATCGCTCTTGGCCGCCAAGGCTTTCGGCAAGCTCGCGCTGGACTCGGTCTACCTCGACATCAAGAACCTGGACGGCCTGCGGGCCGAGGTCGACGACGCCGTGGCCGTCGGTTTCGACGCCAAGGTGGCCATCCACCCGACGCAGGTCGCGGTCATCCGGAACGGCTACGCGCCGACCGAGAAGGAGATCGCCTGGGCGCGTGCGGTACTCGATGCCGCGACCCGCGAGCGCGGCGTGTTCCAGTACGACGGCCTGATGGTCGACATGCCGGTGCTGCGCCGCGCCGAACGCATCGTCGCCCTGGCGCCGTAGGAGCTACAGGTCCTCGACGCTGAGGATGCCGTCTTGCACGGCACGGGCGACCAGTTGGGCCTTGGTGGCCGCCGGGCGCCCCGCGGCGGCGTACTTGGCGCGAACGCGTTGCAGGTGGGTCCGGACGGTGGTCGGCGCGAGGTGCAGGCGCTTGGCGACGATGTCCTTGCTCTCGGTCTGAAACCAGGCCTTGAGCACTTCACGTTCGCGCTTGGTGAGCCCGGGCCGGCCGGAGTCGGTGTCCGAGCAGATGGCCGCGGTCATGCGGGGACCGACGTACGGCTCGTGGGTGCTGGCCGCGCGGATGGCCTCGATGAGGTGGCCCTGGCCTTCGCTCTTGGCCAGATAGGTGACCACCCCGATGGCCAGGCAACGCAGGATCACCTCGGAGTTCTCGAGGTGCGAGTAGACGATCACCGCGTGTCCCGCGTCCACGATGGCGGCGACCGCATCGAAATCGGGCTGGCGACTGCGCAGTTCGAGATCCAGGATGACCGCGGCCAGCTGGTGGTCGGCCTTGGGGTAGACCGCCAGGAACGACTCGGCGTCGAGATGGTCGGATGCGACGCGGATGGGTGGGTCGGCCTGGGCGCACCATGCCGAGACGCCGGTGTGGATGACGTCGTGGTCATCGACAACGGCGATGGCCAGAGGCTCAGATGGGTTGGCCGGCGCGGACATGATCGGTCGGTCTTTCTGGGAGTGGGTGGCGCACGGTGATCCACACCGTGTCATCGAGGGTGGTCAGGTCGAATTCATCTTCGTCGTCGACACTGGATTTCGTCGGCAAATCGGCGTGCTCAGCCCGCTGACACATGACGCTGAGTTCGACTGCCGCCGTTTCGGCGGCGACGGTGATGCGGGCCGGCGAGGCGGCTGCGTGGAGAATTTGGTCGATGAGCCGGGCCAACCGCCGGGCAGTGGGGACATCCATGGCCGGCAGTGTGCCCTGGACGTCCACGGAAACGGCCAGGCCGCGATTCTGGGCGGCGTCGATGCGTGGGCGCAGTTCGCGAAGCAGTACGTGCTCGAAGCTCGAGGACTGGTCGAAAAGGGTACGCAGCCGCTGGTATTCGAGTTGTGCGCGGCGCCGTGTCTCGGCATCGACCGGTTCTCCGTCGGCAAGGGTCGACAGCAGCGGCTGGATGGTGGCGGCGAGGTCCGCGTAGCGGCGGTCGTATTCCTCCTGCACGGCGTCGGCGATGTGTGCTGCCGCAGTCAGGCGCATGTGACTTTCGGTCTCGGCGGAAGCGGCTGCGGCAGAACGCCGGATCATGTCGGCGACGACCAGAGCACACAGTTGGGCGACGAGGACACTCGCCGTGTCGTATCCGAGGTCGACGACGGTGTGGACCGACGGATTCCGAATGATCGCGTAGACGGCGGGGACGACCCAGCACCACACCAGGACACCAACGGCGTAGCGCAGCTGGACACTGAGCAGCAGCGGCAGCACACACCAGCCGATCGCGCCTTGTGCCCACTGCAGCCGGGGGTCGAGGTCTTTGATCGGCATCGAGATCGACTGCACCAGCGCAACAACGACGAGGATCATGATGCCGAAACGTGCCCGCGGATAGGCCCGGCCCATGACCCGGGGGATCGCGGACAGCGTCGCCGCCGTCGTCACGACGATGAGGGACCACTGCAGATACGGGTATGCCGCGAACTTCAGGGATGAGGGCACGGTCACCAGCAGGTTGGCCAGGCCGTAGGCAACCAGTGCCAGTCCGTAGCCCATGTGTGCCCGCTCGATGAGCCGCTCCGGGTCCGGCGCTGGGTCGGCACTGGCCGGTATTGATGTGGGCCAACGCAATTCGACCGTGGTGCCCTGCCCGGGCTGCGTGATGATCTCCGCGACACCGCCGAGCTGCTGCATGCGGGCGATGATCGAGTCTGCGATGCCGTGCCCCCGCGTCGGCCGGGTCAGATCGAATCCATGCCCGTCGTCGGCGATCTGGATCCGGCCGAGATGCACGGTGATGGTGACCGCCGTGGCGCCGGAATGCCGGTCGATGTTGGTCAGAGCTTCGCGCGCGGCGGCCGCGATGGTCGCCGCCGTCGCGCCGTCCACCCACATCGCGGTCACCCCGGCATAACTCACGGGCGTCGTGGTGTGGGTAGCGTGATCACGCAGGGCGGCAACGAGATCGGCCGGCGGCGCGGGCGTGTGCGATGTCTCGGTGAACACGCGGAGGTCGCGCTGTGCCTGGGCGGCGACGCGCTCGGGTGACAAGGCGGTGCCGGTACCCACCATCAGCAGGGTCGAGGCGACGGTGTCATGGAGCAGCCGCATCTGCTCGCGGTCGTAGTCGCGCACGGCGGCGTTGACCTTCTGGCGGAGCTCGACAGCGAGCCGCTCGGCGCGGGCGACGTCGACCCTTTCGGCCACGTGCACCGTCAAGAAGCGGATCAGCGTCGATGCCACCCACAACAATGCGAAGTAGTAGACGTTGACCCATTGGTCGCTGTCGTGGATACCGCCGACCGACGCCGCGCCGGCGGCGAGCGCGGCAACGACGCCCGCGGTCATCGCCGTGTTCAGCAGCGGTTCGAACACCGTGAAGCTCGCGATGGCCGTACCGGCGATCGCGATCGGCGCGCAGGTCGACGGGCACGCCCGGTCGTCGGCAGCCGCGACAGGCAGGACCAGGCAGGCGGCGAGCGTGACGACGTAGTCGATCGCGAGGATGCGGGGCGTTGCGGAGCGGGTCAGCAACCGGTACAGCGACCAGGCGCCGGCCAGACCGGCGAACGCGACGCCGGCCAGGCTGATGCGCGGCGCCGAGACCAGCACCACGACGTACACCACCAATGCCCCGCCGTGCCGCATGAACAGGCTGACCCGCATCGCGTGCTGGAGGAAGTTGCGGCGTGCCGCGCCTGTGCCGGTGTCAAACATGATGGGACTGCCGTACGTATGCGGTCAGGGTGCGGGCGCGGCTGACGCTCGGGCGACGTTGGGGCCGGCGCGGTTCGGACGTCTCATCGGTTTCTCGCTTCTGGCACTGCCACGTTGATGATGCGATGGTTGTAGCACGCGGCAACGACAGACTCCGGGCCGATTCGCGTGTCACCAGCGCAAATGACAACGAATTCATACGTTCGGGCTACAAGTTGGCCGTATTGCCGCCGGCCCGACCGGCCGCTGCGACACGTCTTCAGTCTGTTACCTGCGATAACCGCGGCCGGATGGCCTTCGGGCGCATAATGGCGGTGATGCCCCAGCACTGCGGCGAGCAGAGCGGATCATCCGACTGGTGCCACACCCCGGCATCGGCCGGCGACCCTCACCACCTGAGGGGTTGCCCTGGTCGCCACCGCGCTGAGCTTCTCGCGGACTGACGGCCGAACATGCCGTCACCGAAAGGAGGCGGTATGGCTGACGTGACGGTCCCTGGCCTGGACAACCGGGTGGACCTCGAGCCCGTGCAACTCGTCGCGCCCGACGGCGCGCCCACCTCCGACGCGCGATATCGCCGCGACCTGCCGCCCGAGACGCTGGGCTGGCTGTACGAGGAGATGGTCGTCACCCGCGACCTCGACGTCGAATTCGTCAATCTGCAGCGACAGGGTGAACTCGCGCTGTTCGCCTCGTGCCGCGGACAGGAAGCCGCACAGGTGGGCGCCGCGGCCTGTCTGCGCAAGACCGACTGGCTGTTCCCGCAGTACCGGGAACTCGGCGCCCTGCTGGTCCGCGGCATCACCCCCGCCCAGATCAGCGCGGTGTGGCGGGGCCGCTGGCACGGCGGCCTGGGCTTCACCGAAAAACACTGCGCGCCACTGTCGATCGACATCGGCTCGCACGGCCTGCACGCGGTCGGCGCGGCGATGGCGGCGCAGCGGCTCGGTGAGGACTCGGTGACGGTGGCGTTCATCGGCGACGGCGGCACCTCCGAAGGCGACATGCACGAAGCACTCAACTTCGCGGCCGTCACGTCGGCGCCCTGCGTGTTCTTCGTGCAGAACAACCAGTGGGCCATCTCGGTGCCGGTGCACCGGCAGCAGGCGGGACCGTCGATCGCGCACCGCGCCATCGGCTACGGCATGCCCGGCATCCGGGTCGACGGCAACGACGTGCTGGCCTGCTACGCGGTGATGTCCGAGGCGGCGCAGCGTGCCCGCGCGGGCGACGGGCCGACGCTGATCGAGGCCGTCACGTACCGGATGGGGCCGCACACCACCTCCGATGATCCGACCCGCTACCGCGACCCCGACGAGCTGAAGCACTGGGAGGCACGCGATCCGATCACGCGCTACCGGACGTACCTGGAGCGGGTCGGGGTGTGGACGCCCCGGCTGCACCAGCACGTCGAGAACCGCTCCCGGCGGCTGCGCGCCGAACTGCGCGAGGCGGTGCTGACGGCACCGGACTTCGACGTCGCGGACCTGTTCGACAACGTCTACGCCGACATCACACCCGAACTGGCCCGGCAGCGCGACGCGTTGCTGGCCGAATTGGATTGGGAGGGTTGACATGACGCAGCTCATCGAGCGGCCGTCGTGGTCCGGTGACGCCGAGCCCGACGAGCCGGGGCGGCCGGCGGGGGAAATCGCCACGATCACCACATTGTCGATGGTGCAGGCCATCAACCGCGCGCTCCGTGACGCCATGGCCGCCGACGATCGCGTGCTGGTGTTCGGTGAGGACGTTGCACAGTTGGGTGGGGTGTTCCGCGTCACCGACGGGCTGCACGAAACCTTCGGCGAAACAAGGTGTTTCGACACGCCGCTGGCGGAGTCCGCCATCGTCGGCATCGCGATCGGCATGGCGATCCGGGGCCTGGTGCCGGTACCGGAGATCCAGTTCGACGGGTTCGCGGCCCCGGCGTTCGACCAGATCGTCAGCCACCTTGCGAAGTACCGGATGCGTACCCATGGCGATGTCGACATGCCGGTGACCATCCGCATCCCGTCGTTCGGCGGTATCGGTGCGGTGGAACACCATTCGGAGTCGACCGAGTCGTACTGGCTGCACACCGCCGGGCTGAAGGTCGTCATCCCGTCGACGCCGTCGGACGCCTACTGGCTGCTGCGCGAGGCCATCTCGTCCCGCGACCCGGTGATCTTCCTGGAGCCCAAACGCCGGTACTGGACCAAGGGTGAGCTGGACACCAGTCGGCCGGCGCCACCCATCGGGCAGGCCGCGGTGCGGCGCACCGGGCGCGACGTCACCGTCATCACCTACGGTTCGCTCGTCGACACCGCATTGGCCGCAGCGGATCTCGCCGACGGCCATGACCTGGAGGTCATCGACCTGCGGTCGCTGAACCCGCTCGACTTCGACACCATCGCGGCATCGATCCGCAAGACCGGACGCGCGGTGATCATGCACGAGGGGCCGCGCACCCTGGGGTTCGGCGCCGAACTGGCTGCCCGGATCTCCGAAGAACTCTTCTATGACCTGGAGGCACCCGTGTTGCGCGCCACCGGATTCGACACGCCGTATCCGCCGGCCCGGCTGGAGAAACTGTGGCTGCCCGGTGTCGACCGGCTGCTGGACTGCGTGCACAAGGCGATGAGCCAGCCATGACCGCGACACACGACTTCCTGGTCCCCGACCTGGGTGAGGGATTGGAAGACGCCACCATCACGTCGTGGGCCGTGGCGGTGGGGGACACCGTCGAACTCAATCAGGTGTTGTGCACCGTCGAGACCAACAAGGCGGCGGTGGAGATCCCCAGCCCGTACGCCGGCGTGGTGACCGAACTCGGTGGGGCCGAAGGGCAGACGCTCGCGGTGGGCGCCGTGCTGGTCCGCATCGCCACCGACGCGCCGGCGGCCGCAGAGCCCGCCGAGCCGAAAGCCGAGCAGCCGAAAACCGAAGTGCCGAAGGCCGAGGAGCCGAAAGCTACTTCGCCACAACGCAAACCCGTGCTCGTGGGCTACGGCGCGGACGCCGATCTCGATACCACCCGCCGCCGGCCCCGGGCCAAGCCGCGGGTGCGCAAGCTGGCGGCCGACCTGAACGTCGACCTGACCGGGGTGGCGCCGTCGGGCCCGAACGGCATCGTCACGCGCCAGGACGTGCTGGCCTCGGCGCACCAGACCGGCGACACCGACTTCGTTCCCGTCAGCGGCGTGCAGGCCGAGATGGCGCGCCGGATGGCGATGTCACGCAAGGAGATACCGGACGCGCACGCATCGGTTCAGGTCGACTGCACCGAGTTGCTGCGGGTTCGCGACACCCTGGCCGGTGCCGATGCCACCGTCACACCGTTCGTGCTGACGCTGCGGCTGCTGACCATCGCGCTGCGGCACCACCGCGAGTTCAACGCCACCTGGGTGCCGGCCGAACACGGCGCGAGCGTGCACCTTCACGAGTCGGTGCACCTCGGCATCGGTGTCGCGACATCGCGTGGGCTGCTGGTGCCGGTGGTCCGGGACGCCGAGCGACTCTCCACCCGCGACCTGGCCTGGGCGGTGGACGGACTGATCCGTTCCGCTCGCGACGGCACGCTGAAACCCGTTGAACTGCATGGCTCGACGTTCACCGTGTCGAACTTCGGCGCGCTGGGTCTGGACGAAGGCGTCCCCGTCATCAACTATCCGGAGGCGGCGATCCTCGGCATGGGGACACTCAAACCGCGGGCCGTCGTGCGCGACGGCGAGGTGGTGGCGCGACCGACCATGACGCTCACGTGCGCCTTCGACCATCGGATCGCCGACGGCGCCGGGGCGGCCGCCTTCCTCGGCGAATTGCGGGCGCTCATCGAGGCGCCCGAACTCGCGCTCCTCGACGCCTAGAGCTGATCAGCGCTGCTTGGCGGCAGCCAGGCGGGCGGCGAATTCCGGTGACTCGATCGACGCCGCCTGCGGGACGATCTCGATGTCGACCGCCTTCGCGTGCTGCTCGTGGTCCAGGACGCCGGGATGGTCCGTCGCGCGCATCGAGGCCTTGGTCGCCAGCACCACCTCACGCGGCGCCGCCGCCGGACCGGCGGCCAACGCCAACGCCGCGGCGACGGGATCGTCGGCGACCTCGAGCGCCAGGCCGTGCCGCAATGCGGCGTCGGCGTCGAACTTCATGCCGAACAACAGCGCCGCCCGCGCCGCCTGCGGACCGATGGCCCGCTGCAGCATCCAGGTCGCGCCGCCGCCCGGGTGAATCCCGAGCTTCTGGAACCGTGGGTCGAAGACCGCCCCGGGCCCGGCGATCCGGACATCGGCGGCGAGCGCGAGGTTGAGCCCGGCACCGACGGCCGGGCCGTTCACCGCGGCGATGGTCGGCAGCGTGCAGTCGGCCACCGCGAGGAAGCCGTCGTAGATGACCCGCAGGCCGTTGACCGTCGCGGCGCCGAGCGCGGTCAGGTCGGCGCCGGCGCAGAACGCCTTCCCGGCGCCGGTCACGACCACGGCGTGCACGCCATGGTCGGCCTCAGCGGCGTTGATCGCGGCCCGCAGGCCGGCGGACATCTCCGCGGTCACCGCATTGCGGCGGTCGGGATCGTTGACCGTGATGAGCGCGACGCGGTCGATGACCTGCGTCAGTACGAGATCGGACACCGCCTCAGCCTATGGCTTGTGTTTCGACTCACGTGAGTCAAAACCTTTACCCACGGCTGTATCTGCGAAACAACTGTGTGATTCCTTTGGCTATGCAGGTTGAGAGGCGTACGGAGTTCATGTTGAAGCGTTTTGCTGTGGTTGCTGCTGTGGGCATGGTGCTCCCGTTCGGGGCAGCGACCGCTGCGTACGCCGACCCTGCGCCTGTCGGTGACGAGGGCCCGCCGCCGGACACCGGTGTGGTGGCGTCGGAAGAACCGGCGACGGTCACGACGCCCGACGGCTGGGTGCTCACCGTCGTTGCCAAGAACGAGACCGAACTGCCCGTCGCACCGCTCACCACCGCGGTCAGCTCGCGTGAATACCTGGTGGGCGGCACATTCACCGGGACCGTGACCGGCAAGGGCAAGACCACCCTCAACGGTGGCACGCTGGAGGCCGGCTACCAGATCGGTTGCGGTATCGAGCTGGGCCAGGTGCGTCTGGTCGGGTCGATCGGTATCGCCACCTCCGGGTCGACCCTGGCCGGCCTGCTGCCCACCGGCGTGAGCGTCCCGATGTCGGGCACCGTGGAGATCCACCCGAAGCCGGGCACGGTGACCCAGGTGCCGGTCGACAAGAAGTCCTTCAAGTCGGCGCCGGTGCGCATCACGCTCAAGGACACCCACGTCAAGGTCGACGGTTGCGTCGGTCAGTCGTTCCTGCGGTCGTACGCGGTGCTGACCAGCTCCACCTCGGACACCGACGACATCGTCGCCTACTACGGCGTCACGAAGTCCGTCTGACCCGAGCCGCACGCCGTTCCGGCGCGCAGAGCACCCCCGACCGGGCACAATGCCCGGGTCCGTAGAAGGGGGAGCATGAGCGACGACGCCGAATCGCCGGCCATGCGGCAGCGCGTCGAAGACCGCTACCGGCAGCTGGCCGAGCTGCGTCAGCTGCGGCCCATTGTCGCCGTCGTGAACCGCTTCACCGAGATCGACGGCGGCACGCTGGGCACCGTGGTGTCGGTGCAGTTGTTCACCACGGTCATCCCGCTGGCGATCATCGGCTTCAGCTATCTCACCGGGTTCGCCGACAGCGCGAGCCCCGGCGTCGTGGTGAGTCGGCAGCTCGGTCTGGCGTCGCCGCTGACCGATCATGTCCGAGCCGCCTTCGGCCGCGCGTCGGGTCTGCGGTCCAACTGGACGTTCTTCGGCGTCGCGAGCTTCCTGGTGTGGGGCATCCCGATGTCGATGACCATTGCCGGCATCTTTGCCAAGGCCTGGCGCCGCGAACCGTTCGGCTGGGGCGGCAAGCTGTGGCGCGGCGTGACGTGGTTCGTCCTGTATCTGACGATGATCGGGGTCCGGGAACGGATCGCGTTCGGTGCCGAGCACCACGGGTGGAGTCAGATTCTGCTCTTCGCCGTGTCGCTGATCCCGGTCTGGATCTTCTGGACGATCACCCCGGCGCTCCTCGTGCGCGACGGCGGCCGCGCCTGGCGTGCGCTGCTGCTCGCGGGGTTGGCGGGCGTCGTCATCGAGGGCACCATCCTGCCGCTGGCCGCCCGGATGATCTTCCCGCCGCTGCTACGCGGGTGGGACGACTTCGGGCCGATCGGCGTGGCGATGGCGCTGCTCACGTGGTGCGGCATCAGTGGCGCCGGCTGGGTCGTCACGGCGTGCGTCGGGGCGGTGCTGTGGGAGCGGACGGCGCCGTCGCGCACGGTCATCGAGGCCGAGACGGGTGAGCGCCCCCGACAGGACTCGAACCTGCAACCTACGGAGTAGAAATCCGCTGCGCTATCCATTGCGCCACGGGGGCACGTAAACGATACGCAACCGCGCAGATGTGAAGGCAACGCACTCGCCGTAGCCCGATGACGCCTCTGCACAGTGGCCATGGCAACAGCCGTATTGCCCGCACCCTCCCCGGCGGCGGACTAGCGTTAGGGTCCAGCGCTGGGCAACGACGGAGGAGAGCGACAGCCATGAGCGACGTGCCGGACTTTGACACGGCCGGGTTGCCCGAAGAGTTGAGTGCGGTTGATCAGTTGATGCATCGCGGGGAGGCCAATCCGCGCACCCGGTCCGGCATCATGGGCGTCGAGCTGCTGGACGTCACCCCGGACTGGGAGCGGTACCGCGCGGGGTTCGAGCAGGCGTCCCGCAAGGCCATCCGCCTGCGGCAGAAGGTCGTGATGCCGAGCCTGCCGACGGCGGCGGCGCGCTGGGTCGTCGACCCCGACTTCAATCTGGATTTCCACGTGCGGCGCGTGCGTGCCCCCGGCGCGGGAACGCTGCGTGAGGTCTTCGACTTCGCCGAGCTGGCGCTGCAGTCGCCGCTCGACATCTCGCGTCCGCTGTGGACGGCCACGTTGGTCGAAGGGCTGGCCGGCGGTGGCGCCGCGAACATCGTGCACATGAGCCACGCCGTCACCGACGGTGTGGGCAGCATGGAGATGTTCGCGAACCTCTACGACCTCGAGCGCGATCCCGCGCCGCGGCCGTCGGCGCCGTTGCCGATCCCCGAAGACCTGTCGCCGAACGACCTTGCGCGCCAGGGTATCAACGCGTTACCGAAGGGCATCGCCAACAACGTGCTCGACGTGACGCGCGGCGCGGCCGGGCTGCTCGGGCGCATGATGCGCGACCCGGCCGACGCGGTCGGCGGGGTGGTCGACTACGTCCGGTCGAGCCGGCGGGTGATGACGCCCGCGGCGCCACCGTCGCCGGTGCTGCGCCGCCGCGGTCTGGCGTCGCGCAGCGAGGCGATCGACATCAAATTCAGTGATCTGCACAAGGCGTCCAAGGCCGCCGAGGGCTCCATCAACGACGCCTATCTCGCCGCGCTGTGCGGCGCGCTGCGCCGCTACCACGAGGCCAAGGGCATCCCGGTGGCGACGCTGCCGATGGCGGTGCCGGTGAACGTGCGCTCCGACTCGGACCCCGCGGGTGGCAACAGGTTTGCGGGGGTGAACATCGCCGCGCCCATCGGCGTCGTCGACCCGCGCAAGCGCATCCAGAAGGTGCGCGCCCAGATGACCCGCAAGCGCGAGGAGCGCGCCATCGAGGTGGTGGGTGTCGTCGCGCCGTTGCTGAACCTGGTGCCGGACCCGCTGCTGGAGTCCATGGCCGGCTCGGTGGTCAATTCCGATGTGCAGGCCAGCAACGTGCCCGGCCCGCCGATGGACACCTACATCGCCGGCGCAAAGGTGCTGCGGCACTACGGAATCGGGCCCCTGCCCGGTGTCGCGATGATGGCGGTGCTCATCTCGCGCAGCGGCTGGGTCACCATCAGCACCCGCTACGACCGGGCATCGATCAACGATCCCGAGCTGTGGGCCCGCTGCCTGCTCGACGGATTCAACGAGGTGCTGGCCCTCGGTGGGGACGGCCGGGCCGTTCCGGCGTCGTTCGCGCTGTCGGACGAACAGGCCGAGCCGGCAGTGAACGGGGGTGCCGCACAATGAGTTCGGACGACGACTACGCGGGCGAGTTCCGCAACGCCCGGCTGCCGGGCTCGGTGGCGGAGATTCTGGCCAGCCCCGAGGGGCCGGAGGTTGGCGCGTTCTTCGACATGGACGGCACCCTGGTCGCCGGGTTCACCGGCGTGATCATGACGCAGGACCGGTTGCGCCGCCGCCAGATGGGCGTCGGTGAGTTCATCGGCATGGTGCAGGCCGCGGTGAACCATCAACTGGGACGCGCCGAGTTCGAGGACCTGATCGGCCGCGGCGCGCGGATGCTGAACGGCAATTCGCTCAGTGACCTCGACGAGCTGGGCGAGCGGCTGTTCATCCAGCACATCAAGAAGCGGATCTATCCCGAGATGCGCGAGCTCGTCCGCGCGCACCAGGCGCGCGGGCACACCGTCGTGCTGAGCTCGTCGGCGCTGACGGTCCAGGTGGAACCGGTGGCGAACTTCCTGGGCATCAAGAACGTGCTGTGCAACAAGTTCGAGACGGACGAGAACGGACTCATCACCGGTGAGGTGGTCCGGCCGGTGCTGTGGGGGCCCGGAAAGGCCAACGCCGCACAGCATTTCGCGGCGAACAACGGTGTCGACCTGGCGAAGAGCTACTTCTATGCCGACGGCGACGAAGATGTCGCCCTGATGTACCTGGTCGGCAATCCGCGGCCCACCAATCCGGCGGCGAAACTGGAATCGGTTGCGGCCAAGCGTGGTTGGCCGGTGCTGAAGTTCTCCAGCCGCAGTGGCAGCAGCCCCATCGCGCAGCTGCGGACCTTCGCCGGTATCGCGTCGCTGGCGCCGGTCGCCGCCGGTGCGCTCGGGCTCGGGCTGTTGACCGGCAGTCGGCGCACGGGCGTCAACTTCTTCACGTCGGCATGGAGCAAGGCGTTGATGGCGACCCTGGGCATCGACCTGAACGTGCTCGGCGCGGAGAACCTGCGGGCGCAACGGCCCGCGGTGTTCATCTTCAACCACCGCAACCAGGCCGACCCGATGATCGCCGGCGCACTGGTGAGCGACAACTTCACCTCGGTGGGCAAGAAGGAGCTGGAGAGCAACCCGATCATGGGCACCATCGGCAAGGTGATGGACGCCGCGTTCATCGACCGCGATGATCCCGCCTCGGCCATCGAGAGCCTGCACAAGATGGAAGAGCTTGCCCGCAAGGGCCTGTCGATCCTGATCGCACCCGAGGGCACCCGCCTGGACACCACCGAGGTCGGCGAGTTCAAGAAGGGCCCGTTCCGGATGGCCATGGCCGCGGGTATCCCCGTCGTGCCGATCGTGATCCGCAACGCGGAGGTGATCGCCGCGCGCGATTCGTCGACCTTCCACGCGGGCAAGGTCGATGTCGTCGTGTACCCGCCGATCTCGGTCGAGGACTGGACCCTGGACGACCTGTCGGAGCGCATCGCGGAGGTGCGTCAGCTCTATCTCGACACCCTCCGAAAATGGCCGCACGACAAGGTGCCCGACGCCGCGCTGTACCACCGGACCGCGGCGCCGGTCGAACCTGATGAGTCGCCCGACGACAGCGGCGACGCGCCGCGCAGCGCCAAGGGCCGACGGTGAAGCACACCGCGGACGACCTCGCCAGCTTCGACCCGACGGACGACGCGCTGGTGCTGACCGCGGTCGGCTCGGCTGCCGAGTGGGACCTGCTCAACGACTGGCTGGCGCACCAACGTAAGCAGCACCCGGATACCCGCCTCGAGGTGCTCCGGTTGCCGACCGAGGGCGAGCCCTCGCCCGGCACGCTGGCCCGCCTGGTGGAACTGCTCGGCGCCGACGAAAGCCGGTCGGTGGTGCCCGTCCGGGTGTTCTGGGTGCCCGCCGGGCTGCCGACGCGCTCCAAGATCGTGGGGTTGATCTCCGGCCGCGACCGGTATCGGCCGCCGGAGCTGCTGCAGCGCCGCATCCTGCGCAAGGACCCGCTGCGGGCCCGGGTGGTGGCCGGTGAGCCCGCCACGGTGGGGCAGTTGCGGCAGCAGTGGAAAGACACCACGACCGCCGAAAACCCCAGGGAATTCGCCCGTTTCGTGCTGCGCCGGGCCCAGCTCGCCATCGAGCGGGTGGAGCTGCGGCTGCTGGGGCCCGAGTACAAGTCACCGCGGCTGGTCAAGCCCGAGGTGCTGGCGTCGGCGCGATTCCGGGAGGGCCTGGAGAAAATCCCCGGCGCGACGGTCGAGAAGGCCGGCGAGATGCTCGACGAGCTCTCGACGGGCTGGAGCCGGTTCTCCGTCGACTTCATCCCGAAGATCGGGCGCGCCATCTTCAGTCGCGGTTTCGACCCCAACGTGGACTACGACCGCGAGCAGGTCGAGGCCATGCGGCACGCGCTCGAGCTGCACCCCGCCGTCCTGCTCTTCTCGCACCGGTCCTACCTCGACGGCGTGATCGTGCCGGTGGCAATGCAGGAGAACCGCCTGCCACCGGTGCACACGTTCGCCGGCATCAACCTGGCCTTCGGCCTGATGGGGCCGATCTTCCGGCACTCCGGCGTCATCTTCATCCGGCGCAACATCGCCGGCGACCCGCTCTACAAGTACGTGCTCAAGGAGTACGTCGGGTACATCGTGGAGAAGCGCTTCAACCTCAACTGGTCCATCGAGGGCACCCGCTCCCGGACCGGAAAGATGTTGCCGCCCAAGCTCGGTCTGCTCGCCTACGTCGCCGACGCGTACTTCGACGGCCGCAGCGAGGACATCCTGCTGCAGCCCGTCTCCATCAGCTTCGACCAGCTGCACGAGACGGCCGAGTACGCCGCGTACGCCCGCGGCGGCGAGAAGACCCCCGAAGGCCTGAGCTGGCTCTACCACTACATCAAGGCACAGGGCGACCGGAACTTCGGCAAGATCTACGTGCGGTTCCCCAAAGCGGTGTCGATGCGCGAACAGCTGGGGCCACCGGACGGTGAGATCGCCAACGACCCGGCGGCCAAACGCCTTGCGCTGCAGAAGATGGCGTTCGAAGTGGCCTGGCGCATCCTGCGGGCGACCCCGATCAACGCCACGGCGCTCGTGTCGGCGCTGCTGCTGACCACCCGCGGCCTGGCACTGACGCTGGACCAGCTGCACCACACCCTGCAGGACGCGCTGGACTACCTTGAGCGCAAACAGATTCCGATGACCAACTCGGTCCTGCGGCTGCGTACCCCCGAGGGGGTCCGGGCCGCGCTCGACGCGATGTCCGGCGGGCATCCGGTGACGGCGGTCGACAGTGGCCGGCAGCCGGTCTGGTACATCGCGCCGCAGGACGAACACGAGGCCGCGTTCTACCGCAACACGACCATCGACGCGTTCCTGGAAACCGCCATCGTCGAGTTGGCCATGGCACATGCGGCCAAGGCGGAATCCGATCCGGTGGAGGCCTTCTGGTCGCAGGTGATGCGGTTGCGCGACCTGCTCAAGTTCGAGTTCTACTTCGCCGACTCGGCATCCTTCCGCGAGCACATCGTGGAGGAGATGTCGTGGCAGGCGAATTGCGAGCAGCAGTTGGCCGAGGGCGGCGAGGCCATCTACGCGATGCTGCGGGCCAAGCGCCCGATCATCGCCGGCGCGATGCTGCGGCCGTTCCTGGAGGCCTACGAGCTGGTCGCCGACGTCTTGCGGGGTACGCCGCCCGACATCAGTGAGAAGGACCTGACGAAGCGGGCCCTCGGCGTCGGCCGGCAGTACGTCGCACAGGGCCGGATTCGCAGCAACGAGTCGGTGTCGGCGCTGCTGTTCACGACGGCACGGCAGGTGGTCGCCGACCAGAAGCTGCTCGAGGCGGCGCCTGATCTGGAAGAGCGGCGCACGGCGTTCCTCGCCGAACTGCGGGCGATCCTCGCGGACCTGGCGACCGTCGACTCGATCGGCTGGATCAAGTTCGACGTCCGGGAGCTGCAGCGGCGCAAGGCCAAGAAGGCCATCGACGTCATCGAGGCCGAGTAACCCCATCCCGGGTTATCCACAGTTCGCGATTCATCCACAACCGGCGCCGCTCTGGGAGCGGCGCCGGTTCTTTTGTCGGTGCCTGACGGGGCAATGGACGCACAGGCCGACGAGAACGCCGGCAACACCGAAATGGATGGAGAAGCACATGTTCGAGACACCGATCACCGTGGTCGGCAACGTCGTCACCGACGTGGTCGCGCGCCGGGCCGGGGAGAGCAACGTCGCCACGTTCCGGATGGCGAGCAATTCGCGGAAGAAGACCGAGGACGGCTGGGAGCCCGGCAACTCGCTGTACGTCACCGTCAACTGCTGGGGCCGGGTGGCCGACGGGGTGGCGGGCCGGCTGTTCAAGGGCGACCCGGTGGTGGTCGTCGGTCACATCTTCACCAACGAGTACCTGGACAAAGAGGGCAACCGGCGGTCGTCGATGGAGGTCAAGGCGACGTCTGTCGGTCCGGACATGGGCCGGTGCCAGGTCAAGATCGATCCCCGGCGGCCGAACCCGATCGAGCAGGAGCCATCGCAGGCGGAGCCCGAGGCCGGCCCCGAGTCGCCCGAACCCGAGAATTCCGGCGCGCTGGTGCTGTCGGCATAGGGGAAATGCCGGGGCGCCTCACGAGGCCCGTCGCGGGGCGCCCCGACCGCGCCATCGGGCGATTTGGCGGCTTGCCTAGGATGGTCAGCGAGTTTTCGCGGGGCCGCGCCACTTCCAGTGTGCAGGGGCTCGCGCTACGAGAACGCTTCGACGAACAGCCAACGAAAGGCATGACGACGGCATGGCCGAATTCATCTACACGATGCGCAAGGTCCGCAAGGCGCACGGCGACAAGGTCATCCTCGACGACGTCACCCTGAACTTCCTGCCCGGCGCGAAGATCGGTGTCGTCGGCCCCAACGGCGCCGGTAAGTCCAGCGTCCTGAAGATCATGGCCGGCATCGACAAGCCCAACAACGGCGACGCCTTCCTGGCACCCGGGGCCACCGTCGGCATCCTCATGCAGGAGCCCGAACTCGACGAGACCAAGACGGTGCGGGAGAACGTCGAGGCCGGTGTCGCGGTCAAGGCCAAGCTCAACCGGTACAACGAGGTCGCCGAGCTGATGGCCACCGACTACACCGACGAGCTCATGGAGGAGATGGGCAAGCTCCAGGAGGAGCTCGACGCCGCCGACGCGTGGGACATCGACTCGCAGCTGGAGCAGGCCATGGACGCGCTGCGCTGCCCGCCGCCGGACGAGCCCGTCACCCACCTGTCCGGTGGTGAGCGCCGCCGTGTCGCGCTGTGCAAGCTGCTGCTGAGCAAGCCCGACCTGCTGCTGCTCGACGAGCCCACCAACCACCTGGACGCCGAGAGCGTGCTGTGGCTGGAGCAGCACCTCGCCGACTACAAGGGCGCCATCCTCGCCGTCACCCACGACCGGTACTTCCTGGACAACGTCGCCGAGTGGATTCTCGAGCTCGACCGCGGCCGCGCCTACCCGTACGAGGGCAACTACTCGACGTACCTGGAGAAGAAGGCCGAGCGTCTCGAGGTTCAGGGCAAGAAGGACCAGAAGCTGCAGAAGCGCCTCAAGGACGAGCTGGCCTGGGTGCGTTCGGGCGCCAAGGCCCGCCAGGCCAAGAACAAGGCGCGCCTCGGACGCTACGAGGAGATGGTCGCCGAGGCCGAGAAGACGCGGAAGCTCGACTTCGAGGAAATCCAGATTCCGACGCCGCCGCGTCTGGGCAATGTCGTGGTGGAGGTCGACAACCTGAAGAAGGGTTTCGACGATCGCGTCCTGATCGAGAACCTGTCCTTCACCCTGCCGCGTAACGGCATCGTCGGCGTCATCGGCCCGAACGGTGTCGGTAAGTCGACGCTCTTCAAGACCATCGTCGGTCTGGAGCAGCCGGACGCCGGCACCGTGAAGGTCGGCGAGACGGTCAAGCTGTCGTACGTCGACCAGAGCCGCGCGGGCATCGACCCGAAGAAGACGGTTTGGGAGGTCGTCTCCGACAAGCTCGACTACATCGAGGTCGGCCAGAACGAGATTCCGTCGCGGGCCTACGTGTCGGCGTTCGGCTTCAAGGGACCCGATCAGCAGAAGCCGGCCGGTGTGCTCTCCGGTGGTGAGCGCAACCGCCTGAACCTGGCGCTGACCCTCAAAGAGGGCGGCAACCTGATCCTGCTCGACGAGCCGACCAACGACCTGGACGTGGAAACGCTGTCTTCGCTGGAGAACGCGCTCGAGCAGTTCCCCGGTTGCGCCGTGGTCATCAGCCACGACCGCTGGTTCCTCGACCGCACCTGCACCCACATCCTCGCGTGGGAAGGTGACGACGAGGACGAGGCCAAATGGTTCTGGTTCGAGGGCAACTTCGGTGCCTATGAAGAGAACAAAGTGGAACGACTTGGAATCGAAGCGGCGCGTCCGCACAGAGTGACCCACCGCAAGCTGACTCGCGACTAACGTCGCACGTACGTGCCGATTGCGGCACGACGGCGCGACGTCAGGAGCAAGTCGGATGACGGAAAATCGGGGCGGACTCAGCGGCACGACGCGGTCCGCCGGTGCGGACGGCAACGCTGGTCTCGCACGGGCATATCTGCTGACCTACCGCGGCCCCAGCGATGGTTCGCCGGCCGACGGTGGGGTCACCGCCCCGATCGACGTCGCGATGGCGACCCGCGTGTCCCCGGAGTTGCTGGCGGCGCACTATCGCCTCGGTCATCGCCGGTCGACGGGGGAGACCCTCGTCGCGATCTACTCCGCCGACGATCCCGGTCGCTTCGGCCCGGCGCTGCAGATCGTCACCGATCACAGCGCGCTGCTGATGGATTCGGTGATGGTGCTGCTGCATCGCATCGGTGTCGCCTACACCGCGATCATGAGTCCCGAGTTCCGGGTGCGGCGTGATGCGGCGGGCGAGGTCGTCGCGATGGGTCCGGCGGGTGACCCCAGCGCCCCGGCCGACGGCGTCGACGAGACCTGGATCCATGTGCAGCTGGCGACCATGGGTGACGGCAAGGCCGTCGCCGAGGCCGCGGCTGTGCTGCCGCACGCCCTGACCGACACGCGGGCGGTGGAACTCGATACGCCGGCGATGAACGCCGCGCTCGTGGGGTTGGCCAACGCGCTCGACGCCGACCACAACGGCCGGTTCCCCGGCTACGACCGGCGTGACGTGGCGGCCCTGCTGCGCTGGCTGGCCGACGGGCACTTCGTCCTGCTGGGCTACCAGCAGTGCACCGTGGAGGACGGGCAGGCGCAGGTGGACCCGGCGACCCGGCTCGGCGTGGCCAAGCTGCGCACCGACGTGCTGCCGCCGCTCGCGGGCGACGACGAACTGCTGGCGGTGGCCCAGGCCACCATGCCGAGTTACCTGCGCTACGGCGCCTACCCGTACATCGTGGTGGTCCGCGAGAGCGCGGGGCCGAACGGTCCGGCGCGTGAGCACCGCTTCATCGGTCAGTTCACCGTGACCGCGGGTAACGCCAATGTGCTTGAGATTCCCTTGATCTCACGTCGCGTCAACGAGGCATTGGCCTTGTCCCAGGGAGATCCGAGCCGGCCCGGGCAGCTGATGCTCGACATCATCCAGACCATTCCGCGCTCGGAGCTGTTCTCCCTGACCGCGCGCGACCTCGTCGCGATGGGCAAGTCCGTCATCGACCTGGGTTCGCGGCGGCGCGCGCTGCTGTTCCTGCGCGCCGACAAGCTGGCCCACTTCGTGTCGTGCCTGGTGTACCTGCCGCGCGACCGCTACACCACCGACGTCCGGCTGGCCATGCAGGACATCCTGGTGCGCGAACTCGGCGGCGAGAGCATCGAGTACACCGCCCGGGTCAGTGAATCGCCTTGGGCCGTCGTACATTTCACCGTCCGGCTGGGCGAGTCCGCGAGCCCCGCGACCATCGACACGTCGACCGCCAACGAAACCCGTATCCAGGGTCTGCTGACCGAGGCCGCCCGTACCTGGGGCGACCGCCTGATCGGGGCGGTCACGCCCGGCACCATCACCCGCGCCGAGGCCGAGCACTACGCGGTGGCGTTCCCCGAGGTCTACAAGCAGGCGTTCACGCCGGCCGGTGCCATCGAGGGCATCAGCATCATCGATCAGCTGCAGGACGACAGCGTCAAACTGGTGCTGGACTATCCCGAAGCCGGGCCCGACGACGACGGCACCGCCCAACTCACGTGGTATCTGGCCGGCCGGTCGGCCTCGCTGAGTGAGCTGCTGCCGATGCTGCAGTCGATGGGCGTGGTGGTGCTGGAGGAGCAGCCGTTCAACGTCGTGCGCGCCGACGGCATGCCGGTGTGGATCTACCAGTTCAAGATTTCCCGGCACCACTCCACCGTCGACGCCCCGGAAGCCGAGCGCGAAGTCATCGCCACCCGCTTCGCCGACGCGGTCACCGCCATCTGGCAGGGCAAGGTGGAGATCGACCGGTTCAACGAGCTGGTGCTGAGCGCGGGACTGACCTGGCAGCAGGTGACGATCCTGCGGGCCTACGCGAAATACCTGCGGCAGGCCGGTTTTCCGTACAGCCAGTCCCACATCGAGACGGTGTTGCGGGACAACCCGGCCACTGCGAAGTCGCTCGTCGAACTCTTCGAGGCGGTGTTCGACCCGACCGGGGCCGACGCCGCGGATCGCGCCCAAACGGCCGCGGCCGCCGTTGCCGCGGACATCGACGCCCTCGTGAGCCTCGACACCGACCGCGTGCTGCGGGCCTTCGCGGCGCTCGTGCAGGCCACCCTCCGCACCAACTACTACGTGACGGCGCCCGGCTCGGCGCGGCAGCGAAACGCGTTGTCGTTCAAGCTCAACCCGCAGCTCATCGACGAATTGCCGCTGCCCAGGCCCAAATACGAGATCTTCGTGTACTCGCCGCGGGTCGAAGGCGTGCACCTGCGGTTCGGCAACGTGGCGCGCGGCGGCCTGCGCTGGTCGGACCGGCGGGAGGACTTCCGCACCGAAATCCTGGGCCTGGTCAAGGCACAGGCGGTGAAGAACGCCGTCATCGTGCCCGTCGGTGCCAAGGGTGGCTTCGTGCTGAAGTCGCCGCCCGCCCCCACCGGTGACGCGGCTGCCGATCGCGATGCCCTGCGCAACGAAGGCGTCGCCTGCTACCGGCTGTTCATCGCCGGCCTGCTCGACGTCACCGACAACGTCGAGACGGCCACCGGCGCTGTCGTGCCGCCGCCGCAGGTGGTGCGCCGCGACGGCGACGACGCCTACCTGGTGGTCGCCGCCGACAAGGGCACCGCGACGTTCTCCGACATCGCCAACGATGTCGCCAAGTCATACGGCTTCTGGCTCGGCGACGCGTTCGCCTCCGGTGGTTCGGTGGGTTATGACCACAAGGCGATGGGCATCACCGCCAAGGGCGCGTGGGAGTCGGTCAAACGGCACTTCCGCGAGATCGGGCACGACACCCAGACGCAGGACTTCACCGTCGTCGGCGTCGGCGACATGAGCGGCGACGTGTTCGGCAACGGCATGTTGCTGTCCAAGCACATTCGCCTCGTGGCGGCCTTCGACCACCGGCACATCTTCCTGGACCCGAACCCCGATGCGGCCCGCTCGTGGATCGAACGCGACCGGATGTTCAAACTGCCCCGGTCGAGCTGGGACGACTACGACAAATCGCTCATCAGCGAGGGCGGTGGCGTCTACAGCCGCGACCAGAAGTCCATCACGATCAGCCCGCAGGTGCGCGCGGCGCTGGGTCTGGCCGCCGACGTCACCGAGCTGACCCCGCCGGCGCTGATGAAGTCGATCCTGCTGGCGCCGGTCGACCTGTTCTGGAACGGCGGTATCGGCACCTACATCAAGGCCGAGACCGAGTCGGACGCCGACGTCGGTGACCGCGCCAACGACGCCATCCGGGTCAACGGAAATCAGGTGCGTGCCAAGGTGGTCGGCGAGGGCGGCAACCTCGGTGTGACGCAGCGCGGCCGCATCGAGTTCGATCTGGCCGGCGGCCACATCAACACCGACGCCATGGACAACTCGGCGGGCGTGGACTGCTCCGACCACGAGGTCAACATCAAGATTCTGGTCGACGCACTGGTGACCTCGGGCAAGGTCGCGGCCGCCGAGCGCACCGACCTGCTGATGTCGATGACCGACGAGGTGGGCCGGCTTGTGCTGGCCGACAACATCTCTCAGAACGACCTGATGGGCACCAGCCGCGCCAACGCCGCCAGCCTGCTGCCGGTGCACGCCGCCCAGATTCGCAATCTGGCCGCCGAACGCGGCCTGAATCGCGAGCTGGAGGCGCTGCCGTCGGACAAGGAGATCCGCCGGCGGATGGAGACCGGGCTGGGGCTGACCTCGCCGGAGCTGGCCACCCTGATGGCGCACGTGAAGCTGGCGCTCAAAGAGGACGTGCTGAACAGTGATCTGCCCGACCAGGAAGTGTTCGCCGGACGACTGCCGGACTACTTCCCGGAGGAGCTGCGGGACCGGTTCGCCGCGGATATCCGGTCGCACCAGCTGCGCCGGGAGATCATCACCACGATGCTGTTGAACGACCTCGTCGACACCGCGGGCATCACCTACGCGTACCGCGTCGCCGAAGACGTCGGCGTGGGGCCGGTCGACGCGGTCCGCAGCTATGTCGCGGTGGACAAGATCTTCCGGGTCGGCGAGGTGTGGCGGAACATCCGGGCGGCCGGCCTGGCAGGTGTCCCGGTGGATGTCACCGACCGCATGACGCTGGACCTGCGTCGCCTCATCGACCGGGCCGGGCGCTGGCTGCTGAACTACCGGCCCCAGCCGCTGGCGGTGGGCGCCGAGGCCAACCGGTTCGCGGCGAAGGTGACCGAGCTCACCCCGCAGATGGCGCAGTGGCTGCGTGGCGACGACAAGGCCATCGCCGAGACCGATGCGGCGCAGTTCGTGGCCGCCGGTGTCTCGCCGGACCTGGCGTACATGGTGGCCACCGGTCTGTACCAGTACAGCCTGCTGGACGTCATCGACATCGCCGACATCGCCGAGCGTGAGCCCGCCGAGGTCGCGGACACGTACTTCGCGCTGACGGACAACCTGGGCATCGACAACCTGCTCACCGCGGTCTCCGAACTCAGTCGCAATGACCGCTGGCATTCGTTGGCGCGCTTGGCGATTCGGGACGACATCTACGGGTCCATCCGGTCGTTGTGCATCGACGTGATGGCGGTCGGCGAGGTCGACGAGACCGGCGAGCAGAAGATCCACGAGTGGGCGTCGACCAACAGTTCCCGGGTGATGCGGGCCCGGCGGACGCTGACCGAGATCCTGGGTGACGAGGTGCGTGACCTGGCGACCCTGTCGGTGGCCGCGCGGCAACTGCGGAGCATGACCACGAGAACGACGGGAACGGGCAATCAGGGATGATGGGCGGGTGACTGAACGCTTCACGACGCCGGTGCCGGTGCGCTGGTCGGACATCGACATGTATCAGCATGTCAACCACGCCACCATGGTGACCATCCTCGAGGAGGCGCGGGTGCCGTTCCTCACCGAGCCCTTCGCCGAGGACGTCGCCACCACCGGCCTGCTGATCGCCGAGGTCAACGTGAAGTACAAGGACCAACTGCGCCTTGTCGATTCACCACTGCAGGTGACCATCTGGACCAACCGGCTGCGTGCCTGCGACTTCACGCTGGGCTATGAGGTGCGGTCGGCGCAGGCCGATCCGGATTCCAAGCCGGCCGTGATCGGGGAGACCCAACTGGCCACCTTCAACATCGAGCGACAGATGCTGGTGCGCATCGCCCCGCATCAGCGGGAGTACCTGCAGCGTTTCGCGCGATGAGCAGGGTGCACCGATGAGCGAGCGGGGTATCTGGCTTGCCGACGCCGCCCAGGCGCAGAACCTGGCCACCTTCGTCGAGCGCGTGCTGCGTCTCGACGAGGCAGCCGTGGTGCGGTTGCGGGCGCGCGGCGAGGGCGTCGTCGTTGCCTGGGCGGCAACAGGTTTCGAGGTGCTGGCCGCGCGTGTGGTGAACGGGCGGGTGTCGCCGTCCGACCTCAGCGCCGGGGCCGACGCGTTGAGTCGCGAGCTGCCCGGCTCGGGCCGGATCGATCCGGGATTCGCGATGGACTCGGCGTGGCGTGGCGCGTTGCCGCCCGACGACGGCTTCAGCCACCTCGATGATGTGCCGGCGGCCGCGGTGCTCGAGCTGTTCCAGCGCGGCGTCGAATTGGCCAAGGAACACAGCGGGCCGCAAGGTCCGCCGCCGTCACTGCTGGACCAGGACGTCCTCACCGTCAGCGCCGGTGACACCGAGGTGGGCATCCCCATGCGGTGTGTATTCGCCTTGACCGCCATGGGTTTCGTACCCGATCCGCTGCCCGAGAACGAGGTGGTCCGGGTCCGGGTGCATCCGACGTGGCTGCGCATCGACGCGCGGTTCGGATCGGTGTACCGCCGCCGTGGTGGCCCGATCCTGCTGTCGCCCTAGGGCTGGGCTGGATCGGGCAAGCGCGAATCAGTGCTTGCGGACGACGTGCTCGGCTTTACCGGGCTTCCACACCGTGATGTCGAGGTGTCCGTCTGCCACTTCGACCGCGGACGCCCCGACCAGGTTGGCGCGATAGCAGTGCTCGAACTCCTGGCCGCGGATGTCGAAGCCGGTCTGTTCGTACAGTGCCTCGGCGAACCGCCGGTGCAGGGCCTTGTCCTGCACGTCCTCCACGACACCCCACAACTTCGCATCGCCATCACCGACGTGGGTGTCGACCGTCGCGGTGTGCAGGCAGAAGCGCGGATCACGGGCGAGGTCGTCGAACTTCGTGGTGTGCGGCATGCCCGAGATCCACAGTTCGTCTTCGAAGAACCGTGGCTCCATGGGGCTGATGCGCGGAAATCCGTCCGAGCGCAGCGTGCCCAGCATGCACAGGTTCCCGGTGGCGGTATGTCGGCGGACGAAGGTGGTTGCGATTCGCGGCGCGACGTCCGCGAACTCTTTCCAACTGGTCATGTTCGCGACGGTAGTCCGCGGCGCGCGGCCTGAAAACCCTCCAGAGGACTCAGTCCAGATCCGTCAGCTCGCAACGAGAGCGTCGTGCCAGCGTTGGGTATCGGTGATCTGGACCAGTCCGACGACCTTGCCGTCCCGGATGGTGATGTCGTGGACGAACGCCGCTGAATACTGCTTCCCGGTGGCGCGGCTGCTGCCTCGGTAATAACCGAACGCGATGATGCGTTCGTCGTCGATGACGACGAATTCGTCTGGCTGGGGCGTAATTTCGAAGTGGGTGGCCGCCTCGCCCCAGACCTTCGACAACATCGTCTCGGGGCTGTCGACGTCGCCGCCCAATCCGAACGGCATGCCCGCGCTGACCCGGCCGGTGAAGTCGGGGTGTAGCAACGCCGCGAGGCCGGCGGGGTCATGCGCGGCGAATGCCGCGTACAGGTTCGTCGCTATGTCGCTGGGTGTGCTCATGGTGATCTCCCTCGGGACGAAACCAGCGCGTCGGACTGGTTTTAGAGTGATTGCTCTAAAACCGTATTAGAGCATATCCTCTAATACATGGGAAGACCGCCGCGGCATTCTGCGGACGACTTCGTGGATGCCGCGATCCGGCTATTTGCCGAAGGCGGCGTGCGGGCGCTCACGATGAATGCGGTGGCCCGCGAAATCTCTGCCCCGAGTGGGTCGATCTACCACCGGTTTCCCGACCGGGCAGCACTGTTGGCTGCCGTCTGGTTTCGTACCACCGGCGACTTCCAGCGTGGCTATCTCGATGTCCTCGGGAATCCCGTCACGCCCGCCGGCGCCGTCGACGCCGCGGTCTGGATCGTCGACTGGTGTCGCACACACCTAGCGGAAGCTGTTGTGCTGCAGGCCGGGGTGCGTGCGTTCGATCCGGACGAGTGGGCGGAGGCAGCCCGAACGGATTTGGCGGTGCGGGACGAGAACAGCAAGCGCGACATCGACAAGGCAATTCGACTACTGGCCAAAACATCTGGCCGTCCTGTCGATCAGATCGCGTTCGCATTGCTCGATCTGCCGCTGGCCGCCGTCCGGCGCCATCTGCTCGCCGGCGAAGTACCGCCCAAGCGGACCGGCAAGCTGGTGCGGGACATGGTCGGGCTGCTGCTCGGCGTTGCCGGCGACTAGCCGGCCAGACTCGTCAGCGCGACGTCAAGGTTAGGCCGGCCGGTCCGCCGTCAGTCAGGGATGGTCGCGTATGCCCGGACCGGGAAGGTGCCGAACCCTTCGATCCGCGGTGGGACGGCGGTGAAGCGGGCGCCGCGGGCCGGTACCGACGCCAGGTTGGTCAGGTGCTCGACGACGTGAATCCCGTTGCCCAGCAGCGCGGTATGGATGGGCCGTCGACCTTCGGCCCCCGGGCCGGCGTCATCGATGTTGACGGAGTCGATACCGACGAGCGCGACCCCGCGGCTCACCAGGAGCTCGGTCGCGCCCTCGGAGAGATACGGCGCGTCGACGGCGTAGGCCGGGGTGCCGAAATATCGATCCCACCCGGTGTCGATCAGCACCGCACAGCCGGCGTCGATGTCATCGGGCAGCTCGGCGGCGGCGACCGCGCGTGCCGTGACGTCCCGACGGTGCACGACGATCGTCGGCAGGTCCACCAAGGTGTTCAGGTCGAGGCCGGCCAGGTCGGCGCCGTTCTCGTAACGGTGAAACGGGGAGTCGAGGTAGGTGCCGGTGTTGCCGACCATCGTGATCGCGCCGATCGCGAATTCGGTGCCGGCGGCATAGACGTCGCGGGATGCCTCGCGGGTCAGGTGGTCGCTGATCGACGGTGCCGGCAGCCCCGGATAGGTCACCAGCCCCGCACGAATGGTGTGAGACAGATCGACGAGCATGGTGGGCCTTTCCCGCGCGGTTGACGACCAACCTTAGCGAGCCGGGACGGCCTCCTTCGCGGCGGTCGACGGCGTCACCCGGTCGAGCAACGGCCCGGCCAGCTTCCCGAGCAGATCGAACGAGAAGGGCTGTGTCATGCGGCGATTGACGCCCGGTGCGAGGCGGTGCATGACATACCCGAGCCAGGCCTCGGCCCGCACGGGCACCACCGCCAGGTCATAGCTGACGGCCCGCACCACGGCCCGCGCCACGAGGCCGGGGCTCATCGGTGAGAACGGCAGCTTTTCGGCGAACTCCTGCAGTTGCCTGGTGAGACGTTGGGCCTGTGCGACGAGCGCGGGGTCCACGCCGACGGTCACCGCGCGGTCGCCGATGTTCGTGTTGATGACGCCGGGGCAGATGGCGCTGATCCCGATGCCGTACGGCCTGAGCTCCAGGCGCAGGCACTCACTGAGCATCTTGACCCCCGCCTTGGACACCGAGTACGGCGCCATGACCGGTGTCGGCGTGAACGCCGCCGCCGATGCGATGTTGACGATGTGACCACCCCGGCCGCGCTCGGCCATCTGCGCACCGAACACCCGGCAGCCGTGCACCACGCCCATCAGGTTGACGCTGAGCTGCTTGTCCCAGTCCGCCGCGGACAGTTCGAGGAACGGCCCGCCGACGACGATCCCGGCGTTGTTGACGACGACGTCGGGCACCCCGTGCTCGGTGCGAACGTCAGATGCGAAGGCCTCCCAGTCCTCCGGATCGGTGACGTCCAGCCGGGCTGCCGACACGCGGCGGCCGGCGCCTTTGATCATGGCGGCGGTCGCTTGTGCCGAGTCGAGGTCGATGTCGGAGACGACCACGTGCGCACCGCCTTTGGCGAAGCGGATCGCGGTGGCGCGCCCGATGCCGCTGCCGGCACCGGTGACGACCACGAGCTGTGGGTCCAGGCTGTTGATCTTCATCCGGCGTCCTTCGCGGTGGCTGCTACTTGGTCGGCATCGGCGGTGCCGGTCCCGTACCGATACACGTCGAGGTCGTAATGGCGGTTCTGCCAGTACATCTCGCCGTGCGTCGTCGGCCGGAACGGGGAATCACCGTGATAGTCGATGTAATACGTGTTGGACCCTGCGCAGGTGGGCGTGAACAGGACATTGCGCGCCTGCCGGCGGAGGCAGTACCGGAAATAGGCGTCATGGACTTCGTGCCGGATCTCGACCTCCCGGGCGCCGCGACGCTTGGCTTCGGCGATCGCGCGACTCAGGTGTGCCGCGGTGGCCTCGATCATCCACAGGTACGACCCGAGCACGAAGCCGTAGGGCCCGGTGATCATGAACATGTTCGGGAAGCCGGGTACGGACACGCCCTGATAGGCCTGAAAACGATTGACCGCCCAGAACTCCGCGGCATCGAGCCCGTCGCGGCCGACGACGGGGAAGGGCGGCACCGAATCCCGTTCCCACAGTTTGAATCCGGTCGCGCAGATGAGGACGTCCACCTGGTGCTCGACACCGTCGGTGGTCACCACGCCGGTCTCGGTGATGCGCTCGATGGCGTCGGTCACCAGGCTGACGTCACTGCGATTGAACGTCTTGAGGTAGTCGTTGGACATCGACGGGCGCTTGCAGCCCAGGCCGTAGCGGGGGATCAGTTTCTCCCGGGTCGCCGGATCGCTGACCTGGCTGCGCATCCACGCCCGCACGGGTGCTTCGGCGAGCTTGCGCGTGGCCTCGACCAGCCAACCCGGCCCGGTGAGCATTCCGCCCATCCCGATCTCGGTCGCGACGGTACCGACGGCGCGCAGCCCGGACCGCACCTGGCCGATCTCCAGCACTGCGCGGGTGATGCCGTGAATTGTGCTGTCGGGCTTGGGAAACACCCAGATCGGCGTCCGCTGGAAGACCGTGAGGTGCGCCACCTCGTCCACGATCGCCGGCACCAGTTGCAGCGACGTCGCGCCGGTGCCGATGACCGCGACCCGCTTACCGGCCAACTCGACGTCGTGATCCCACAGCGCGGTGTGCATGAGCACCCCGCCGAAATCCTGCAGACCGGGAATGTCCGGCAGTTTGGGCCGCTCGAGCCCGCCGACCGCCATCACCACGTGGCGGCCCGTGATTTCTGCGCCGCCGTCGAACGTCAACCGCCACATGCTGTTCTGCTCGTCGAACGCCGCACCGGTCACGATCGTGTTCAGCCGCAGCTTGTCGCGCAGGCCGTACTTGTCCACCATGTCGTCGGCGTAGTCCCGCAGCTCGTTGCCGGGCGCGAAGACGCGTGACCAGCCGCCGCGCTGCTCATACGAGAAGCTGTAGATGACGGATGGGATGTCCACTGCCACACCCGGATAGGTGTTGGCGTGCCAGGTGCCGCCGACGTGATCCCACTTGTCGACGATGACGAAGTCGTGTATTCCCTTGCGCTGGAGCGCGATGCTGGCGCCGATGCCGCCGAACCCGGCCCCGACGATCACCACCTCATGATCGGGCTCGTGTCGCTCCGCCGTGGCCGACCGTGCGGCCTTCGTGCTGGTGGTCATGTCCGGCCCCGCTACCGGACGTAGCCGACGAGTTCGCCGCCGGCGCCGAACAAGTCGTGTTGCCAGCGGGCGAGGAGTTCCTCGGTCGGCACGTCGTCGGGGTGGAAACCCGGGCGCAGGTACTCGGCGATCTCGCCGAGGAAGCCGCGCAGCAGAGGACCGCGGAACACCCCGTAGGTTTGGCGGAGCACCGTGATGGGTCGCGGCCATACCGTCGGGTCCAGCAGAATCGACAACGCCACCGCGGCGGTGACGACGGGGATGGTAAGGAAGTACATGAACCACATGACCGCGATGCGGGTGCGCTCGGAACCGCCCACCGACCGGTAGACGTCGAAGGCGACGGACTTGTGCTCCAGTTCCTCCATGGCGTGCCAGTTCAGCAGACGCCAGACCTCGGGATCGCCTGGGATCGCCTGGATTTCGTCGTTGGACAGCACCCGTGCGCCGAGCACCGCGGTGTAGTGCTCGGCGGCGGCGGTCATCGCCAGGTGCACCTTGGCGGGGATCAGTTTCTCGATGCGGAGCACCACCTTCTGGCGCACGCTCGTCGGGGCGAACAACAGGAACCGCACGAGGGGATAGCCCATGTCGGCGAGCTGCGTGTTCAACTTGCGGTGTTCCTGGCCGTGCACGGACTCCTGGCCGATGAATCCCGCGACGCGCTTCTTGAGCACCGGGTCGGTGATCTGGTCGGAGAAGCGGCGAACCGACCGGATGAACGACTCCTCGCCGGGCGGGAAGGAACCGGACAACACCGCCACCAGGTGGCTGAACACGATGTCGCCCTCGACGAAATGCCGGTGCAGCGGTTCGGGTTCCCCGAATTGGAACCGCATCCGCCGGACCTTGGGCAGAGCGGCCGTATGCGCGGTGATGGGGTCAGCACTCATGATCGATTCCTTCCGTCGTGGCGGCTATCTGAGGTGGTCGACGAGGATGCCGTCGGCGCCGAAGAGGGTGTCGCGCCACTGCTGGGCCAGGGCGTTGGTGTCGACGTCGTCCGGATGGAATCCGGGACGCAGGTACACCGCGAGATCGGGTACCAGGCCCTTGAATATCGGCCCGGTGAACAGGTCGTACGTCTCGCGGGCCAGGCGGACGGGCCGGCGCCGCGCCACCGGATCAGACCCGACCGAGACGGCCAGGGACACAAGGGTCACCGGCAGGAGCAGGGTGCACGCCGCCACCATGACGCCGATGCGGGTGCGCTCGGTGCCACCGACTGCGCGGTACACGTCGAAGGCGACGGACTTGTGCTCGAGTTCTTCCAGCGCATGCCAATTGAGCAGATGCCACACCTCGGGATCGGCCGGGATCGATTGCAGTTCGTCGCTCGACAGCACCCGCTCGGCCAACACCGCGGTGTAGTGCTCGGCGGCGGCCGTCAGCGCCAGGTGCACATGAGCGGGTAGTCGGTCTTCAAACCGAATCCTCTTGTCCTTGAAGGATTCTGAGTCCCACCACGCGATGGGGTAGCCCATCGCAATCAGCTTCTCGTTGAGGTGCCGATGTTCCTGCCCGTGCATCGACTCCTGGCCGATGAAGCCGGCGACCCGCCTCTTGAGGTCGGGATCGGTGATCCGGTCGGCGAATCGGCGGACCGATCGGATGAAGCCTTCCTCGCCGGGCGGGAATGCGCCCGACAGACCGGCGACGAAGTGGCTGAACACCATGTCGCCGGCGACGAAGTACTTTCGGCCGGCTTCTTCGTTGAAGCGGAAGCGGATTCGCCGGGTCCGGGGATAGACCGCCCGGGAGTTCCGCACTGACGTGTGTTGCGTACTGCGTACGGCCATGCCGCCCGCCTTTCCTCGAACATTCAGTAACTAGTACCGCGAGTTCTAGTAGTTCGAAGTTACGACGGCATGCGCCATTGCGCAAGGGTTTTGGATAATGACGTTTTCTGAGCGGCGGATGCGTTCAGAAGGACCGGCGATTCAGTCGGCGGTGCCGAACAACGCCATCTGCTCGTCGGGCGCGATGACGACACCGCGGGCAGCGGCCGCCGCCGACACCGCGCCCCAGATCACCGGGGTCAGCTGTGCGATGAGTTCGTCTTTGTCGATCGTCGGCTCGTTGAGCCAGCGCAGCACGCCGAGCGCCACGGCGCCGAGGATGGCGTCCGCCGTGTATTCCAGGTGATCGGCGTCGCCGCCGTGGGCGCGCACCATGGCCGCGAGGACTTCGGTCATCGCGGTGGACAGGTTGCGACCGTTGTCGAGCAGCTTGGTCCGGGAATGGTCGTCGCTGAAATGCGAACCGACGACGAACCGGAAGAGATTGGGCCGCTCGGCCACTAGCTCGACGTACCCGGTGAGCGCAGAACTCACGAGCTCCAGCGCCGTCGCCGTGACGTGGAAGCACGGCATGACGCGCTGCACGATCAGCTCCTGCATGCGCTCACCGACCGCGGCGAACAGGGTCTCCTTGTCGGTGAAGAAGCGATATAGCTTCGGCCGCGGCACGCCGGCGGTCTTCACGACGTCGTCGATCGACAGGTCGGGCCCGTATTCGTCGATGGCCTGCAGCGTCGCCTCGATCAGGTCGGCCTTGACCGTCGCGCGGTGCGCCCGCCAGCGGTCGGCCCGCGCGTCACCCGTCGGTGCGGACATCCGCACCGCGACACGGGTGGCATCCACGGGCATGGGCTAATCGTAAGTCAGCCAGAGGGCCGTGTCGGGTGACATTCGCCCGTCGGGCAGTGGCCCACTGGCGAGGACCACCCGGCCGGCCGGCACGTCGACCGTCGTGCTGCCCGCATTCAGCAGGCAGACGAGCCCGTCCTCGCACTGGAATGCCAGCAGCCCCGGCGCGGTCGGTAGCCACCGCACCGAACGGCCCAAAACTGTTCGGCCCCGGCGCAATTCGATGGCACGACGGAAGAGCGACAGTGTCGACTCCGGGTCCGCGGACTGTGCGGCGACGGTCAACGGCCCCCAGTCGTCGGGCATGGGGAGCCAGGTCTGCGTGGTCGACGAGAATCCGTACGGCGCGGCGTCGCCGGACCACGGCAGTGGCACCCGGCAGCCGTCGCGACCCCGTTCGGTGTGGCCGGACCGCTCCCAGACCGGGTCCTGCAGGACGTTGTCGGGCAGCTCGACGTTGGGCAGTCCGAGTTCCTCGCCGTTGTAGACGAACACCGCCCCTGGCAGCGCCAGCATCACCAGCGCCATCGCCCGCGCGCGTGAAAGGCCCTGTGCGCCACCGCCGTAACGACTGACCTCGCGTTCGACGTCATGGTTGGACAGCGTCCAGGTGGGTGGTGAGTCGGCCAGTACGGCCGCGGCCAGGGAATTCTCGATCGCCTCGCGGACGGCGGGCGCGGTGAAATCGGCTCGCACCAAACGGAAATTGAAGCCCAGGTGGAGTTCGTCGGGCCGAAGGTACTTGGCGAAGTCCTCGTTGTCGAACACCCAGACCTCGCCGACGGTGGCCGCCTCGGGGTAGTCGTCGAGCACCGTCCGGATGCCGCGGTGAATGGCGTGCACACCGTCGTTGTTGAACCGCGGGTCGTCGACCCGCGTGGCCAGCATGACGCCTTCGGGGTCGGCCATGTCGGGCAGGTCGGCCGGTTTCGCCATCCCGTGCGCCACGTCGATCCGGAATCCGGCGACGCCGCGGTCCAGCCAGAACCGCAGTGTCCGGTCCAGATCCGCGGCGATCTCCGGGTTGTCCCAATTCAGGTCCGGCTGAGCGGCGTCGAAAAGGTGCAGGTACCACTGGCCGGGCCTGCCGTCGGGTTCGGTGACCCGGGTCCACGCGGGCCCGCCGAACACCGACGTCCAATTGTTGGGTGGCAGCGCGCCGTCCGGCCCGCGTCCGTCCCGGAACAGATAACGGGCGCGTTCGGGGCTCCCCGCGCCCGCGGCCAGGGCCGCCCGGAACCACGGATGCGCCGAGCTGGTGTGGTTCGGGACCAGGTCCATGGTGACCTTGATGCCCGCCGCGTCGGCGGCGGCGAGCAACCGATCGAGCGCCGCCATGCCGCCGAACAGGGGATCGACGTCCCGCGGGTCGGCGACGTCGTACCCGTGATCGACCATGGGGGAGACCATCACCGGGTTGAGCCACAGCGCGTCGACGCCGAGTGCGCGCAGATGGTCCAGGTGCGCGGTGACGCCGTCGAGATCGCCGACGCCGTCACCGTCGCTGTCGGCGAACGAGCGCGGGTAGAGCTGATAGAAGACCGCGCGTGACCACCACCGCGGATCTGTCATCAGAACGCCGAGTTGACCATGTGCTGGGCGGCCATGTCGAAGTAGTCGAGCAGTGCCTGCCGGTGTGCGTCGTCGATGGTGTCGGGACCGATCGACGCGAGCGCGCTGTGCATGCACCGCAGCCAGGCGTCGCGCTCGAGGTAGCCGATCCGGAACGGGGCGTGCCGCATCCGCAGCCGGGGGTGGCCGCGTTCCTGGCCGTAGGTGCGGGGGCCGCCCCAGTACTGCTCGAGGAACATCCGCAGCCGGTGCTCGGCGCCGTCGAGGTCGTCCTCCGGGTACAGCGGGCGCAGGACCTCGTCGTCGCGGACCAGTTGGTAGAACCGCGACACCAGGAGTTGGAAGGTCTCCGCTCCACCGACTTCGTCGTAGAACGACCGCTGCGCCTCTGTCACGGTCGCCATTGTCCACGAGGCCGCTCGGGCGCGTGCCACGCGGGAGTCGTCACGTGAAGTTCATCGGATGGTCCAGCTAACACGCCGGGAATTCTCGTGCGATCTGCGCCGATCCGTGGTGGACTGTCACCACGGAGGACGTATGTCGCAACGGAGGAAGGTCCGCGGCCACAGACTTCACGGCGCCGCGGCGGGCTTGCCTGTGTCAAGCCCGGCACTGTCATCACCCCTGCATGCAGTCGAATCGAGTTCCGCAGAGGGATCTGTCGGCTCGCTCTGGGGCCGCCGCCGCGTCCTGCTGCTGAATTCGACCTACGAACCGTTGACCGCGCTGCCCATGCGGCGCGCCGTGATCATGGTGCTGTGCGGCAAGGCCGATGTGGTGCACGACGACCCCACCGGTCCGGTCATACACTCGGCGACCCGCGCGGTCGCCGTCCCGTCGGTCATCCGGCTGCGTAGTTATGTGCGGGTCCCTTACCGGGCCCGCATTCCTATGACGCGGGCCGCGCTGATGCACCGGGACCGGTTCCGCTGCGCGTACTGCGGCGGCAAGGCCGACACCGTCGACCACGTCGTGCCGCGCAGCCGCGGTGGCGAGCACTCCTGGGAGAACTGCGTCGCGGCGTGTGGTCCGTGCAACCACCGCAAGGCCGACCGGCTGCTGACCGAACTCGGCTGGACGCTGCACGCGGTGCCGCTGCCGCCCAAAGGCCAGCATTGGCGGCTGCTTTCGGCGGTCAAAGAGCTCGATCCGGCCTGGGTGCGGTACCTCGGCGAAGGCGCCGCCTGACATCCACGTGCGGATTGCCCCTGTCCTCAGCGTGAGCGGTGTGCGTACTGATACGGTTTGCGCGTGAGCATTGCACTTACTCATTCGCTGCTCGGTGGGGTGCCGCTGGCGCTGCTGCTGGTGCTTGGCGCGCTGTTCCTGCTGCGCAAGAGCCCGCACCCGGACACCTACAAAATGACCGACAAGTGGACCCACGCGCCGATCCTGTGGGCGGCCGAGGAACCGGCGGATCACGGCCACGGTGGCCATGACTCGCACCTGACTGTGGGAGGTGGCGCAAGTGGCAAGTGGTAGCCAGACCGAGGTCGCAAACATCGATCCGGCCAACCTGCCGTACGGCTACGCCGTCACGTACAGCGGCCGCATCTCCGGCGTCACCGAACCCGGTGAGTTGTCGGTGCACTACCCGTTCCCGGTCAAGGACCTCGTGTTCCTGGACGATGCCCTGAAGTACGGCTCGCGCGCCGCCGGCGCCCGCTTCGCCGTCTACATCGGCGACCTGGGTGCGGACACCGCCGCCACCGCGCGTGAGGTGCTGGCCACCGTGCCGACGCCGAACAACGCCGTGTTGCTGGCTGTTTCGCCGGACCAGAAGGCCATCGAGGTCGTCTACGGCGCCGAGGTCCGCGGTCGCGGTATCGAAGAGGCCGCTCCGCTGGGCGTTTCCGCGGCGGCTGCGTCGTTCAAGCAGGGCAACCTGATGGACGGCCTGATCAGCGCGGTCCGCGTGCTGAGCGCCGGCGTCTCACCCGCCTGATTTTCGTTCACCCTGCCGGGTGCGGACCACTGGTTCGCACCCGGCAGAGTGCTATCCGGGTGCGGTCGACCTGGGACTGCGGGCGTCGCCCACGCGCGCGAATGTGCCGGGCAGCAGGAGCGGCGTGGTTCAGCGCGCGGCGGGGTAGCGCTTGCGCAGCCGGGCTTCGTAGCCGGGTTGCAGCGCGGTGCGGCTGATGTCGCCGTCGTAGTGCGCCAGCACGCGGGGGTCCATCACCCGGCGCCACAACGGCGGGCAGATGGCCAGCAGCAGCATGGTGCCGTAACCGCCGGGCAGCTGCGGCGCCTCGTCGGCATGGCACAGCGCCTGGTAGCGGCGCATCGGGTTGGCGTGGTGATCGGAGTGCCGCTGCAGGTGGAACAGGAAGACGTTGGCGATGACGGTGTTGCTGTTCCAGCTGTGACCGGCGCGCACCCGCTCGTACCGGCCGTTGGGCATTTTCTGCCGCCGCAGGCCGTAGTGCTCGAGGTAGTTGACCGTTTCCAGCAGGAAGATGCCGATGACGGACTGGCCGAACAGCCACGGCACGACAACGGGTCCGAACCACACCGCCAGGACGATGAACAGGATGACGCTGAGCAGCCAGGCGTTGAGGACCTCGTTGTGCAGCGACCACTTGGACTTGTGCACGCGGGCCAGGCGGTCGCATTCCAGCTTCCAGGCCGACCGCAGGCTGCCGAGGACAGACCGGCCGATGAAGGCGTACAGACTCTCGCCGAGACGCGAACTGGCCGGATCCTCCGGCGTCGCGACCCGCACATGGTGACCGCGGTTGTGCTCGACGAAGAAGTGGCCGTAGCAGGTCTGGGCCAGGGCGATCTTGGAGAGCCGGCGCTCGGACATGCCGCGCTTGTGGCCGAGTTCGTGGGCGGCGTTGATCGCGATACCGCCGACGGTCCCGACGGCGGCCATGAGGCCGAGCTTGTCGGCCAGCGACATGGTCACCCAGCCGCCGCCGGCCCACAGCCAGCAGGCGAAGATCAGCGACAGATACTGCGCCGGCAGGAAGAGGTGCGTGGCAATCCGGTAGAACGGGTCGTCCTCCAGGCTGCGCAGGTCGCCGGGGGCTTGTTCGGCCTCGGGGCCGACGATGTGGTCGAGCAGGGGGACCAGCCCGAACGTCAGCAGCGATCCGGTCCACCAGAACGCGTCCATACCGGTGAGCCAGACCAGCAGCCACGACAGGCCGACCATTCCGGGGGTGATGGGACCCAGCAGCCACACGTAGCGTTTGGAATCGCGCCATTTGGACTTGGCGGCGGGTGCGTCGGGTGCCTCGGGCGCGTGAGGTTGCGACGCCTCCTGGCCCGCGCGCAATGCCGACAACACCCCGTATTCGTACCCGCATTCGGCCGTTTGCGCAAATACAAGTCGGTAGCCAGAGCCACTTCCTGTCCGTTTTCTCATCGTTATCCAGCAAATTGTTTGAGTCGTCAGCGCGCGGGGGTATTCGCGACTGTTGCCCGACCTCGGTCCCCGCTGTCGGGCAGCTGTCGACGGTTCGGCGCCGTTGCCATCAAACTTGCAGGTAGAGTGCCATACACGGATATGGGTGATGTACGACATACCGGGCGTCGTGCGGGTCGGACGACGCGGTCGCAGTCGGATCCCGCACAGCGGCGGAAACTGGCTCTTCATGATTGAGGGTGTAGAACGGTCAGCTGCTGTCGGCCTGTGATTGGGGTGTCTGGTTGGCTGGGTGTG